>SKKD01000101.1 GCA_007121655.1 Desulfonatronovibrio sp. | reverse complement strand
AATTCCAGCCAGCCTTTTCCAGCAGCAGTCAGCCATTCAATGCCCAGCTTTTTCCTCTCTTCATTCCATTCCAGACCACATTTAGGGCATTTGTCCAGATGGTCAAAGGAGGTATACTTACACTTTTTGCAATACATTTTAATACGCCTTGCTTTAGGGTTACTTCCCGGTATTGTTTTTACAATATTTTAAAAGTTTATTACACAATCCAAAAAAACTTCTGCGTGGTCTCCGGACGTCATTAGTGAGCATTTCTGACTATTCACTATTCTTATTCGACTTTCTCATTTCTTCCTCACGAAGGGCTCTGCGCAAGACCTTGCCCACAATGGTCTTGGGCAGCTCCTCCCTGAATTCTACCTTTTTAGGCACTTTGAACCCGGCCAGCTTTTCCCGGCAAAAAGAGATAATCTCTGCCCTGGTCAGGTCCTCACCATCTTTGGGTACCACGTAGGCCTTGATGATTTCACCCCTGTTTTCGTTGGGTATACCTACAGTGACCGCTTCCTTTACCTTTGGGTGCTCATTAAGGACTTCGTCAATTTCTCTGGGATAGACATTATACCCTCCCGTGATGATCAAATCCTTTTTGCGGTCAACAATATAAAAATAGCCCTCTTCATCCATATATGCAATATCTCCGGTATAAAGCCAGTTATTCCGGATTGCGCCAGCGGTTTCATCGGGAAGATTCCAGTAACCCTTCATCACCTGAGGGCCTTTGACAACCAGCTCTCCGATCTTTCCGGGCGGAAGCTTGACCGTTCCGAGCTCCATGTCCACAATGGCGGAGTCCGTATCCGGGAAAGGCATTCCAATGGAGCCGTATTTACGTTTACCCCTCAAGGGATTCAAATGGGTAATGGGAGAGGCTTCTGTCAAACCATAGCCTTCGATGATTTCAGCCCCGGTCATTTTCTTGAATTTTTCTATTGTTTCAACAGGTAAGGGAGCTGAACCTGAAATACAGTAGTTGATTGGAGATAGATCAAATTTGTCAATATCTTTTTGCTGCAAAAGCGACTTAAATACCGCCGGAGCGCAGGGAAAGATGGTCGGCCTGACCTTTTCAATGGCCTTTAATACTTCTCTGGGCACAAATCTTGGATAAGGAGCAAGGGTAGCTCCTATGGCCGTGGCAAAGTTGACGCAAACGGTAAGCCCATAAATATGAAAATAAGGTAAAAGGCCCAGAACGGTATTTTCAGGACCCACCTCATGCAAGATAGCCATGGACTGCCTGACGTTTGCTGATAAATTATAATGGGTAAGCATTACTCCCTTGGATACTCCGGTCGTGCCACCCGTATATTGCAAAGCAGCCAGATCGTATCTGGGATTGGGAGTGTACTTGATAAACACCTCACCTTTTTTGACCAGCTTGTTCCAGTGAAGAACCCTGTGGTCGTCATAAGGTATTTCGGGCGTTTTCCTTTCACGGTGCATTTTCAAATTGTACAACCAGGTCAGAGGGAAACGAAGACAGTCGGATATGCGGGTTATAAAAACCTTGTTCAAAGAGAAGCGGGACATAAGGGGTGAGATTTTCGGCCACAGCAAATCAAGGGTAATGAGAAATTTGGCTCCTGAATCGGTAAAGTAGTGTATCATTTCCTTTTCCATATATAATGGATTGGTCATGACCACCGTCCCTCCGGCTTTTAGAACTCCCCAGTAAGCAATTATCGTCTGCGGCAGATTGGGCAGCATAATGGCCACCCTGTCTCCCGGACTGAGCCCGTATCCGCGGAGGTTGGCGGCAACCGTTTCGGTGAGTTCTTTGAGCTTGTTATAGGTAATCTTCCAGTTATTGAATACAATGGCTTTTCTTTGAGGATACTTAAGAGCGATGCGGTCCAAGTATTCATAAACGGGTATTTCCTCATAGTGCAGGTTTGGACCTACTTCCTTGTCATAATTATCAAGCCAGGGACGTTCTGTGTTTTTTTTCACCATGAACAACCTCGAATGTGAGTTAATCTGCAATGGCTTACAAACGCATTGCACACTAATAAACCCGGTGTGTTAAATCAACTTAAACATTTAGTCTCCAGAGATTGAACTATAAGCCCTTTACAAACAAACCCGGGGTATTATTTTGGATACTTGTCCTTCAAATTCTTACAAATAACTTGAAGCGTTTAAGCAACAGCCTGATAAAGGTTTGCCATACAGATTGCTTCGGTCGCTTTTGCTCCCTCGCAATGACAGGTAAGGCGTAACCTGGACTGTGACTATCACAGGTGTCATTGCGAGCGAGTCTTAGAGCGCGACAATCTTTGCGCTAAGAAAGCGAAGCAATCCAGGCGCATAGATCATTTCAAGTTACTTGCAGGTTTGCTCTCGGGTGCGCCCGGGTGTGACGCTCCTAATAAAACAAGTCCATTCAACCTTAACCATACTATAAATTTTTTTTGAACTTTAAATTATCCAGGCCAATCCGACAATCTTTGTAACTTTAGCCATCTTTTAGCAGGCGCATTTTATTTTTTCAGAAAAACCGGATAAACCATCAAAATCAAAAATCGACAATTATCAGAAATTAGGATAGGCATAGAGTGTCAGACTAAACCAAACAATATATTTGGAGGTTAATAATGCGTAAGATATTAGCAGGTTTTATCTTTTTCTTTTTACTCACATTATTCGCGGGTTCCGGCTCGTGGGCTTCATTGCCCCAGTTCGCCGACCTGGCTGAAAATTCCGGAGAGGCGGTTGTCAATATCAGCACCATTACATTGGTTGAACGTCCGGACATCAGACAATTCTTCAGGGGTCTTCCCGAAAGGAGACATCCTTTTGAAGAATTTTTTGATCAGTTTGAACGATTTTTTGGTGAACCTGAAAGAGAACGCCCCCCTCAGGAGCAACGTTCACTTGGCTCCGGATTCATTATCTCGGAAGATGGTTTTATTGTCACAAACAATCACGTAATCAGTGGAGCCGATCAGATACAGGTCACTTTCCAGATTGAGGGAAGAGATGAGAGTTTTGACGCGGAGGTGATAGGTACTGATCCTGAAACAGATCTGGCGATACTGAAGATTGAAACTGACATCAAGCTGCCTACACTTGAATTTGGAGATTCAGAAGAACTGCGGGTTGGAGACTGGGTTGTGGCCATCGGCAATCCTTTCGGCCTGAGTCATACCGTAACCGCGGGAATAGTCAGCGCCAAAGGCAGAATAATCGGGGCCGGACCTTATGATAATTTCATCCAGACCGATGCCTCCATCAATCCCGGCAACAGCGGTGGTCCGCTTCTGAACCTCAAGGGAGAGGTCATTGGAATCAATACCGCCATCGTGGCTGCCGGACAGGGAATAGGATTTGCCATCCCCAGTTCCATGGCCCAGGGCATAATAGAAGAGCTTCGCACCGAACAAAGAATAAGCCGGGGCTGGCTTGGAGTGACCATTCAGAACATTGATGAGAACACGGCAAAAGCCCTTGGCCTGGAGGAAACCCGAGGCGCTCTTGTGGCTGATGTCACCCAGGGAGATCCTGCTGAAGAAGCCGGAATCAGGGCCGGGGACGTTATTCTGGCCATAAATGATAATCCCGTGGAAAACTCCACCGACCTGACCAGGAAAATCGGCGCCATTTCTCCGGGCTCCAGCATTGAAATCATCTTGTGGCGCGAAGGGGAGAGAAAAAATGTAAATGTAACTCTTGGTGAAAGAGATGTGGCCAGGATGACCAGGGAGCCGGAGCCTGAAGAGGAACAGCCGGAACCCAGAGAGGATGAGCTGGGTCTGGCCATGAGACCTCCAAACCAGCAGGAGGCTTTAGCCCTGGGTCTTGAGCAACCCAGAGGACTTCTGGTAATCCATGTTGCTTCAGGTTCAAAAGCCCACAGGGCGGACCTTATTCCCGGAGATCTTATTTTGCAGGGTAACAGCAATAACTTAAACAGTGTCGAGGAATTCAATACCGTACTGGAAGAAGATGCCCGCCCCAAAGGGGTGCTCATGCTCCTGATCAATCGACAGGGTCAGAACCTTTTCAGGACAATTCCAATTGATAACCAATAAGACATTAAAACAATCCGGAAACGTCACCTAATCCGCGTTATTGTCACGCACCTGTTTGAGAAGCTTATCCAAAGCATCTCGAATCAGATCAACTCAGGCCGGTGCTTAATTCAACCACATACCTTTAAAGAACATTCATCGGAGCGGGGAGTCACTCCCTGCTCCGAAGTTTTGGACAGCGCTTAATATGGCCAGACATTACAGTTTGAAAACAGGATGCAAAGTTAATCTGTACCTGAAAATTATAAAGCAGCGTGGAGATGGATTCCATATTATCGACTCTGTATTTTATCCTCTTCCCAGGCCTGCTGATTATATTGACATAACCGAAACAGGCGGTACCGGCCTAAAGGTGACATGTTGTCCTCCTGTGCTGGAAAACAGACAAAACATCCTGCACAAAGCCTATGAGCTTTTTGCCGAAGCAACCGGTTTTAAACCCGGGATCAGGGTTTTTCTGCAAAAAAATATTCCCATCGGCGCCGGCTTAGGAGGCGGAAGCTCCAACGCTGGGTCTATGCTGATGTTGCTCAACCGAATGGCCGGATCAAGTAAACTTGATCATAACAGTCTTTTAGCTCTTGCAGCCAGGGTTGGAGCGGATGTCCCCTTCTTTTTTTCGAATAAGCCCTCCAGGGTTGGAGGCATAGGAGATATTCTTTCGCCTTTCCCGCTGAATCTTAATGGACTGATGATGATCCTCATCTGCCCGAAAATTCATGTGGATACTGCATGGGCCTACAAGCAATGGGACCTGTCCAAAAAACAGGACCATCCTTCTCTTGGCTTGACAAGCGGTCTTGCAAGGGATAATCATTCCCCTCTTGAAGAACAGCTGATTTTGAGCAACAGCTTTGAACAGGTAATTTTCAGGTTTTATCCGGAAATTCAAAAAATCAAAGTATCCATGTTTGAAAACGGTGCGGCAGCCTGCGTGATGAGTGGATCCGGTTCAAGCCTGACAGCCTTTTTCAGGGATAAGGCAAGCGCTTACAATTCATGCACTCTGCTTGACCGCCAATCCATACCTTTTTATTATTATTATCTGTAATCGTTGGGGCGTAGCCAAGTGGTAAGGCAACGGGTTTTGGTCCCGTCATTCGAGGGTTCGAATCCTTCCGCCCCAGCCAAAAAGAGGGTTTAAATACATGCCCGGTTATGGAGAGTTAAAAATTATCACTGGCAATGCCAATCCTGAATTGGCCAGGGGGATATGCGATCACCTGGGGATGAACTTAAGCCCCACCATGGTTTGTACATTCAGCGATGGAGAGAGCAGAATCGAAATCGGTGACAATGTCCGTGGTGACGATGTTTTTGTTGTTCAACCTACCTGCGCGCCGGTAAATCACAATCTCATGGAGCTGTTTCTAATGCTTGACGCCCTTAAGAGAGCAAGCGTAGGAAGGGTTACGGCTGTTGTACCATATTACGGATATGCCAGGCAGGACCGCAAAGTCGTGCCCAGAGTCCCCATCAGCGCCAAGCTTATTGCCGATATCATAAACATTACCGGAGTGAACAGACTTTTGACCATTGATCTTCATTCCGGTCAGATTCAGGGATTTTTTAACATTCCGGTAGACAATTTATTTGCAGCCGAGGTTCTTCTGGTATATCTGAACCAGTTTGGAAACCAGTCAGTGGTTGTTTCTCCGGATGCCGGAGGCACTGAAAGGGCAAGGGCCTATGCCAAACGTATCGGGGCTGAGCTGGCCATAATTGATAAACGCCGGGAAGCTCCCAATAAATCAGAGGCTATGCGTGTTATCGGAGATGTTCAGGATAAAGTGGCCATTGTGCTTGACGATATGATCGATACCGGCGGGACTATGGTGGAAGCTGCCAAGGTTTTGACAGAAAAAGGTGCAAGCAAGGTGGTAGCCTGCGCAACCCACCCCGTGCTTTCCGGATCTGCCGTTGAAAGACTTGAAAATTCCTGTTTTTCGGAAATAGTGGTTACGGATACAATTCCCCTGGCTGAAAAAGCCCGGGCAAGTTCCAAGTTCAGGGTGATTTCCACGGCCAGTCTGCTGGCCAAGGCTATACACAATATTCATATAGAATCTTCGGTCAGCGTGCTCTTTTCCCATTAGTCCACGCTCATAATTTTTTAATCAATCCGCGCAGGTTAACAAGGAGAACAAGATGTCCGAACTTGTCAATTTAAAATTGGAAGTCAGAGAAAAAAAAGGCAAGGAAGCTTCCAAAAAACTTCGTGCCAATGACTATATTCCAGCCGTATTTTACAATCCCGAGGGTGTAAACATTCCCCTGAAGGTCCGTGAGGGCTTGTTTCACAAAGTCTGGCTCAGAGTCGGGGCAACTTCCGTGGTAGAGCTTGAATTTGAGCAGGACAACGAAACAGTTAAAATGCCTGCCCTGATCTGGTCTGTGGACAGACATCCGTACAAAACAAAATATACGCATATCGACTTTTATGGGGTTGACCTGACCAAGGAAATCACTGTTTCAGTCCCGGTTGAAGTCAAAGGTACGCCCAAGGGAGCCGAGGATGGCGGAGTTATTGAAATATACCGGCAGACTCTGGATCTGACCTGTCTTCCTGTTAATATTCCTCATCATGTTGTAATTGATGTAACCAGGCTGGACATCGGAGACAATATCAATGTTGAAGATATTCAACTACCTCCCGGAGCGAGAATTGACCTTGAAGAAAACTTTGCCGTTGTCGGGCTTATTCCTCCTTATCAGGAAAAAGCTGAAGTAGAGGCTGAAGAGGGCGAAGAAGTTGAAGAAGGGGAAGCAGCACCTGAGGGTGAAGGCAGCGGAAAAGAATAATAATTTTCCCGGATTTTATATTATTTGCCATTCTATCAACCGTGACCTAGGTAAAGCCCCTTAATCCTTAATAAGGGGCTTTATTTTTTGCAGGTTGATAAACCGGTTTTTAAATTATAATTCATTAACCATTATCGAGTGTTTGAATCAGAATGAGTATTAAAGGGATAATATGCGGTCTGGGCAATCCCGGAGCAAAATATGCATCTACCAGGCATAATGTCGGGTTTATGGTTATGGACAGACTTATTCAATCTGCTCAAAAGATCCCGGAAGAACAGGTCCGTTTAATAACTGAGGCTTCAAATTATATTCTCTGGGAATGGAGTAAGCTTTATGACACGGACAGGTGGCTGCTCTTAAAGCCCATGACCTTCATGAATCGAAGCGGAGCAGCTTTATCGAAAATATTTTTCAGGGCCATGATTGACGCGGACCGGCTTATGATCGTCCATGACGAAGTGGATCTGCCTCTGGGAACACTTAAGATAAAATCAGGTGGCGGCCTGGCAGGTCACAAGGGGCTTCGCTCAATAGCAGACGACCTTGGAACAAGAGACTTTATCAGGCTGAGATTTGGGGTGGGTCGGCCTGAAACAGGCTTTGACCTGTCCCAGTACGTCCTGGATAAATTCATGCCTGAGGAAAGAGATCTTCGGGATCAGGTCATTGATATGGCTGTTCAGTCCATAAGGTCCTTTTGCGATAACGGACTGAACATGGCCAGGGAAAAAATCCGGAACTTATCCAACCCGGTGAAATAAATATACAGCCGTTTATTTTTTGCCATTCCTGCAGAAAACAATTCTTGATGATGTCCTCAAAAAATCATGGCAAGGTGTTGAAGATCTCCCAATTGCCGGGTCACTGCTTCCGCTTACACAGATGCAAATCTTTCCGGAACCTGCAAATTTAACTGCTCATACAGGTACGTGCATTCCTCCTTTATCCGGCACCCACTTGAGTTGATGTTATCCTGGCATGAGCAGCTGCCGACATCTCAAGCAGGTGCCGGAACGGCGCTTGGGATTTTTGAACACTCTGCCCGGTGAGGAGCTTTGCAGCAAGCTGGTTGCGTACTCCTGAAAATTGACGCTAAATGTCATGGACTATCTTAAATATATAGTGTATAAATTTTTTTCAAGGAGAATGAGAGTATCATTAATTTCCCCTTAGGCCGCATAATTCATTACTGATTATCAATTTCCCTTTTTTCAGCATAAAGTTCCATGGTTTTTGTCCACAGTGTTGCCACGACCTGCCCGCACCAGCACTGATTGGCATTGACTTGGGCAGCACAGTTGAAATAGAAGCTCAATTTTTTCCGGGTATTTGGAGGTTTATAGTGTTTTCAGTTGGCGAATTAGTCGTATATCCCGCCCAGGGAGTGGGCAAGGTTGAAAAAATTGAAGAACAGGATGTGGGAGGAGCAATAACGCGGTTCTATATTGTTCGCATCCTCAGCAACAATGTCACCTTGATGGTGCCGGTGAGCAATGCCGAAAATGTAGGTCTCCGCTCTGTCAGCGACGAAAAGCGGGGAATTGAAATACTCGAATACCTTGCAGATCGCTCCGATTTTACCGGATATTCCGGCCAGAACTGGAACCGCCGCTACAGGGAATATTCCGACAAACTCAAGAGTAAAGACTTAATAGATGTGGCTTATGTTTTAAAAGAACTTTTTCTCATCAGCAAGGATAAAGAATTATCTTTCGGCGAGAGACGTCTTCTTGAACAGGCCATGGGTCTTATCAGCATGGAGTTGTCATACGCTCTTTCCGTTGACCAGAGCCAGGCAAAATCCAAAATTGAACAATTTTTCGATGATGTCATCAATCGAAATAGCGCTGAAGAGGAAGAAAAAAAAGCGGAATAAAGTTTGGTAAAAATCCTTGCCAAAGAGTAAACCCGAACATATATACAATTCTGTTGAAAGGACATTCAGACCATTTTGAGACGGTGCCGGCATGTTCCGTCAGTCCAGCAAATCCAATCCAGATCAGGATTCAAAAGTTATCCTTCGCAAATAAATTAGATATTCTTGAACAGTACAGCCGGGACAGTGCATATTGCCTGTCCTGCTGTGAAAGTCTTTTCTTCCATTTAATCGGGACTGAAGTTATCGGTTTTTTTTCGGCTGGCACGTTATTATTGTCCGCTACTATTCCTATTCTGCTGACAGTTATTTTCGCGAATCAAATAATTTGACAATCAAAAAATATAAACCAGCTTAAAATAAACATATTGATAGTAGCGACATCAATGATGTCTCAAACTTTCGCTTTTATTAAATAAATTTTCCCTGAACCATGTTTAAGACACTTAGTCTCTTGTGGAAAGTGTGAACCAACTACCTCGAAGGCAAGCTGCTGGAAACAATTAAAGATCTTAGTTTACCTCTTTTAAGACTCTTTTTTAGTTCATCCAGTCCCATATTTTCACGCATCCCACATGTGATGTGAACTTGAAGTTTATGTAATAACGCATGCAGTCATAATAATAACTTTTCGAAAACCTGTTATTCTTTTCATGTCTGCGGCATGGTTAAGCTTAAAATCCCATTCCATCATCATTGTATGGCACATTTTTCCAATTTTCATTTTAACCTCTGAAACATGAATCTCTCCCCGATAAACTCAGGTACCGATGAACGGGTCAACTTTTTTAAACATTAGTTGGCGTCTTTTATTTAACATACATCTATTTTAGTTTTTTCACCATCAACCATTTAACATTCAATCATTACTTCAGGAGATATTGTTCATGAATTTGTCCGATCTTAAAACCAAGTCAATGCAAGAACTCATGAAGCTGGCCAAGGAATTTAACATTGAAAATCCCAGCGGGCTGCGTAAACAGGAACTGATTTTTGCCATCCTTCAGTCATGCGCTTCTCAGAACGGCTCAGTATCAGGAGAAGGAGTTCTTGAAATACTTCCCGACGGCTTCGGTTTT
>SKKD01000060.1 GCA_007121655.1 Desulfonatronovibrio sp. | reverse complement strand
GGCCATATTCCAATCATACCACTGGGCAGTTTCAAATGCATAGCTTTCCTGACCCAAAATCCGCCAGGCATTCTTGGAATTCAGAAGGGCAACCCTGAACTTGTCGGCCAAAGTTTCCACTACCTTCATGCAGTCATCAAAGACGCCGGGCAGTTCAATCACATGGGCGCCGCTGCCCAGCGGCTGTGAAAGCTGCTGGCTGGTAACTTTGCCTTGGGGGAGAATTACCACTGATCTTACAGGTGCGCCTACATAGGCCCCGTATAGAGCGGCTGAGGCCGAAGTATCTCCTGTTGAGGCGCAGATAGTCACAACATGATCCCAGCTCTTTTCCTTAGCCATTTTTTTCAGATAACTGAATGCGCACGACATTCCTCTGTCTTTAAAAGAAGCGCTTGGGTTCTGTCCTTCGTTTTTGAAGGCAAATTTCTGTCCTGTTTGGGATTCCAGGTGTCTGTTGGCCGGAATAACCGGAGTATTGCCCTCGCCAAGGTATATTATATCCTCTTTTTCCAGGACAGGAGCAATAATTTCATAAAACCTGAAAATTCCCCGCAGACTCTTTTCTTTGGTTGCGGCTCTGGAGTCAAATACTTCACGCCATTTTTTACCAGGGGTCTTCTTCAGGATCTCAAAGGAGTTGTCCCGCAATAGAAATACCCCCCCGCATTGCGGACAGGTATAATGAAGATTTTCTATGGAGAAAGTTTGGTTGCACCCCAGGCAAAAGTATTCCATCCGGCCTCTGTAAGCTGGAAACTCGCTGTCAATCATTACACCCTCTTATACACTGAATTGGCATCCATGTCTGGATTAACGAAATATATCATCATAACCTTTGAAACTATCAGGTAAAACCTCTTTATGTCCGATTTCCCAATACTTTTAGGTTTGGCACTCCGGACCCGGATCTGGTAAATAAAAAGACTACCCCACTTACTAAGAGTACTAATCAGCCTGGTTGGTTTTGGCTACAAAAGATTTGCAACAAGGGGCCTTTATAGAACAAAGGCTGTTTATACTATCTTAAAAAAACATCTCCAAGCACCCCCAGAAAAAGAAATACCGACACAAGACCGTTCAGGGTAAAAAATGAAATATTTAATCGTTGAAGATTATCTGGAGATATTATTCTGTGCTCAACAATCAGAACGGCTGATACAGCCGCCCAGGCCAGATAAAACGGCCATGTGGCTGCTACCGAAGCTCCGGCCAGTAGAAAAAACAGTGATGCATTAACGTGACAGAAGCCTGCTATAACAAACGCACTCTCAAGTCCGTATTTTCCGGGTATGGAATAAAGAGATTTTTCTTCATCAAAGCTGAGATCCTGGCTTGAGTAAAGGATATCAAATCCTGCCACCCAGAAAAGAACACCCAGAAAAATCAGAAAAGGCGCAAGAGCAAATGCCGGTTCGTAAGCTATCCAGCCTGCAATGGGTGCCAGACCCAGGACAGATCCTAGAAAAAAATGACATAAACTGGTAAATCTTTTTGTGTAGCTGTAAAGGGCTGACCAGCCAAGAGCGAAAAAAGACAGATAAAAACAGAGTGGGTTTAAGAATGCGCAGGAAATGACAAAGATAATAGCGGTAAGCACCAAAAAATAATATGAGTCCCTGAGACTGATTTCCCCTGTAACCAACGGCCTGTTCATGGTTCTTGGATTTTTCCGGTCAAACTCAAGATCAGCAATCCGGTTAAAGGTCATGGCAAATGAACGGACCGCGATCATGGCCACACTCAAAAAAATTAAGGTCATCCATTCCGGCCACCCCCCGGCAGACCAGAAAGCCCCCATATACGCAAAAGGAAGGGCAAATACCGAATGCTCTATCTTGATCATTCTGGCCCATATCATTGCCTTTCCTGACAAGCTGGCTGTCATATTTATCCGCCGTCCTGAACTGTAACCTTCAAAAACCTCTTTTTGCCGACTTTAAGAACGTATTCTCCTGCATCAAAAACATGCTCTGGGTCATTAAGCTTTCCTCCCTCATGGAGGCCTACGGCATTTTGTTTGCAAAGCCTCTTGGCCTCACCCCTTGAAGAACAAAGTCCGCTTTGACACAAAATGTCACTTAGGCGCCTGTTTTCAGAGGTAACTATATTTATTTCCGGAATATTTTGGGGAATATTATGCTCGGCAAATACCCTGTTGAAATTTTCCCTTTCAGACTTGCCTGTATCAGGGCCATGAAAACGGGAAGTAATCTCTTGAGCCAGTTTCTCTTTGCAGATTTTTGGATGTATAATTCCATTTTCCACGTTCCGTTTCAGGATCAGAATTTCCTGCATGTCCCTGTCTGATAAAAGTTCATAGTATCTCCACATAAGCTCATCGGAGATTGACATAATCTTTCCAAACATTTCAGAAGGCGGATCTTCAATTCCAATATAATTGTCCAGGGACTTGCTCATCTTCTGAACCCCGTCAGTCCCCTCAAGAATCGGCATGGTAAGAATAACCTGGGGCGTTTGTCCGTACTCCCGTTGCAGAACCCTACCCATCAAGAGGTTAAATTTCTGATCTGTTCCGCCGAGTTCCACATCTGCTTCAAGTACAACAGAGTCATAGCCCTGGATAAGGGGGTACAAAAATTCATGAATGGCAATTGGCCGGTTCTCACGGTACCTTTTTTCGAAATCGTCACGCTCCATCATTCTAGCAACCGTATACCTTGAACATAATTCAACAAATTCGACAGCTCGGAATTCATCCATCCAGGTTGAATTAAAGGCAAGTTCAGTCTTTTCCGGATTAAGGATTTTAAAAATCTGGCGTTTGTAAGTCTCCGCATTCAGAATAACCTGCTCTCTGGTAAGTTTTTTGCGGGTTTCAGATTTACCGGATGGATCGCCGATCATCCCGGTAAAATCGCCGATGAGAAAAACTATCGTATGCCCCAAATCTTGAAAATGCTTAAGTTTTTGAATAAGCACGGTGTGCCCGAGATGAAGATCAGGAGCGGTTGGATCAAAACCGGCTTTAATCCTCAGAGGCCTTCCCAGAGAAAGTTTCTCCTTTAATTCCTGCTCGTTAATAATCTCGGTGCTTCCGCGTCTGATCAGTTCTATGGGATCTGCTGATTTATGAAAATCCATTTTTCTTTTTCTCATGATATATAACAGACACGACGCAAAATTGCGTTTTCATGTTTCTTTGTGTCCTCTGAGATACTTGCTATGTGATTATTTTAACAGCAAAAAGGCACGAAGAAATTGAATTGAGTCATATTCTAGTGTGGTTTAAATATTTACGGTGCTGTGGATAGTATTCGTATGATGGAAAAACCTTCCGATGCAAACTGACTGGATTACTTGGCGTATCCAACTGCTCGCTTTTCCCGGATAACCGTAACTTTGATCTGGCCGGGATAGGTCATATTATCTTCAATTTCATGGGCAATGTCCTTGCACAAAAGATGGGTTTTATCATCATCTACATGATCACAATCCACCATTACCCTTACTTCCCTGCCTGCCTGAATTGCAAAGGATCTGTTGACACCGTCAAAACTGGTGGCAATTTTTTCGAGTTCTTCAAGTCGGTTGACATAATTTTCCAAAAGCTCCTTCCTGGCTCCGGGCCTTGCGCCTGACAGACCATCTGCGGCCTGAACCAGGACGGCCAGAACAGTCGTGGGTTGAACATCCTCGTGATGAGCTGCAATGGCGTGAATGATTTCCTTTGATTCACCAAATTTTTTAGCAAGATCAGCACCTATTGCGGCATGGGGACCTTCCACCTCATGATCTATTGCCTTGCCCAGATCGTGCAGGAGTCCAGCTCTTTTAGCTTTTTTCTGGTCAATCCCGAGCTCAGCCGCCATGACTCCACATAAAAAAGCTACCTCAATAGAGTGCTGCAAAACATTTTGTGAAAAGCTGGTTCTGTAATGAAGGTGTCCGAGAAAACGGATCAATTCGGGATGAATACCGTGTACTCCGACATCAAAGGTTGACTGTTCTCCGATCTCGCGCAGTTTTACGTCCATTTCCTGTTTGACCTTTTCAACAATATCTTCAATCCTGGCAGGATGAATGCGGCCATCACTGATGAGCCTTATCAGGGATTGTTTGGCCACTTCTCTTCTTAAAGGACTGAACGCCGAAAGAACTACTGTTTCGGGAGTGTCATCAATAATCAAATCAACTCCGGTGGCAGCTTCAATAGCCCTGATATTTCTGCCTTCACGACCGATTATTCTTCCCTTCATATCTTCACTGGGCAACTCCACTGTAGAAACCGTGTGTTCGGAAACATAGTCACCTGCGTATCTTTGAATTGCCAGAGCAAGAATTTCCCTGGATTTTTTTCCAGCTGCTTCCTGGGCCTCCATCTCTATCTGACGGATCATTTTTGCAGCTTCATGTCTTGTTCTGCTTTCAATCTCCGCAGTAAGCCTTGATTTTGCATCCTCTCTGGTAAGTCCTGAAATTTCTTCAAGTTTAATGGTTTCCTGCTCAATGATTTTTTTAAGGTCCTGCTCTTTATCCTCTATGGCCCGCTCCTGCTTAGCAACTTTAGTTTCCCAGGAAACAACCTCGCTTTCTTTCTGGGCCACCTTTTCCAGCTTTTTCTCCAGGCGCTCTTCTTTTTCCTGGAGCCTTTGCTCCTGCTTTTTCAGTTCCTTTTCCCTCTCTCTGGATTCTTTTTCGAGCTCTTTTTTTTGTTTAAAGATTTCATCCTTGGCCTGAAGAAGCAGCTCTTTTTTATGCGCGGCAGCCTCTTTCCTTGCCTCTTCAAGTATCTTGCTGGCCAATTTCTGGTTATCGTGCATTTCCTTATTAATAAAATATTTTTGTGCTGCGAAACCGATAATCGCCCCCACACCCAGAGCAATAAAGGCTGTTATTACAATAGAGCTCAACAACATGGTATTCTCCTTTTATATGTTATTTTCCCAAGGTTTCTCAAAAGAGCCATGCTTGGGAAATTGAAAAACTGTGCTGTATCGAATGAGTCTTAGTCAAAATGAATTGAGAATTGTCTTGGTCCGCCTCTGAACATGGCATATGAAACGGCTCAGGACAGGGTAGTCCTTATTTTAATCCATAATAAGGAGTTTCTTGCGGAATACATGTCCCGACAAGACAAATGGAGAGACTAAAACAGCGAGGAAGTCTGACTGTAGAAAAAATCCCCCGGCAGGCCGTGTGAGAACTTATTTTGAACCTCGTAATTAAAGGTGGGCGCCAAAGCGACTCCTTCAGGCTCCCCCGGATAATCCGGGGTATGCACACCAAAGCCGCACAGCGGCTCCCATGAGGTTAGTGTTGGCTCAAAATAAATTGCCTTCATCACGAACCCACCAGGGGTTATCATTAAAAACATTTTGGTTTTAATCACTTTTTATCTCAAGTCGCTCAACTTTCTGCAAAAGCTCTATTACCTTGTTTTGCAGGTCAGCAAGCTTTTGGTCAGAATGAAGGTAATCATCAGCCAGACTCAGGGCGAGAAATACAAGCAGTCTTTCCTTGCTCAACTTATTTCCTCTCTGTTCAAGCTCCGCAAAGCGCTCCTTAAGTAATTTATTTGCCTGCTCTACCCTTTCTGGACTTGCTTCAGTCCTGAAAATCAAATCCAGGCCTAAAATATTAATATTGTAGCCGGGCATCAGGTTATTTCATTGTCAATCTTTTGCAACAGATCGTTAACCTTTTCTAATACCAAATTGCTTTTATGATGTTCATTTTCCAGCTCTTTTTTAAGAGTAAGATTTTCCTGCTCCAGGCTATGCTTGATTTCAAGCAAAGCGTCTATTTTCTGGGATAATTGCTCTATTGCGTCCATAGGTTTAATCTTTAATTTTATTCTTCCTGTTTTTCAAGGGATTTTTATCGACAAGATTTATTTGTCTTGAACGGGCGATGCCCAGAGAATCCTCAGGGACATCCGAAGTAATTGTTGAACCTGCTCCGACCATGCTTCGCCTTCCGATTCTGACCGGAGCCACAAGGGAGGCGTTGCTGCCGATAAATACCTGCTGTTCAATGATGGTCTTGTGTTTTTTCTTGCCGTCATAATTGCAGGTAATGGTTCCGGCTCCAATATTAACTTCAGTATCCATCTCTGTGTCACCGATGTATGCCAGATGATTAACTTTGCTGTCTCTCCCGATTGTTGAATTTTTAATTTCAACAAAGTTGCCTGCCCTGGTGCCGTTTTCCATCACTGTTCCCGGCCTTAACCTGGTAAAAGGGCCGATGATTGCGTTATTCTTTATATCACACTGAAGAATATGTGAAAAGGATAAAATCTCACTCTCTCTTACTGAACTGTCTTCAAGATAACAATGGGAATTTATTCTAGCACCTCTTCCCACAAATGACGTCCCGTAAATTTCGCAAGGCCCTGTGATATCGGCACCAGGTTCGATAACCGCATCCGGACCGATGCGGACCTGGTCCTTGCTTCTGATAATTACACCATTACTGATCAGTCTGTCCACAATAATGGCTCTTAAATATTCTTCCTGGGCAACAAGCTCAGCCGGGTTGTTTATTCCCAAAAGCTCCGGGCAGTTCCCAACCTGTACGGCCTGGACAGTCATGTTACGCTCATAGGCGAGCGAAATCAGCTGGGTTATGTAAAATTCTTTTTGTTCATTATCTGCGTCCAATTCAAAAATTATTTCTGCCAGCGCGGAAACCCTGAAAATATAAATCCCGGAATTAATCTCTCCCGAACATGGTCCGTCCTTTCCGTGGATATAGTCCTTGGACTCTATAACCGCTCTTACACGGCCGGATTGATCCCTGGCCACCCTGCCATAGCTTCCCGGATCGTCTAGTTTAAGAGAAAGAAGCCCAAAATCAACACCCGTTGTGGTAGCTTTAGATATTAAAGTCTCCAGATGTTGGGCAGATACCAGGGGTGTATCACCATTGGCCACCACCAGAAATTCTGCGCCTGTTGCCTTTATAGTGGGCCATGCCTCCTGCAGGGCATGACCTGTTCCGCGCTGAGTGCCCTGAATAACGAAATCATTCCTGTAATCAGGAAACTTATTTGAAAGCAACTCATTACCATGGCCGGCAACAATGATTTGTCTGGAAAACCCGAACTTTTTAAAAGTATTCAGTAAATACCAGAGCATTGGCTTTTTTAAAAGTTCGTGCAGGACTTTGGGCAAATCCGACTTCATCCTGGTCCCTTTTCCTGCCGCCAATATTGCAGCGATAAAGTTTCTTCCGTTTACTTTGGTCATATTGTCTACTCGAAATCTTCGTTAGCATGAAATTAATTTTTTAATCAGGACTTGTCCATACAAAAAAAGCCCCGACAAGCGGGGCTTTTAAAAATAAAGAATAGGTTAGATTAAAGGGAACATGTTCCGGCGCTGACAGCACTATCCCTGCATTTCATCCGGTGAAAAGCCCGGGCCATGGCTGCCTTTGCACGGGTATAGTCAATCTGCTCCTTTTCCTGAGCTATACGGCGTTCGGCTTTCTCTCTGGCCTTTTTAGCCCTTTCCACACTAATTTCATCCGCCTTCTCAGCTACCTCTGCCAAAACTGTAACTTTAGTGGGGGTAACTTCGGCAAAACCTCCTGAAACAAAAACGTAATATCTTTTTCCATTTTGTTTGAAGAACAGGCTTCCGATGCCCAAGGCGGACAGGAATGGAACGTGGTTGGGCAAAACACCAAACTCACCACTCACTCCCGGAGCGCCGACATACTCAACTTCTTCTGTAAGAAGATTTCTGTCCGGCGTCACAATTTCCAATTTTATCAAATTAGCCATAATTTCACCTTATTAGTTTAGTCTTCCTTGGCTTTTTCAAGGGCTTCGGCAATGTCTCCGACCATATAAAAGGCGTTTTCAGGGATATCGTCATGCATGCCTTCAAGAATCTCCATAAAGCCGCGAATGGTATCTTCAAGTTTTACGTATCGACCGGCTTTGCCGGTAAAGACTTCTGCTACATGGAAAGGCTGAGACAAAAACCTTTGAATTTTTCTGGCCCTGGAGACAGTAATCTTGTCTTCATCAGAAAGCTCATCCATGCCCAGAATTGCAATAATATCCTGCAGGTCGGTATATTTCTGCAAAGTCATCTGAACTTCCCGGGCGACACGGTAATGCTCGACGCTGATTACATTTGGATCAAGCACTCTGGAAGTGGAATCCAATGGATCAACTGCAGGATAGATACCCAGCTCGGCAATCTGGCGGGACAAAACAATTGTTCCGTCCAAATGTGAAAATGTTGTTGCCGGAGAAGGATCGGTCAAGTCATCCGCAGGAACATAAATCGCCTGAACAGAGGTAATAGACCCCTTGGTCGTGGAAGTGATTCTTTCCTGCAAAGCTCCAAGGTCCGTACCCAAAGTAGGCTGATAACCAACAGCTGAAGGCATACGTCCAAGAAGGGCAGATACTTCGGTTCCTGCCTGTGTGAACCGGAAGATATTGTCAATAAAAAGCAAAACGTCCTGATTTTCTTCATCACGGTAATATTCAGCAGCTGTCAGAGCTGTAAGACCAACTCTAGCCCTTGCTCCCGGAGGCTCGTTCATCTGACCGTAAATCAGGACCGCCTTGTCAATAACTCCGGCGTCGATCATTTCGTGATAAAGGTCGTTTCCTTCTCTGGTCCGTTCCCCAACACCGGCGAACACTGAAATACCTCCATGCTGCTTGGCGATATTGTTGATCATTTCCATGAGGATAACGGTTTTGCCGACTCCAGCACCACCGAACATACCCATTTTGCCGCCTTTGGGAAAGGGGATCAACAGATCAATAACTTTAACTCCGGTTTCAAGGATTTCAATCTTGGTGCTCTGATCGGTAAAAGATGGGGCCGGCCTGTGAATGGGATAAAATTTATCTGCCTTGATCGGCCCTTTTTCATCCACCGGACGACCTACTACATTGAGTATGCGTCCCAGGGTCGGCTTGCCGACAGGAACTGTAATGGCCACTCCGGCATCCCTTCCTTCCATACCTCTGACCAATCCGTCCGTGGTATCCATTGAAATGCAACGAACAGCATTGTTCCCCAAATGTTGAGCAACCTCAACGACCAGATTGTCTTTTTCGTCGGAAATGGTCGGATTAGAGATATAAACGGCATTAAAAATGTTTGGAAGTTTTCCTTCCTGAAATTCAAGGTCAACAACAGGCCCAATGACCTGAACGATTTTTCCTGTGTTCTGTGCACTCATGTTTTATCGCCCCCCTATTATCCTTGTTTCAGTGCTTCAGCACCGCCTACTATATCCATAAGTTCAGTAGTAATTGTTGCCTGCCTGGCCTTATTGTATACCAGAGTCAATTGCCCTACCAGATCATCGCAGTTCCTGGTGGCATTATCCATAGCCGTCATCCGGGCGGCGTGTTCGCTTGCAGATGTGTCGAGCATGCCTCTGTAGACCTGCACCTTAACATACCTGGGCAGAAGCTCTGCCAGCAGGCCTTCCACAGAAGGCTCAAAAAGATACTGACTGGTCGCGCCCGCCTGAGAACCGGCCTCACCGTGCTCTACGGGCAGAATCTGACTTGCCTGGGGCACCTGCTTGACCATGGATACAAACTGACCGTAAACAATCTGCACCTCGTCCAGTTCAACGGACAGATACTTGTTGATGATCATGGTCGCTGTTTCATTTGCCAGCTGAAAGTCAAAGGTATTCATAACATCCGGATAACTTTCCAGAACTTCAAAACCCCTTTTCCTGATGAAATCCCTGCCTTTTTTACCTATGCAAATAAACTTGACTTCTTTTCCTTCTTCCTTCTTCTTGTTTGCGAGCCTGAAAGCAGTCTGGCACAGATTGACGTTAAAACTGCCGCAAAGG
>SKKD01000092.1 GCA_007121655.1 Desulfonatronovibrio sp. | reverse complement strand
AGCCCGAAGTTTAAGCCTGAATTTATATCCCCTGCGTATCAACATGAACTAAACTATAGCAAATTCTTACTTAAAATCAATACTTTAAGGCTGGTTGCTGTATTGGCAAAGCCTGAGTCCGGGAAGAAATTCCTTGCGATTCTTTCAAAAGTCACAAGAATTACGCCTTATATCCCCTACATGAAGGAAGGGGTCTTACGGCGCAGATGATAATCTTTTGATATCCTTTATAGTTGTTAACCAAAAAACGATATGTTAATTTACTTTTTATTAGCACATAATGCAATTGTTTTATTTGTCGTCCTTTTGACCGGTTCATTTGTTTGGTTAATATCAAATATATGATAATTCCTTTAAATCTATAATTTGATTTAGCATCAACTATTTAATTCGAATAACTAACTGTAAATTTTCCGGAGAATATGATGAAATTATCCGCATTTCCTTGTTTATCCCTGCTTATCCTGCTGCTTTTTGTTCCAGCTCAACATGCCGGTGCCGGGGATGTTCTCGACCTTGAAGCCACAGTAAAAACAGGGCTTGAACGCAATCATTCACTTCAGGCCGTTCGGGAGGCGCTCATCGGAACCGAGTACGGAGTAAGATCCGCCAGAGGTGCCTTTGGACCCAGACTGAGCACTTCATACTCCTATAGCAGACTGGACGAGCCTCCCATGGTTGGGATAGATCCAAGAACCGGGGAAAGAATCAAAGGTTCCAGAAATGTATGGACAATGAACTTCAATATCGAACAACCTTTGTTCACCGGCTTCAACATACTAAGCAATTTTGAGAGGGCCAAACTGGGCAATGAGCAGGCTGAGTCACAACTATCCAGAGCAGAACTGGAGCTTGTCCTGGAGATACAGAACACCTTTCTTGATCTGCTGGCAGCCAGGGAGACCGTACGAGTGGCCGAGGATTCATTGACCAGGCTCAGATCCCACCTGAACCGCAGTCAATCTTTTTATGACGTAGGCCTTGCTCCAAGACTGGATGTGCTTCAGGCTCAGGTGGATGTGGCCCAGGCGGAGCAGGACCTGATTTCCGCGCGTAACGGTGTGGATAATTTAACTGCCGGATTGAACATGCTTTTGAATCTGCCACTGGAACAGGAAGTTTTTTATCATGGAGAGCTTGATTTCCTGCCTTTTGAGCTTACCCTTGAAGAGTGCAGGGAGCTGGCATTAAGAAACAGGCCAGATATATTCATAGCCGATAAAAGCATACAAATTGCCCTGAAGGATGAAAAGATTACTGCAAGCACCTTTTATCCACAGCTAGGTGCGAGCTTTAATTATACCCGGCATGGAGATGATCCCGGTGTAAGCGGCACCAGGCACCGGGATGCTAGCGAGTGGAGGGCCGGAGTACAGATGCAGTGGACTCTATTTGAATGGGGGAGGACGTATTACGCATACAAACAGGCAGGGCAGAACACCAGGCAGCTCATGTCTGAATACGAAAACCTTCTTTATATCGTGGTCTTTGAGGTTAAATCAAGCTATCTGAACATCAATGAAAGCCGTCAGAGAATTTCGGTTGCCAGGCAGGGCATTGAAGAAGCCAGGGAAGGTTACCGTATGGCCGAGGCCCGTTATGAGGCTCAGGTGGGAACAAGTACAGACGTGCTCGACGCCCAGGCCAGGCTTTCAGAAGCTGAAGCCAACCTGATAAGGGCCAATGCCGACTATTTGAAAGCCCTGGCCGCCATATACAACGCCATGGGCAGAGTGAACATCAACCTGAAGAATTAGCCGGCTGTTGAAAACTTCCTGTGTGCTTCCTCTCCGGATCTGCCTTTTGTGCAAATAGAATGCTACAGCTTTGACCTGCTACGGCTTTGACCGGGCTTATCGAACGGGCTGCTGCTTGAACCCTGAAATAGAATTACATATCCAGTACTTGAACACATGCTTAAATTCTTGTTATTTATCATTCTTTTTGCGGTTACGGGCTGCCAGGAACCTGAATCGGTTCGCGAGACTATAAGGCCTGTCAAGACAATGGTTGTTCCGGAACCGGAGCTGGTTCAGACCAGAATCTTTCCCGGAAAAATCAGGCCTGCCCTTGAGGTGAACCTGTCATTCCGGGTCTCAAACGTAATCTCGGATTTTCCGGTGAAAAAGGGGCAACACCTTAAGACGGGAGATATTATTGCCACTCTTGATCCCAGAGATTTTGAAATAGCCCTTAGAAACATAGCCGGCAGCCTGGAGGAGGCCAGGGCGAACCTGAAAGCCATGCTTGCCGGGTCCAGACCTGAGGATATACGTTCTCTGGAGTCACAGCTGACAGCCGCACGAACAGCCCTGGATGAAGCAGAGCGGCAACATGAAAGATATTTGAAGCTGTTCGAAACAGGCGCTGTGGCCAGGGCGGTTCTGGACAATGCCCGAAGCAGAAAGGAAGAGGCCAGGAGCAACGTGCGCACACTGGAGATGGAACTGGAAAAAGCCCTGGAGGGAGCACGGCAGGAAGATATTGAGGCCATGCAGGCCAGGATCAGTTCCCTTGAGGCAGGCCTTGATCAGGCACGTTCCTCCTTGAAAGATTCAGTTTTAAGGGCCCCGTTTGACGGGTATGTGGCTGAAAAATATGTGGATAACCACCAGAACATTACAGCAGGACAACCCATAGTACTGTTTCAGGATGTCTCCAGGCTGGAAGTTACAGCAGGACTCCCTGAGCAGCTCATGGTTCAAAGGGATATGATAAGAAGCATTCATGTCAGGCTGGAAACTTTTCCTGAACATTTCTTTCCGGCCAGGATAAGGGAAGTCAGCACTGACGCGGTAGATATGACAATGACATACAGACTTACCACCATAATGGACAGACCCCTGGACATTCCTGTCTATCCTTCCATGGCAGCTGATGTTTTTATCGCCTTTGGATCTGAGACTGACGATGGTTTTTTTACTGTTCCTGAAACCGCGCTTGTTTCCAGGGACGGAGTACAAAATATTCTGTGGATATTTAACCCGGAAACAGAAACCGTGAGTTCAAGAAAAGTCATTACAGGCAATCTTACCAGGAGAGGAATCCAAATTGTTGAGGGAGTTGCGCCGGGTGAAGAGATCATCATGGCTGGTGCGGACTTTCTTGTAGAAGGGCAGAAAGTCAAGGTTGTTGATGAGAGTGGTCAGTAGCAGGTGAATCTGTGAGTCAGTTGCCAGTGGTCAGATTTCGTACGTCTGATATCAGCAATTAATCCCATAATCCTTGCTTAGTTTCTCCGACAACCAATCTCTAACTACTGACGCACTGACCATTGGCCACTGATTATTCTCTTAGCCCCTGATCTTTAACCCTTAATCCATAATCCATAATCCCCTAATCCTCAATTCATAACTCATGAACATCGCTGAATTCGCCATAAAAAAGAAAACATTTTTTCTTTTTATATCAATAGTTCTGGCTGTTTCAGGAGTAGTTTCCTATTTCAAGATGGGCAAGCTAGAAGATCCTCAATTTACCATCAAGCAGGCAATTGTTGTTACTGAATATCCCGGAGCTTCTCCTTTGCAGGTGGAGCGGGAAGTTTCGGAAAAGATAGAAAGGGCTGTCCAGGAAATGGATCGCCTTGATTATGTCCGAACCGAATCCAGAGCGGGTTTATCCATCGCCTATGTGCATCTTAAGGAAGACACCCCTTCCAGGGATGTTCCCCAGGAATGGGATATTTTGCGCAGAAAAATTAGAGACATCCAGGTAGATCTTCCGCGTGGAGCAGGCCCTTCCAGTGTCATTGATGATTTCGGTGAGGTGTACGGAGTTCTCATAGCCGTGACGGCTAAGGGCTATCCGTATGAGGAGCTTCAGCGTTATGCAGAGCTTATTCAAAGGGAATTGAAGCTGGTGGATCAGGTTTCAAGGGTTGAGCTTTGGGGAGAACAGATTGAATGCGTTTACGTTGATATCTCAAGATCTAAATTGACCGGCATGGGGCTCCCTTTCGGCAGGGTGCTCGCTCTGCTGGAACAGCAGAATATGTTGGTTGACCCCGGCAGCTTCGACCTGGGCAGAGAAAGGGTCAGATTTTCCGTCAAGGGGGAATTCTTCAGTATTGAAGACATTAAAAATACCGTTTTAGGGTTGGTGGATCCAGAAACCGGTACCGAGCAGATCGTACTTCTCAGGGATATTGCCCGGATTGAAAGGGGACTGTTTGAGCCGCCTTCCGTCTTGATGCGTTTCAACGGCCTGGAAAGTCTGGGTGTTGGAGTATCCACCATTGCGGGCGGCAATGTCATTGAAATGGGGCAGGGAGTGACGGACAGGCTTTATGAACTGATGGACAGACTTCCGCCGGGAGTAGAAACACATTATGTGGCCTTTGAGCCGGACCAGGTTAATGAAGCGATAAATTCATTCATGTTGAACCTGATACAGGCTGTATCCATTGTCTCAGTCCTTCTGCTGGTTTTTATGGGAGTTCGCAGCGGGATGATCATAGGCAGTGGCCTCATCCTGACCATTCTGGTCACCTTTGCCTTGATGCACTATGCGGGTCTCGAGCTGGACAGAGTTTCCCTGGGAGCCCTGATCATTGCTCTGGGGATGCTGGTGGATAATGCCATTGTTGTTACCGAAGGCATTATGGTTAAGATGCAGGGAGGGATGAAAAAGATCGAAGCAGCCGGCAAAACAGTAAAGGAAACAGCCTGGCCTCTCCTGGGAGCCACCATGGTGGCGATTTTCGCATTTATGCCAATTGTGCTGGCCGGAGATGACACAGGGGAATACACAAGAGGGCTGTTTATTGTAATCGCCATATCTCTGCTGGTGAGCTGGTTTCTGGCCATGAGCATTACCCCCCTCTGGTGTCATATGTTTCTGGGCAAAGATCTGGATGACAAGGGAAAGAGAAACGATCCTCATTCAGGAAGAATATACAGGACTTACCGGGCACTTCTTGTACGCAGCCTCAACAGAAAAGCCCTGGTTCTGGTCCTGATGGCCGGACTTTTCTTTCTTTCCATCATTGCCTTTATCAAGGTGGACAAGTCATTCTTTCCTCCTTCTACTAGACCGCAGCTTATGTTGGACTATTGGCTTCCCGAAGGCTCCAGGATTGAATCGGTCTCTGAAGACATGAAAATAATCGAAAGTCAACTCCTGGAGCACCCGAATATTACTTCGCTGGGTTCTTTTGTAGGGGAAGGCGCCCCCAGATTTTATCTGCCCATGGAACCTCGATTTCCCACCAGCAGTTTTGGACAGATTATTATCAATATCGATGATCCCGCCAATCTGGATAAAGTTAAAGACGCGGTGGATGATTACCTGGCAGCGAATTTTGCCTACGCGGAACCCAGGGTCAGGAAGTTTCCTCTGGGTCCTCCCGTGGAATTCTCAGTTGAAGTGCGCTTCAGCGGTGACGACCGGGAGGTTCTTCGCCAGCTTTCCAGGGAGGCGAAGAGTATAATGCGCTCGGATCCGGATGCAATAGATGTTCGTGATGACTGGCGGCAGAAAGTCAAGGTCCATGAGCTTGAGTATTCCCAGGCAGGAGGGATCAGGACGGGCGTTGACCGGGAAGACGTAGCCCGGGCGATAAAACTCAACTTTCATGGTGTATCAATCGGGACCTACAGGGAAGGTGACAAGCTCATGCCGATTGTTCTCAGACCTCCTGAAGATTACAGGCAAAGGGTCGAGGACATCTATACCCTTGATGTTCGATCCCCTTCGGCGAGTCAAGGCACAGCCTTGGGTCAGGCACTTTCGGGAACCAGAGTTAAGTGGGAAGACTCTGTCATTATAAGGCGTGACAAAGTAAGGACCATAACGGCCCAGGCGGAATCAGCAACGGAAAGTGGTCAGGAACTCCGGAACAGAATAAGAGAAGACATTGAAAACATGAAGCTTCCTCCGGGATACAGAATGGAGTGGGGTGGTGAATACGAAAAATCCAGGGATTCACAGGCTGAAGTCTTCGGCGGCGTACCTTTAAGTTTTATGTTCATGTCCATAGTCGTGGTGGGGCTTTTCAGTTCATTCGTTCAGCCGATGATCATTCTTCTGATTTTGCCGCTGGCCATGATCGGCGTTGGCACCGGTCTTTTATTGACAAGTCAGCCTTTCGGTTTTCTTGCTCTTCTTGGAACATTGAGTCTTTCAGGCATGCTGATTAAAAACGTGGTGGTGTTGCTTGATCAGATCAATATTTATATCGAATCCGGAAAAAGAAAGTTCGAGGCCGTACTTGACGCGTCTGTAAGCAGACTGAGACCGGTTATGATGGCCACATTGTCCACGGTAATGGGCATGACGCCGCTTCTTTTCGATATCTTCTGGGTTTCCATGGCCATTGCCATAGTCTTTGGCCTGACTTTCGCTACTGTTCTGACCCTGATTGTAGCACCGGTCCTTTACGTTCTTTTTTTCAGAATAAGCCCGGAGGAATAACAGAGCGTTTATTGGTTCCGTCTTTACACCGGCTTGTCCGCAAGAAAACGGAAAGTCCGGATGGAAACAGAATTAAACTACTGCCCGCACTAACCGGATATTCTAGAGACATGTCATGCCTTGTCTCTACTTTTTCTTCGTCACAACCCGTCTGACCTTCTGGTCGGCCAGGTGCGCCAGCTGCCTGAGTCTTTCATTGACCCGGTGATAAATGGAATCGGGTGAAAAACCGCCGTTTGCCAGCTTTTTCCCGGCCTTTATGCCAGTGAGTATTTCCATGGCCTGTTCAATGCTATCCACAGGGTAAACATGAAATTTTTTGTCTGCAGCGGCCCGTACAACCGTGTCGCTGAGCATCAGGTGGGGGATATTATCCTTGGGAATGATCACCCCCTGTTCTCCGGTCAGACCTTTTCTTTTGCATACTTCAAAGTATCCTTCGATTTTCCTGGTCACTTCTCCAACAGCCATTATGGCGCCGGACTGGCTTACCGCACCCGTAAAGGCAAAGGACAGGTTGATGGGCGTATTTGAAAGGGCTGAAAGGAGAGCTGCCAGTTCCGCCCCGGAAGCGGAGTCTCCATCTATATGCGCGTAGCTTTGCTCAAAACAAAGACTGCCGGAAAGAACCAAAGGTTTGTCCTGGGCAAACAGATTCTGCAGGTACCCTTTAATAATCATCATGCCCTTGGTGTGGATCGGTCCGCCCAGTTCAGCTTCGCGTTCCAGATCCATTATGCCTCCGTGACCCACACCGGTGGTGCAGGATATCTGGTGGGGCAGGGCAAGAATATAGTCTCCAAAGGCTGAAACTGAAAGTCCATTGGCCCTGCCCACGCTGAATCCCTGGGTAGGGACCTTGATTGCTTCACGTTCATATTCGGACAGGAACTCATCCTCATACAGGTTGAGACGGTATTTTCTGGCTTCCAGAGCCTGGTGTACAGCTTCTGCATCGACATTTTTCTTTTCTTTCATTGCTGCAAAAGCGTCAGCCTCGATCATAAGTTCGGAAATATGGGATAGCTTCAGTGAGAGCTTCTGCTGATCTCCGGCCAGTCTTGAAGAATGATCAATCAGAGAGGCAACAGCCTCTCTGGTGAAGTTGTGCAGGTTGTTTTCTGATGCTATCCTGGCCAGAATGAGACTCTGCTCACGGATAGAATCATTGTTTCTAGTCATGGATTCCTGCATGTGGGCTTTTATCTTGAACAGCTTGGCAAATCTTTCATCAGCATCCAGGAGAATTTCGTAAACATCATCAGAGCCGATGATCAGTATCTTTATATCTAAAGGAACAGGCTCGGGGCGAATAGTTCTGGTCCTGACCGTATCATAATGGTCGGAAGGGTCGTCAATTTCAGCCTTGCCGGAGCGCAGGCACCTCAACAATCCTTCCCATGACTGGGGCTGGGAAAGAATGTCTTCCGCCCGAAGAACCAGGAACCCGCCATTGGCTTTATGAATACTCCCGGCCTTGAGCAGTGTGAAATCGGTGTAGTATGTGCCCATCTCGGATTCCCGTTCTATGCAGCCCAGGAGATTAAAGTAGACCGGATTGTTTTCAATAAGAATGGGGGCTCCGTTTTGGGTCGAGTTATCCACAAAAATATTTATCTCGTACCTGGAAAAAAAACTCTCCTGGCTTCCTCCAAAAAGCTCCGCGGGGTTTTCCTGAGCCTGCTCCCTGGGCTTGAAATGCTCGATGTTTTCAAGGACATCATTTTTCAGATCGTCAATATACCGGCTGAGCCCGGAGATATGACTATAGCTCTGCACCAATTCCTTAAAACAGGAATCAGTTCTTTCCCCTGCCATTTCCTGCTCCAGCTGTTTTTCATTGTCACGCAGGTCCTGTTCCTTTTTGGATATCTGTCTGGAAAGACCCAGGAGAGCCTCCATTATTTTGCTGCTTTCCTGTTTAAGATTTTTTTTCAAATCCGGATTCAATTTCTCGAATTCCTCAGGAGTCAGAACTTTGCCTTCAACCAGAGGAAACAGGTTCAAAGAACCATTTTCGTCAACATTCAAACTGAATCCATTCTTATTGGCCTGATTTTCCATGCGGCTCAAAAGATTTTCGCGAATGTCATTGTATTCTTTAATAAGATCCCCATGCTTTCTTACATAAAAATCCTGTTCAAAACCGGAAGGAATGGACTCCCTGATTTTCTTAATGGCCGACCCGAGGTCCCGTTTGAATTTTCTAGCGGTGCCCGGAGGCATTTTTATTACTATGGGCTTATCCGTGTCCTGAAAGTTGTTGACATAGATCAGGTCGCCGGGAGTTTCCATGGTGGAGGCTCTAGATGCTAAAAAATCCTGGACAAACCTGGTTCGTCCCAGGCCTTTTTCACCGGAAATATAAATGTTGTACCCTGGACGGTCTATTGTTAAGGCTAGTTCGAGAGCTTCAAATGCCCTTTGTTGACATTTTCTGGAGTTGAAGTCCTTTGACCGGGCCGATCCGGTATGCGTAAATTTCAGCCTTGAAGGTGAAAGGTAAACACTGAGTTTTGAAGCAGGCAAAGGGGTGTATTTTTTCATCAAGATCCTCTGAGTATGGAGATTTCCAAACCTGGATGCAGGCAGGATGTAATTTTTCAGCAGTCTGACAGCGCAAAGTTAAACGTTTCAATATATATACTTCCAGTACGGATAGCAAGATTGAAATTTACGATGGATCAACCGGCCAATAAGTTGATTTTTTTCTTCAGAAATAGAAATTCCCTCACTGATTTGGATTGACTTGGAATAAAGGGGTATGCTAGATACCAAACTTTGTGAATGAAAGAACGAATAATAATCGCGCAACAAGGTTTAATAATATATGTTTTTCAAATCAAAGAATAAGCAGGCTTTATGGGGAGACCTCGGAAAAGCCAGCCTTATGGGGATACACCTGGTTTCGTGTACCTTTGTCGGTTTTGCCATTGGATATTTCCTGGACAAATGGCTTGGTACCCAACCCTGGTTTCTGATTGGGTTTCTCTTTTTTGGGATTGCTGCCGGATTCAAGAATATGTACCATGAAGCCAAAAAGATTCATGAGGCGGAAAAAAGAAATGATTCCAGTCAGATTGAACAGAAAGATTGAAGATTTCCTGCTTAACAGGGGTCTTGTTCTGCATCCGGTGCGCCTGCTGATTCGCAATCAGATTTATCTGAGCGTCCTGGGTACGATAATTGTCTTGTTTTCATTTTCCGGCCCTGTATTCACGGGTTTTTTCGTTGGAGCGGTTGTGGGGACCCTCAATTTTTATGTGATTGCCAAACTCATTCAGGAGCTGGTGCATGTGAGAAAAGGGGCAACCGTGCCTCTTTTGTTTAGTTTTTATGTCAGGCTGGGTCTGACGGGTCTTGTTCTTTATTTTGCCATTGTTTACTTGCAGGCGAATGT
>SKKD01000096.1 GCA_007121655.1 Desulfonatronovibrio sp. | reverse complement strand
TCCTTGGTGGTAAAAAAAGGATCAAAAATCTTATCCATGTCTTCTCGTGAAATCCCGGTTCCCTGGTCCTTGATGGATATGGTGACAACGTCTTTGTCCCTGGATAAGGAGGTGGATATAGTCAGTTTCCCTCCTTTCTCCTCCATGGCATGCTGGGCGTTGATGCAAAGGTTTAAAAAAACCTGTTCCAATTGGGCGGGATCCGCCTTGATATGGCTTAGATCAGGATCATAGCGTTTAATAATTGATATTTTATATTTTTTAAAGCCGCTGGTAACGAATTCCAGGACACGATCCAGGATTACGTGCACATCAGTATCCTGAAGACTTGGGGGCACTGGCCTGGCAAAATCCATCAGGTTGGAAAGTATTTTGCTTATCCTTTCAATCTGGCTGCAAATAAGGGAAAGTTCTTTTTCCTTTTTCCCGTCCTGCTCCTTAAGTTGCAGTAACTGAGCTCTGGCAGATATTATTGCCAGGGGATTATTTATTTCATGTGCCGCCCCGGCGGCCAGCTGTCCCACAGCTGCCAGACGTTCAGCCTGCATCAGCTCCAGGTTCATCTGTCTGTTCTTCCAGATAGCCAGGGACAGCTCTTCTGTTCTTTTTTCCAGGCGATCATAAAGGTGGGCTCTTTCCAGGCTGGATTTAAGCATCTGAGCGATTTGAGAAAAAGTTTTAACCACCGGAGGTGTAAGTCCCTGAAAATCTTTTCTGAACAATAGGCAAAGCTCTCCGAACAAACCGTTTTCACCTTTAAAACCGAATATCTCAAAGGGTGAACAGGTATCGATGAGAGGAAAGCCTTTGTTTTTATTACGTTTGGAATACTTGCCGATAATATTTTTCAGGTCGGGAGGAATGCCCTGATCATCATGATCCCAGACAGGATGACCATTCTTGTCTAGAAAATACAGAAATTTTTGTTTTTTCCGTCCGTGCATCCAGAATGTCCCTTCAAGTTCACGGGTATCCGGATTAACGGAATAAAACAGTCCGGCTTCAACGGGATTAAAGTTGATAAATATATCCCCAGTTTCATTAAAGATATCCTGTTTGTCCATGAAAGGGTTCAGCTTCATTCCTACAATGTGCGCCAGGTCGAGAATTTCATTGTTCCTTGACAGAGAATTATTTTTGAACTCCAGCTCAAGTCCGATTTTGGACAATTTCTTGTTGGCCTTCTGAACAATACCGTGAAACAGAGAATTCAGATCGCTTTCCAGATCAAAAACCTGAGCCTTGACAGCGTATTCTTTAGTGGCGTCCTCCTTGATTTTTCCTGTGTCATTTTCACTTAGGCCAATAGAAGACAAAGCCTGTTTCCTGAGAATAACGTCCTCAGCGGCCGGGTAATGGTCACAGAAAATTTCATGAGCGAGAATATTGCCCAGGATAGCTATGCTCAAAAGTTCTTTGTTGGTGGAAGGCAGGTTGGCAGGTTCGGTCGAATAATGATGAAAACTGATGCAATCAACAATATAGTCTGGAAAGTTCCATTGTTTGGCCAATATCTTTCCGACAATACTGTGGTTGGTCTCGATGACTTTATGTTCTGCTTCCAGGGAACTTATCCTGTCTTCGGACTTAAGTTCTTCAATTTCTAAATGACTCTCAGGGAAAGCGTCCATGATGATCATTTTTCCAATGTCATGCAAAAGACAGCCCACAAAGGCTGCTTCCTGAAGTTCGGGATAGGTTTTTTTAGAAATGAGTTTGGCGATTACAGCCGATAAAAGACTGTGAGCCCAGATTTGTCTTGAATCTTCAGAAAATTTCTGTGTTTCGGAAGAAAGTCTTTCCCTGAACATAACTCCGAGCAGGGCGCACCTGACCTGGTTCAATCCTGCCCGGTCGATTGCCTTTTTTATATTGTTTATCTTTTGTCCGGAACCGGTTCCGGTATTATTTACAAGCTTAAGCATCTTGGCTGTAAGAATGGGGTCGGACTCCACCACCGCACCAAGTCTGTTCAGGTCGACATCATCCATTAGGGATAAGGTCAGGGCCTGCATAGCCACGGGCGGAATCACTGGAAGGTCGTCAATCTTCCTGATTATTGATCTCATGCCCGGACCAACAGCAGAAGCAGAAGCAGTTAAATCAGCATTACGGTCAGCCATCATCAGTCTCCTAAGTATTTTCTACTGCCTTTTTCTAAGAAGGCTTTTCACCAGCTCCAGAAGTTTCTTTATATTAAGGGGCTTCTGGATAAATTCGCTGGCCCCTTTATCAACTGCATTCTTGCGCGAGAAATCTTTGACATAACCGGTCATCATAATCACGTCACAGTCGTATTTATCTTTGATGATTTCAGTAAGTCTAATGCCGTCCATTTTGGGCATAACTACATCAGTCAAAACCATATCTACATTGTGATTGTTAAACACTTTTAAGGCTTCCTTGCCGTTGGAAGCTGTTAGGCAGGTATAACCGGCCATCTGGAACACTTCCTTGAGCACTTCCTTGAATTCATCCTCGTCATCCACAACTAGGATAGTAATATTCTCCGAACTATTTTTATTCATA
>SKKD01000178.1 GCA_007121655.1 Desulfonatronovibrio sp. | reverse complement strand
TCCGGCCTGCTCGACCACCTGCTCCCGGCATTTCACGCCGACACGGGGATCACGGTCCGGGTCATGTCCAAGGGGACCGGGGCGGCGCTCCGGGACGGAATGGACGGCAACGTCGATATCGTCTTCGTGCACGATGAAGAAAGGGAAAAACAGTTCGTGGCGGATGGTTTCGGTACAAAACGGTACTATGTGATGTATAATGATTTTGTCATTGCCGGGCCGGAGAGCGACCCGGCCGGTGTCGGGGAAGCCGTGGACAGCGCCGATGCAATGCGAAGTATCGCCGAATCCCGCGCACCGTTTATCTCCCGGGGCGATGACAGCGGCACCCATGCAAGGGAAAAGCAACTGTGGGCGGCCACCGGCCTCCCCATTAACCGGCACGGGGAACCGGCCAACGGGAGGGGCTGGTATTTCGCCATTGGCCAGGGGATGGGTCCCGCACTTATAATGGCGGAAGAGAAGGAAGGATACGTGCTTACGGACCGCGGCACTTACCTGCACTACAAATTCGGCCGCACCGGGGGGTATGAACCGGAAGTGGTCTACGAGGGCGACGACATGCTGAAAAACCCGTACGGTGTCATTCCCGTCAACCCGGAAAAATTTTCCCACGTGAAATACGACCTGGCCGAAACCTTCGCCAAATGGCTTGTCTCGGAAAGGGGACAGGCGGTGATCGGTTCATACCAGCTTCACGGGCGGCCGCTTTTCTTTCCCGACGCTGACAAAGAAAATGAATAACCGGTCACAGGGTATCATCATTTAACCGATAAAGGTGGGCAATGCCCACCCCACAAGCCCGGCGGGGCATCGCCGGTTAAGAAAAGCAAAATGGATATCGGATGGATTTTCTGACTCAAAGCCTGGCCGAGGCGCTGGGCATGCTCGTCTCTTTGGATCCCGAACTCTACTTCATCGTGTGGGTATCCCTTAAAGTGAGCGTGATGTCGACGATCGTCGCTTCGGCACTGGGCGTTCCACTGGGGTTTTTCATCGCTGTCCGGCGGTTTCGGGGAAAGCGGGCCGTTATAACCCTCCTCAATACCCTGCTGGCACTCCCCACGGTCGTCATCGGCCTGTTCGTGTATGCCATGTTGTCGCGCCAGGGTGTGCTGGGGCACTGGGGCGTCCTCTACACACCCACCGCCATAGTGATCGGCCAGGTGATATTGATCCTCCCGTGGGTGGCCTCCTTTACCGTGAGCGCGGTCAGCCGCATCGACGAGCGCTACAGGCAAACGGCCATGACACTGGGGGCGGGACCGGTGCAGGTCGCCCTGGCAATCATCCGGGAAGCGCGCTTCGGCATCCTGGGGGCCGTTATCGCGGCGTTCGGGCGGGTTATCGCGGAAATCGGGATTGCCATGATGCTGGGGGGGAACATCAAGGGGTTTACCCGGACCATGACAACGGCCATGGCCCTGGAACACAACAAGGGGGAATTCGTCCTGGCGGTCGCCCTGGGGATTGTTCTGCTTGCCGTGAGCCTGGCCATGAATATCGTGCTGCAGGCAGTCCAGGGACGCTACGGGGAGGACAGATGAGCATGTTGTACGCGTTTACCGGCGTGGAAATGCGCCATGAAAGCCGGAAAGCCCTTGAGATAGCGCACCTGGCCCTGCCGCCGGAATCCGCGTGCGCGCTGCTCGGCCCCAATGGTTCCGGAAAAACCACCCTCCTTCACATTCTGGCATTCCTGACACCCCCCTCGAGCGGAGAAGTCCGGTTCATGGACGAACCGGTTTCCTGGTGCGAGAAATCCCTTTTACCCCTGCGCAGGAAAGTCGTGCTGGTGAACCAGCATCCCATCATGTTTTCCGCCACGGTGCTCGACAACGTGGCATATGGGTTGAAAATGCGCGGAATAAGAGGTGCAAAACGAAAACGCATTGCCATGGAATGCCTCGAACGGGTCGGCATGACGGATCATGCCGGCCGGCCGGCGCACCGGCTGTCCGGCGGGGAAACACGCCGGGTGGCCATTGCCCGGGCCCTGGCCTGCCGGCCCGAAGTCATGCTCTTTGACGAGCCCACCGCGAGTGTGGATGTTGAAAACCAGGCAGTCATAGAATCCGTTATCAGGGATATCCGGGCGGAAAAGGGAATTACCATCATATTCTCCACCCATAAGCGTCTGGAAGCGGCCAGGCTTAGTGAAAACAAGATATTCATGTTTGAAGGCAAACTGACAGGGCCTGGCGGAGAAAACCTGCTCTCTGGAACTATCGTGCACCGTGATAAACGAGACATTTGTGTTATCAGGGATAATTTTGAGCTGGACGTGCCTTCTGGACAACCCGGCCAGTGCCGGGTCTTTATCAGGCCCGAGGCTGTTCAGATTTACAGTCTGGAACAGGCAGCAAAAACATCATCCAACAATCTTGTTGCTGGCTCAGTCCTTCAAATGACCTCCGAGGGCGGGCACATCAAGATTCTGCTGGATGTGGGGGTCCCCTTGAGGACCATCATGACCAGGCAGGAGGCGGTTGAATCCGGGATATTCGTGGGAGACGAAGTCATGGTAGGATTCGCACCGGACGCCGCCCAGATTCGTTCATGATCCCTGGCCGAGTAACTACGCAGTGCTTCCTTCTTTTTCCAAGGCTTCTACCGAAATTCGGAATCCTGAATCCCTGCACGGACAGGTAACTGAACAAGAATGTCCTTGCCTTTGCAGCTTAAGAGCTCCTGCCGGGTTGCCAAACAAAAAATTAACATTAAAAATTATAATTGGCGCTTTTCTTGGATATTATCTGGTTAAAATCTGCAAATCCAAGCTTGGATTTATGGACTGCAAGGCCATAATAGTGTGTTAAGTCTAATTTTTAAGAGGAGCTCGGGAATGAGAATATTTGATGTTACCTTCTGCCTGGTCATTTTTGGCCTGCTGACAATTTTTTCCGGACAGGCAATCAGTGCCGACAGCACCGGAAAATTGCCTTACCTTGATCAGCTTCCTCCGCTGATAGACAGGAAAATCTTCTTTGATGACCCTGAGATAGACAGAGCCAGGATATCTCCTGACGGCGGTTTTATCGCCTTCAGGCAGGAATATAACGGAATCATGAACATCTGGGTCAAGGGATCGGATGAGCCTTTTGACAAGGCCAGGCCCCTGACTGCGGATGAGCGTCCCATACCGGGATTTTTCTGGAGCAGGGACAGCAGAAGAATTCTATATGTACAGGACAGAGACGGGGATGAAAATTTCAATCTGTACGCAGTGGATCCATACGCGGTGACGGACCAGAATAATGCCGTGGCCGAGCCAGGTGCTCTGACTGATGCTGAGGGGGTGCAGACCCGCATAGTAGCCACCCCGAGGGAAAAGCCGGAATACGTAATCGTAGGCATCAATGACCGGGACCCTGCCCTGCACGACCTGTACATGATCAACATTATAACCGGAGAGCGGGAACTTCTCTTTAAAAACAATCACAATATAATGAGCTGGACTGTAGATGATCATGGCCGCGTCAGATTTGCGTCCAGGCAGACGCCTGATGGCGGTACAGAGATCTTAAGACTGGAAAACAACGAACTTGAGCGGATATACCACGTTGATTTCGAAGAAGGAGCCAGGATTGTACGGCTTCACGAGGATGAAAAGAGAGTATACCTGGCAACCAATAAAGGCCAGGATGTTGATTTATCCCGTCTGATACTGTTCAATCCGGACACAAAGGAAGAAGAACTGGTGGAGAAGGATCCCGAGGGGGAAGTGGACTTCGGAGGAGCCGTCTTTTCAGAGGTTACGGATGAGCTTCTTGCCACTTACTATATCGGGGACAAACAGCGCATTTATTTTCATAATGACAGATTCAGGGAAGATTATGACAAAATCCGCCGGCAGACACCCGAAGGAGAGATTCATTTCGTATCGCGAACCAGGAATGAGGATATCTGGCTGGTAAGCGTCAGCCGGGACATTGATCCGGGAACCATGTACGTTTTCGACCGTAATTCCGGAGAAACGCAGCTATTGTATCATAGCCGGCCTGACCTGCCTTCTGAGCATCTATCGCAAATGAAAGCGATCAGGTACCAGGCCCGGGACGGATTAGAAATCCCGGCCTATCTCACCCTGCCTCAGGGGGTTGAGCCCGAGAACCTCGCAGTGGTGGTTTTGCCTCATGGCGGACCGTGGGTTCGGGACACTTGGGGTTACGACCCTCAGGCCCAGTTTCTGGCCAACCGCGGTTATGCCGTTCTGCAACCAAATTTCAGAGGATCTTCGGGATATGGAAAAAAATTTCTCAATGCAGGCAACAAACAGTGGGGAACCGGCTACATGCAACACGACATCACTGATGGAGTCAAGCATCTGATTGACGAAGGAATCGCGGATCCTGACCGGATAGGCATTTACGGCGCCTCTTACGGAGGATTCGCCGCCCTGGCCGGACTGGCGTTCACTCCGGATATCTATTCTGCCGGAGTATCCATGGTTGGTCCTTCAAACATAATTACCCTGATCGAGTCAGTTCCTCCATACTGGGTTCCAATCCTGCAATCTTTCATGCTCAGGGTTGGGGATCCTGACGATCCGGAGGACAGAGAGCGCTTAAAAGAACAGTCTCCTCTTTTTTCCACTGATGAAATTCAGGCGCCTCTTCTGGTGGCTCAGGGTGCCAACGATCCCAGAGTGCCCAAACGCGAATCAGATCAGATTGTAGCTGCCTTACAAGACAAAGATCAGACAGTGCAGTATCTTGTGGCTCCTGATGAGGGGCACGGCTTTGTTCGAAGGGAAAACAGGCTGGCATTTTTTGTAGAACTGGAAAGATTCCTGGCCGGCCATCTGGGCGGACGCGTTCAGCCGGATGTGTCTCCGCAGGTTGCCCGGCGTCTGGAGGAATTAGTCTACGAGATTGGCAAGGCGGATGCGAACGAAGGATTCTGCTGCCCACTGATCTTTGCCTCACGACTTTGAAATACGGGAATATTTCGGATACCTGCTCACCAGAAACCAGACAGGTAAACCTGCCAGCAGAATCATCATGCCAACAAATGCACCTCTTCCTGTATACGTAAGACTCGAGTAGAACATGTACATACAGGCAAACAAAAACAGCAGCGGTGGCAACGGATATAAAGGAATCTTATAAGCTGATGCTGATACCTCGTTTCGCAATCTGAATACAAACAGACTCAGGGTTGTGAGCAGTATAAAAAACCAGAAAACAGGGGCGGTATAATCAACTATTGTTTCTATGCTTCTTTGCGACCAGGCGCCGATTCCAACCAGTAAAAGGGACATGACCCCCTGAACAAGAAGGGCATTGACGGGAGAATTTCTTGTCTTATTCCACCTGCCCATAAACCTGAGCAGCTTGAAATCACGTCCAAGGGCATAATTAGTACGGGCACCTGTTAATATGGTGGCATTGGCCGTGGAAAGTGCCGAGGCAAGAATAATCATTACAACGATCAGGGAGCCCACAGGACCGAATATCTGTTCTATTAAATCATAAGCCACTGTTTGTGACTCCCTCAGGCCATCAAATCCCAGCACATGAATATAGGTTAAGTTAACAAGAAGATATAACCCTGTTATAATAAGTATGCCTAAAACAAGAACACGGACTATATTTTTTCTTGCATCACGAAGTTCTCCGGTGAGATATGCAGCCTCGTTCCATCCACCGTAAGTAAGTAAAACAAAGATCATGGCCAGTCCCGCAGCACCACCTGAAAAAACCTGTGTATCCTTTCCCAGAAGGGATAACCGGGAAATATCAGCTTCAACATTGATAAACCCGGCAATAATTATCGAGATGAGGGCCAGGATAATAGCTGATGTGAGAATATTTTGGGCACGGCTGGAATGGCGGGTTCCCAGAATGTTCAATGTTGTCAGAATAACTACCGTGACACCAGCGTAGATCGAGGCGCTGTATTTTCCCAGGTCAAAAAGAACAGTGGCGTAATCACCCAGGATAAATGCTATGAGAGCAATCGATCCTACCTGTATAACCGTCATGCGTCCCCAGGAAAAGAAAAAGCCGGTTGCCTGCCCGAATCCTTTTCTCAAAAAATGATACTCACCTCCGGCATGCGGCATGGAAGAGGAAAGTTCAGCATAGCAAAGAGCCCCCATAAGTGAGATAAAACCTCCGGCAAACCAGAACAGTAAAAACTGAAGCTCACCGGACGAATTTGAAGCTATAATCGGAGGGAGACGGAAAATGCCTATGCCGACTACAATTCCAATTACCACGGCCAAAGAGCTGAGCGTGGAGAAGGAAGGCCGTGGTTGACCGGATTCGGGTTGATTCATCGTCGCCTTGTCAGTGTTGCATTCCAGTTTTCGATTTTGCGGGTTTCGTCGTTCCTTATCTGGATGGTGCCGACTATAGAATCATCATCGACTCGTCCATTGAAAGCGTAGCGATTGCCGTTGTCCGGATCCAAGGCAAAAAAGCTTACCCGTTCTCCATTTACCACCGCATCCCTGACCCGAAATGCCTTGTTTCCAGTACGGAGTTCCAGGTTGATTTTTTGAAACTCCTGCTGAACATCCATAAAGTAATCTTCACCATTAAAGGCCCATTCCCATCTTCCCCTGAGATTTGCAGGTATTACCCAGTAATAAACATCACGGTTGTCCACCCGGATATGTTCATCCGCTTTCCACTGGCCCATGCTGAATGTAAAAGAAACTATCCGTGTACCCGGTCTTAACTCTTCAAAAAGCACGGGCTTCAGTCTCATGTTTACAGACTGAAGAAGATACATGGTGATTACGCTCGCCCTGCTGATGTCAGCCTCGAACAAATCTCCTTCAAAAAACAGGACTTTATCGGTAACTCCTGCCTGCTCGGCGTTTTGCTCAGCTTCGGTTACCCTGACTGGATCCAGATCCATTCCGTGTCCGAAAGCTCCTCGTCTGGCAGCGGCAATTACAATCCGCCCATCTCCCGAACCCAGGTCAATGACGTAATCTCCCGGCCCGACATTTGCCACCTCAAGCATTGATGCTACAACGGTATGCGGGGTGGGAACATAGGGTACATCAAGTTTTTGGGTATGACCGGCTTTGCCGGCGAGTAAAAAAAAGAAAATTAACAGGAAAACAATTGCTGCAATAAATGAAGCTGACCTGGTGCATATTAGTCTCATTTTGTATCTCCCCTTTCAGAGCGGTTTGGCTCGACAATCTCTTATCATCCGGTCATAAACAAACGAGGTGAAAAGCCTCCGTAATTCCTGCTTCCGAGCTGAAGAAAGGGATCGACCGTCCCGGAATATCAGCGGCACCTGCTCACCTGTCAACAGCTGTACTTATAAATGGGTAACGTACGCTTTCAGTTTGTCAATTATCAACCAGATAAAAAAAGCAGGAGATCTGTTGCGGTCCTGAATTGATTTTAAAATCTAAATTGCCTTTCGTTTTTATTTGATTTTTCTCAGGCATACATTATGTCTTTAATTTTGATCTGCTTTTATACTTTCCCATCGGAATCAATATGCAATCATTCAGGAGGTTTTTTAATGAACGGGAAAAGAGACGCCTACATACAAAAACTCAAGGCAAAAATTAACGAGTGGAACGCAGATCTGGATAAGCTAAGCGCAAAAGCTGATCTGGCAGAAGGTGAGGCAAAGATCAGATATCTTCAGCAAATGGAAGATTTGCGGGCAAAACGTAAGGATATTGCAAACAAAATCGATGCATTGAAGGATGTAAGCGAGTCTGTCTGGGAAGACCTCCGACAGGGAATAGAAACATCATGGGAAACATGGAAGGAAAACTTCCATAAGGCCAGGTCCGAGTTTGAAAAAGGGTACAAGCAAGGCCGGAAAAAGTAATGGAATGAGCAGTTATGTGAGCATAGAACTTTAAGCCAAACGTCTGAGTATTGAAAAACTCAATGAACCCAAATATCTTGGAAAGCCTGAGATAAATGCTTTTAAGTAACTTTAAAATAAACCGGCCCCCGGATCAGAGCCTGTCCCGGACCCTGATCCGGGATCCGGGGTGACGGTTAAAGCAGGCTGTTGCTTTTTCCGTCATTCCGGCGAAAGCCGGAATCCAGGATTAAGGCGGTATAAGCAACAAATTCAGCAATTTAAAGTTTGCCGTACAGATTGCTTCGGTCGCTTCGCTCCCTCGCAATGACAGGTGAGGCGTAACCGGAACCGTGACCATCCAATCATTGCGAGCGAGTCTTCGAGCGCGGCAATCCCTGTTGCGAGCAAAGCGAAGCAATCTCTAAGTTCAGGTCAATTAAAGTTAATTAGAGGTTTGGTCCCGGACTGTCCGGGTGAGACGCTTATAAAAAATTTTTCTGGATCGCCCACAACCAATCCAAAGGAGAAGGCAATGGAAGTTGCAAAGGCAATAAAAGAAAGAAGAAGCATCAGGAAATTTACTGACCAGAAAGTGACCGGAGATGAAATAAATCAGCTGCTTGAAGCTGCCAGGCTGGCCCCTTCAGGACTGAATGCCCAGCCCTGGCGATTCAAGGTCATACAGAACAGGGACGATATATTTTGGCTTTCCAGAGAAGCCACCAAGGGGCAGCGCTGGGTGGGAGGAGCAAATGTCGTTTTTATCTGCTGTGCGGATTTAAGCCGCTATCTTGAAGATGCCGGAGCCAGCGTTCGCCTGCTGCGCGACAGCGGTATGCTTCCTCCTGAAATGCTGGCCGGCATTGAAGAATACGTACAAAAGACAAAAGATGCTTCGTCCGAACTCCTTCGCTATGCGGCAGCAGCCAATTGCTCCATAGCCATTGCCCAAATGATGCTTCAGGCTGTGGAACTCGGTTTGGGAACCTGCTGGATAGGAATGTATGAGGAGGATGCCATTAAGAAAAGGTTCGATATTCCTGAACACATGGCCATAATAGCCCTTCTTGCTGCGGGCCGTCCCGGCGAAGCTCCGGGTCCCAGGCCAAGAAAAGCCCTGGAAGAGATTGTTTTCTAAGCGTTTTGCCTGCTGCTGGTGTGATTTTCGATGACTTTCATCCAGCCAGCCCCTTTATGAGAGTCACATAACTTCAGTCTTGACCCGAAGCTCAGATTTTTTGATTTATCAATATATCAATTGATTAAAGACTTTTAACAGCGTGTGAAAAAGTCCTTATTTGACAGACTGTTCAAAAATTCCAAGCGTCAGTCCGGCACCCACTTAAGATTTCAGCTTATGATTTACGCTAAAACCTGTCATTGCGAGCGAGTCTTCGAGCGCGGCAATCCTTTAATGCAACCGGGAATTAAAGTGGGTGCCGGATAGAGAGCAAAAAAAGTTCAAGGTCGCTGCGTATTTATGATACGTTAGAGTTTGAAGTTTTTGCAGCGACGCAGCAATTGGGAGATTTTCAACAGCCTTTTAATCGTTCAGCTAAAAAATATTGCCTTCAAGCAGCTGCGGGGACAACTGATAAAAACTTATTGACATTTATCGGTCATAACGTCTTTCTCTGCGTTTTTTCAGCCTCTTCTTCATCGTACTGCCCCATATTATAAACCCTGATTTTTGTGCTGCGGGGGAATTCCTTCTTCAGCAGCGTCTTAAAGAGTTTTTTTATTTTTTTAATTGACACGTTTTCAAAACGCTCCTGGAAATAGCCATTTTCAATAATTAGAAATTTATCCTCGCCTTTTTTCACGAAAAAAACATACCTGTTGCGTTTATAGGTGCGTACATCAAGATAATGTCCGGTGGGCAGTGCTTGCAGTCGCTCCATGACTGCTGAAATGATGTTGGTCTTGTCTATCATGCTTCCATTCCAGAGCAGAAGAACCTATTTCTGTCAACCCGGAAATAGTATCTTGCCCTGAGATGCCCGGTAATGTAATGGACTTTTCTTGCCGACCGCGGCGCATCAGGCATGCACCCTGCTTTGGAGCGATTAAATGTATACTGATTTCCATACCC
>SKKD01000204.1 GCA_007121655.1 Desulfonatronovibrio sp. | reverse complement strand
GGTTTACCATGCAGATTGCTTCGGTCGCTGCGCTCCCTCGCAATGACAGGTGAGGTGATGCTCCCCGCTCCCTTCTTACTCTTCCTTTCTTCAATTCCAAAATTCCTCAATTCCTCAATTCCTGAATTCTGGCTGTCATTGCGAGCGAGTCTTCGAGCGCGGCAATCCTTGTTGCGAGCAAAGCGAAGCAATCTATAAGTTCAGGTCAATTCAAGTTACTTATAGGTTTGGTCCCGCCCCGCCCGGGTGGAGCGCTTATAATTATAAGTGCCGGACACTTCCCTCTTTTTTGAGCAGTTTATTTACAAAGGCATAAATAGGCATACAAGAAGGTTGACAAGACGCAATTTTTAGGTTTGTTTTTTTAATCACAATTCGTCAGCCGGATGGTTTTCAAGTCTGTTGTTTTTGGGTTTATTTCTAAAGATACAATTTAACATTCAATCAACAACCTGCACAACCGTTTAAAACTATGACCCGTCATTGGAACATGACAAATTTTTGGAAAGCTTACACCCTTTCTCCTTGATTATCATTATGACTTAGGGCAAGAAGAGCTTGACTTAAAAATATAATAACTTCATTTCGAGGTCCTGCCATGAATTACTATGTACCGCTAAACAAACAAAACTCCAGAGTCATTCTTAAGCGCAGGCGCGGCAAAAAACCCCTGCTGTTTGCCGCTCTTTTTTTTATCCTGATAATTTCCTTTGTTCTGACGGGCTTCAATTCCAAATCCCCTGAAAAACAGTATGCTGCATCCGAGAAACAGGAAGAGCCATCCTCCTCCACCGGAAACAATCAGCCGGATGCAGAAATTTTCACCCGGGACATTTCTGCCTTCAAGGAGAATAAATCCCCGGATGACATGGAAGTTTTTAACGCGTCAAATCCCGAAATTGCTGTTCTTGAAAACCAGGCAATCGATGAACCGGTTGTTTCCCTTGAGGAAAAAACCGTTTCCATCTCAAACGGTGACACATTAATGAACCTGCTGGTCCGGGAAGGACTGGAAAGATCCGAGGCCCATACGGTCATAACCGCTTTGCAGGAAGTGTTTAACCCCAGGAGAATCCGCCAGGGCAATGAAGTTATCCTGGCTTTTGAAAACATGGGCAGCTACGAGCCCATGTTTCAGAACATGAATCTCAAGCTTAACCCAACGCATACGGTTGAAGTGGCCCGTTGTGCAGAAAATGGTTTCGTGGCCAGGGAGATCACCCTTGAGCTTGGCACAAGACCTGTCCGGTCCGAGGCGGAAATAACTTCAAGCCTCTACAATGCTGCAATTAATGCCGGAATGCCCGTGGAAGTTTTGATGCAGCTGATCCGTGCTTATTCGTTTGATATTGATTTTCAGCGCGATATCCAACCTGGCGACAGGTTTGAAGTCCTGTTCGAGGAGCGCGTTGATGACAACGGCGAATTTGTCCGGGGAGGTTCGGTACTGTACGCCTCCCTCCATACCCGGGGGAGAACTCTTCCCATTTACAGCTACCAGACATCCGAAGGCGAGGTGGATTTTTTCAACGATAAGGGCCAGTCCGTTCGCAAAACCCTCATGGTCACTCCCATTGACGGGGCCAGACTCAGTTCCGGATATGGAAATCGCCGCCATCCCATCCTTGGCTACAGCCGGATGCACCAGGGTCTTGATTTCGCGGCTCCCACCGGCACCCCGATAATGGCCGCCGGGGACGGGATTGTTGAATATGCCGGACGAAAAGGAAGCTATGGCAATTATATCAGGCTTCGTCACCCCAACGAATACCATACCATTTACGCCCATATGAGCCGCTTCGCCTCGGGAATTCGCCAGGGCGCGCGCGTCAGGCAGGGGGAAGTCATCGGCTACGTGGGCACAACAGGCATGTCCACCGGACCGCACCTGCATTACGAAGTCCACCACCGGGGCAGCCATGTGAATCCCTCAACGGTTGACACGCCCCCAGGCCGCACCCTCAAGGGAGAAGAACTGGAAAGATTTCTGAAGGCCAGGAAGGATCTGGAAATTCTTTTTGCCTCTCTGGAAAAAAGCGACAAGGTGGCCCAGGCGGAATTCAGGATGTAAGGATTTTTTCAACGAGCTGTTTACCCAATGGGAAAGTTTTCCACCATGTCCCAGATACCGCAGGGGCAGGATTTGCCGCAGAATCCGCACCCGATGCACTTGTGCGGATCGGAGATTCTCTCGAACTGACCGTTCTTAAGCACTTTGCGTTCAATAGCCCCGACTGGACACAGGGCCTCGCACAAACCGCAATCCATGCACGACCCGCAGGATGAACACTGGGAAGCACAGCCCGCCAGATCATTATACTCCGTAGCCCGGGGATCATAATATTCCAGGGTCATCCTGGAGTAATCAATCCGTTCGGATGTCTCACTGTAGTCAATAGGCAAGCTTTTAAGCCGGAAGGCCTGTTTGTCAGGCATTGCCTGGTAAACCATCTCATCTATGGCTGAAGCCGCCTTCCTGCCGGCTCCGATGGCGTCAGTCAGAAGTCCCGGCCTGACAATATCTCCAATGGCGAAAACTCCTGGGTCGGATGTCTGGTTTTTCCCGTCTACCAGCACAAATCCGCGCTCAGTGGCGATGTTTTCCGGCAGAAACTCCAGGTCGGGCGCGTCTCCTATGGAGATGATGACTGTATCAGCAGGAATGAGTTCTCCTGTGGTCAGGACCACTCCCTCATCGGTGACCTCCCGGGTAAAGCAGGGATAGCGAAAACGCGCCCCTGCATTTTCAGCATCAAGTCGTTCCGTGCCGAAGGAGGCCGGCTCCTGGATATCAATCAGGGTAATCTCGCTGGCTCCCAGACGGCCGGCTTCGGTGGCCGCGTCGCAGCCCACGTTTCCCGCTCCGATGATCACAACCCGGCTGCCCGTGTCCTGTCTGCCTTGCTTGGCATTTTTAAGAAAAGTCAGGGCGGGTATAATTCTTTCCGAGCCGGGGACAGGTATTGTCCTTGGCTTTTGAGCACCCGCTGCCAGCACCACATAATCAAAATCTTTTTTCAGCTGCTCGAATTCATTCCCGGAAAGTCTTTGGCTTAACCGGACATGGGGAATAACCAGGCGGACCCGTTTCAGTTCGGCATTCAGAACCTCTCCGGGAATACGGTGCTCAGGAATGGCGGTGCTCATTTTACCGCCCAGGACCTTTTCCAGGTCATAAATTACTGCTTCATGCCCCATAAGCCTGAGTTGCCAGGCAACGGATATTCCTGCCGGACCTCCGCCTATAACCGCCACTCTGGTTCCGCTTAAGGGAGGCAGTGCGGGAACCCGGGAACTGATTCCCCGTTTACCCAGAATGGTTATGTCCACCGGATCAAGGTTGCCCGCTTTCCTGGTGCAGCCCTGCATGCACAGGTTGGGGCATAAATATCCGCAAATTGAAGCTGGAAAAGGTGTAAAGGCCAGGGCAAGGTCAACCGCCTCATCAGCCTTGCCTTCCCGGATCATCTGCCAGCGTTCCTGAACGGGAATTCCCGCGGGACAGGATGCCTGACACGGAGCCATATATTTGCGGTTTTCCCATACAGGAACATAGCGCCGAAGGTCGCCGGTAGTGATCAGCCCTACCGGACTGCGGTCCAGATCCGTCAAATCGCCGATGAGCCCCCCCTTGCCCAGTTCCTTATCCCAGACTTCACGGCGAAAATCATTCATGCTGCGGGTCAGGCCCCCTGCTTTTTCCAGGGGAGTGCGGGCGACCAGGCAATGCCAGTCCTCCCGGACAGAAAGTTTTTCAAGTAGCTGCAATTTATTTATTTTTTCAAGAAACACAGGCAGATTGCCTGACAGCCATTGCCAGCTTTCATCGGAAACCGGTACAGGCCTGGCATCGGCCTGACTGTAACCCCTGACCGGCCCCCGGAAAAAGATCCTGCCCCCGACCATGCCCACACAGGGACGATATCCAAGGATATTTTCGGGCTCCCTGGGATCATGTCCGCAGATTACTGCTGTTCCGCCGGCCATGAATTCGGCGAAATAATCCCCGGCGCAGCCAAGGACCCATAATTCAGGAAGGGAAAACCTGGGATTAAACTTGGTCATGGTCATGCCCCGGGAGCCGATCCCGCCTCCGATGAATACTTTGCCCTGGGCCATGGCATTGCAGACCCCGTTGGTTGCGTATCCGTGGACAATAATCTCCGCCCCGGCATTGAGCCATCCGATATCATCCGAGGCCGGACCATGAACCTCAATGGTTGTGCCCGGGGAACCCATGGCCCCGACTCTTTGACCCGGCGACCCGGTAATGCTGATCATTATCTGTTTATCTTCCGGAAGAAAGATCCTTCCTCCCAGGCCATGCTGCCCAAAGGCCTCTATCTCTATTTTTTGCGCTCCGGAGCGCACCGCCTCCTGGATACGCTCCTCCAGAACGCGTGAAGACACCCGGCCGGATTCGTCTTTTCCCTTCAAGCGAACCGTATTTATTCCACTCATATTTGTTTTTCCATAATATTTAAACTCTTACAAACAGGTTCAACATTTGCGGGTACGGCATGTTAAACTACATACTTGATCTGCAGTCTTTCAGCCGCACCCTTGTCTGATATGCCCAGGGCATCGGACATGCCTGTGGGCAGGGATGTGGAGCGTCCCAGGGGGGCCACTATCTTTTTCAGCTCAGTATCAAAGCTTACGTAGACATCCACCAGCCTCTGGGCTACCATTTCCGGATCCAGACGCCGGTAGAGCCTTGGGTCCTGGGAGGTTATACCCTTAGGGCAGCGGCCGATATTGCAGATATTGCAGCGGTCTCCTTCCGTACCCAGACAGCCTGCCGCGGCCTGCATAATATACTTTCCGATCTGCACCGCGCTGGCGCCGAGCATGATCAGGGCAGCGGCATTGGCTGCAAGGTTGCCGTTCTTTCCTATTCCGCCTCCGGCAATCAGGGGCAGCTCATTTTGCATGCCCAGTTTGACCAGATCAATGTAGCAATCCCTGATATTGGAGGCGATGGGATGACCCATGTGGTTCATGGACACGTTATAGGCCGCGCCCGTACCCCCGTCTTCTCCGTCAATGGCCAGGCCCGAGGCATATGGGTTCCTGGTGAGGTTGTTAAGCACCGACAGAGACGTACTGGAAGCGGATATCTTGGGATACACCGGCACCCTGAATCCCCAGGCCATGCTCATGGACTGGATCATCTTTGCCACGGCCTCCTCAATGGAATACTTGGTCTGGTGGGTTGGAGGACTCGGCAGACTGACCCCCGGAGGAACCCCCCGGATAGCCGCAATAAGCTTGTTGACCTTGTGCCACTGCAGGAGCCCGCCGTCACCGGGTTTGGCCCCCTGACCGTATTTGATCTCCACCGCGCAGGGGTCTTCTTTCATCTCCGGGATGGCGTGGATAATTTCATCCCAGCCGAAATAGCCGCTGGCAATCTGAAGAATCACGTATTTAAGAAAACGGGAGCGCAAAAGCCTTGGCGGACATCCGCCTTCCCCGGTACATATGCGCACCGGCATGTTCAGCTCCTCGTTAAGGTAGGCCACCCCCATCTGCAGACCTTCCCACATATTCGGAGAAAGGGCTCCGAAACTCATCCCTCCGATCAGCAGCGGATAAATTTCCCTGACTGGAGGCATCCACCCCTTTTCACGCTGGGCCTTAATGGCTTTAGCCGGAGAAAGTACCCGGCCGATTAGCGTTCTCATTTCAAACTCATGTCTGCCTGCGTCCAGGGCCGGGTCGGTCAGCATAGAAATCCGGATGAACTTGATCTGGTCCAGTACGCTTTCAGAATTGTTGCGGCGTCCTCCCCGGGTCCTGGGCAGCCCTGCCCTGTCCCGGTGAAACCTGAGCATATCCGTTATTTCGGATTTTACCGGCTCAATGGAGTTATTGGGGCATACCAGGCTGCACATGGAACAGCCCACGCAGGCATAACCTGGATCGGTTCGCTGCCGGATTCCGTGGTAAACGCTGAAGCTGGAGCCCGGCTTGTCTTTAAGGCCGAATGCAGGTGATGAAATGCTTCTTTTGCGGAAAACTCCGGGTTCAATGGCGTTGACAGGACAGATGGCCGTACACCTGCCGCAAAGAGTACATGTATGGATATCCCAGCTGATCTGCCAGGGAAGATCACGCCGGCTTAATGTTGAAGGGGTAACGGCTGCGTTTGTCTGCATATCCTTACCTCCTCGCAATCTGGTGAAACAATTGCCGTATCAAGATGCATGGGTTGAAAATCCTTTGTTTTATCCCGGTCGGGAATTACCGCATCCAGACCGCAGGACTCGGATGAAAAAGCGTACAGGCCCGGCTTTCCGCCTACAATTCCCGGCCGGAGCTTCTTGCGGTCCTGGACCATAAACATGGTCTTGTCCGGCAGACAGCCGATCACGCAGTTGGGTCCGTCAATTATCAGCCTCCGGCATGACTGCCTGAGGGTGGTCAGAAAATTGCGGTCCGGATGGACCAGAAGATCAGAGTCCTGCAGCGGGGTAATGATATGCTTGTAGGCCTCAAGACTCAGGCCGAGCTCTTTAAGGGTGAAATGCAGGATATGGGTAAAAACTTCGGAGTCCGACTGGTAGCCTTCATACCCGACAACATCCTGGGCGCTGAGATACTCCCGGATGGGCACATAGGCGGTATTTTCTCCGTTGGTCATTGAAGCGATACCCTGGATGAAAAAGGGGTGACATGCGTTCAGGTTGATTCCGTAATTGGTGTTCTGCCGTCCCTGGGCCATGATTCGCCGGGCAAAAAGCTCTTCCCGGTCAAGGCCGAGGTAACCCCCGATATCCATGGGATCCCCTACTTCCTTGATCATTATGACATCCGGCCAGAAGCTGAAAACAACCATGTCCTCCTTTTCCTGGCCCATATGACGGAGAGTCAGGCGTGTCCGGGTCATAAGCCGTTCTCTTTCCTCGGGAGCATGACTCTGCCATTTTTGCGGCGGTTCATAGACCTGAATCAGATATATTTCCCTTGGAGGCGTGCCCGGAGGCGGACTATCCTTGACGTCAAGAATAAGCCGGTACTTGGGAAGAAAGCCCTGGCCGGTCATATAATCCTCCTGTCTGCGCAGGCCGGCCTGGGTGAATATTCCCGACAAAATCGGCAAATCTCTGAACTTGCTGAAAGGTCCGGCCAGGTCGCTCAAAAAAATACCTATTCCCGAACCGTCATGTCCCTCCTTCATCATCTCAAGTGCCTCGATGGCCTTGATGGGAGATACCGGATCCCGGCTGGTAAGTGAAAACAATCGGCACATATTTTACTCTTTACTGGGTTCAAAATTCAAGGTTCAAGATTTAATGTTCAATGTTCAAGGTTCAAAGTAGAAGCCTATCCTTTATACGCCGGAGCTTGAACTTCCAAAGCACGGATCAGCTCGCGGGGCTTTAATTACCTGCCGAATTTACTTTTTTGTAAAAGATGAGCATCTGGAAGCCAGGGGCATTCTCCAGCCTGTGCCAAAGGCCAGATCTGTTATCTTCAGCCCCGGAGGGCTCTGACGGCGCTTGAATTCGGCACTTTTGACCATGGATGCGACAGATCGGACAGTTTCGGGATCAAAGCCTTCTGCAATGATCTTCTCTTCGGGGACCAGACACTGGATGTGCAAATGCAGGATTTGATCCAGGATTTCGTAATCCGGTAAAATATCCTGATCTTTCTGGTCCGGCTTCAGCTCGGCGGATGGCGCCTTGGTGATGATCCGGACGGGAATAAGGGGGTGAGTCGTCCGGTTTAGCCAGCGGGCCACTGAATAAACCAGGGTCTTGGGCACGTCGGATATGGGGGACAGACCGCCGGACATGTCTCCGTATATGGTGCAGTACCCCACGGCCAGCTCGGATTTGTTGCCCGTGGCCAGGACCAGTCCGCCCAGTTTATTGGAGATGGCCATGAGCAGATTCCCCCTGATCCTGGATTGAATGTTTTCCTCGGTCACATCCTTCTGCATTCCTTTGAATACCGGCTTCAATGACTGATCATAGGCCTGCATGAGATCATCTATGGAAATGGTCAGGGTTTTTATGCCCAGGTTTGCGGCAAGCTCGAGTGAATCTTCAATGCTGCCCAGGCTGGAATACGGGGAAGGCATGAGAACACCGGTAACATTTTCAGGACCCACGGCCCTTGCGGCGACCGCGGCAACCATCGCTGAGTCAATCCCCCCGGACAGGCCCAGCAGGGCTCTGGAAAACCCGCTTTTATTCATATAGTCCCTGAGTCCCAGGACCAGGGCATTCCATGTCTCGGATTCCGGGCAGTAATCATGATCCCTGACCTGGTTGTTGTCCGGATTGTCCACATCCACCACCATGACATCCTCTTCAAACTCCCTGCCGGAGGCGATAATCATCCCCTCTTCGTCCAGGGCCATGCTCCGTCCGGCAAAGATCAGATCATCATTGCCCCCTACCTGATTGCAGAACAAAAAAGAAATGTGGTATTTACGGGCCAGTGAACCAAGCATTGACGCTCTTGTTTTTTGTTTGCCCAGGGAAAAGGGAGAAGCCGACATGTTTACGATCAGATCAACACCCAGGTCGGCAAGAGTTCTGACCGGATCAGTTCCATATCTTCTCTTTTTCCAGAAATCCTTGTCATTCCAGATATCTTCGCAAATAGTCACCCCGATTTTTTTGCCCTGAAAATCAAAATATCCGGGTCCCTCATACGCGGAAAAATAACGCTGTTCGTCGAAAACATCATAGCTGGGCAAAAGGGTTTTACCAAAATACCGGGTTAGTTCTCCCCCCTTCAAGAGGCAGGCTCCGTTGTGAAGGACTTTTTGATCATGCCCCGACCAGAAAGGGGTTCCTGTAAGCACCGGTCCAAGATTCTTGGTCCTCTGCGCCACCCAGTTCAAGGCTTCCTCACAGTTGTCGATTAACTGGGGGTTAAGCAGCAGATCCCTGGGTGGATATCCAATGATGGCCAGCTCAGGGGTAACACAGATATCAGCCCCTTTCTCAAAGGCCTTGCCCGCGGCCAGGACAATTTTTTCAGCGTTCTTCCTGAGATCACAAACTATGGGATTTATTTGCAGCAGAGCAATACGCATGTTGGCAGACCATAAAATTAACTTGTTACATTTTTGTAAAAAAAATCTACCTGAACACATCCAAAAACTACATTTTTGGTAACATCAGTGTTTCCGCTTGTCTTCCGGTTACTTATTCATGAACTTTGGTCAGGGCTTGCAATTTGAAAGCCTGAAAAAAACCGGGCAGATAAAAACTGCAAAATTATATGGTTCTTTTCAAAAATTGTCTAATACCTCGTCCATCCGGTTTGAATCGAACATGGTTATCAATGGTCCGATTCTATTCAAGGGGCTGCGTTCCGGAATTCAGGCCCAAAGTAAAATATTCAGGTCAAACCTTGGAGGAGCCATTAAAATCCAAGTAATGGAATGCGCCTCAACCGAATCCTCTTGTCCATCCGCTTAAATTGTGGCAGGAAATATTCAAGGTTTTTATAATTTCTCTGATGATGTACTTACATATCATCATTCAGACCGGAAGCTAAAGAGAATATTTTTGGTTCATCCGGCTGGAGCGTACCTTTGAAATTAATCTGTCCCTTTGTGTGAAGAATTAAGAATATCTCACGCCCGGCCTGAAGCAGGCCTTGAGTCGCGGAGCAAGGCAAGAGAAAGATAAAGCAGGAGTAAGAGGTTTAATATTCATATTCACCGAGCCGGTGTATATGAATAACAAGCTTCCCCGCCAGGGGCGAGGACCCTTTTTCATTACTGCAACTCGCAGGAATGAAAAAAAGACTTCTCTCTTCTCAAAGGCTCAGCGCCTCAAGCGGAGTCTTCGAAGCGGGCGAGAGACAATAATTTCTTATGCCTTGTTCCAAACATACATTCAGCATGGCTTTAAGCCTTTTCCCGGCTACGTACGCTTTAACC
>SKKD01000081.1 GCA_007121655.1 Desulfonatronovibrio sp. | reverse complement strand
GACACAGGTGTATATCGCCAATAAGGTCGGCCTTATGTCTTTCAATAATAAAGAAGAAATTATTACAGAGTTGAAAGAAATATCTGCAATGTTACAAGGATTAATAAATTCGAATAAGGGAATTAAGAAGTTTTAAGTTCTCAGTAATCATAACCTTCAGGGGTGGTTTCCCACGGAAAAGCGAACAAAGCAGCGGGCAGAAAAGATATCTTGAAACCCAGAACGTCGTCTCTTTTCAGCATTATTGATGGCCTTCATCCGGTAAGGGTCAGGCAGTTGCATATACCATTCTAAATTTGTTTTCACTTTTTCCTTCCAAACTTCGGCTTTCTGGCTCGGATAACCGGTATTCTTATGGTACACATGGCAATTGTCAATCTCTTTATCCCTGAAAGCCCTGATAGAGATCTATTTTATTCAAGATATCATTCAACAAGACTTTGACCGGATATTTTTTACCATAACGGCCGTAAGTAATGCTTTTGCCTGAAACATCATGCCCCAGAAATTGTCTTGATTTGTATTCTTCAACATCAGCTATTTTGCAGGCGTTGGCAAAATGTACCAACTGGATGTACCAAAGACCGATTCTATGATTTTTAAGGGTTTTCGGGAAAATACAGGCAAAAAACGGCTGTTACCAGTCCATTAAAAAAGTAAAGGGATTCAAGCAGTTATGGCTTAAATCCCTTTGAAATTCGTGGTGCCGAAGGGGGGACTCGAACCCCCACGAGCGTAGCTCACTACCCCCTCAAGATAGCGTGTCTACCAGTTCCACCACTTCGGCATCATATCGTAAGCAGGAAAGAATCGTTATTCCATCCGGACGCGCTTGTCCAGAGTTTATCGAGGGGAATTATCGGTTGTTTCATCATCAGGTCTTGCGCCTTGACCGGGAAAAGCCGGAGCCAGGTCATCCATTCTGGTTTCATCCAGGATGATGGAGCTTGGCTGGGTGGAATGTTTTTTTGCGCTCATATAGGTAAATGTAAGGGAAGTGCAGAAAAACACAGTGGCCACACCTACAGTAAGCTTGGTCAATATTCCGCCGGCGCCGCTGCTTCCGAAAAGACTTCCGCCGCCGCCGCCGAATATCACTCCCATTCCCTGTTGTCCTGACTGCAGCAGCACCAGAATCACCAGGGTTATGCATGAGATTATGTGAATTGTAATTATCAGGGTTTGCAAAAAAAACCTCCATACAAAATATTTTAAGACCGTAAAGGCTCAAAAACCTCTTGTCAGGCCAGAACAATCTGCGAGAACGAATCAGCCTTCAGACTTGCTCCACCTACCAGCACCCCGTCCACATTGTCAAGCCCTATAATGCCCGCGCAATTGTCCGGTTTTACGCTTCCACCGTAAAGTATGCGTATTTGTTCACCCTGATCCGTTAAATCTTTCAGTTTTTTCCTGATTAAAAGATGGGCCTCGGCAATATCCTCATTATCGGCAGTCTCGCCTGTTCCTATGGCCCAGACCGGCTCATAAGCTATTGACAGGTCTTTCGCGGAGACATTGCGGTCAATGCTGCCAAGCCCCTTTTCCAGTTGACGGGTCAATACTTCTTCAACCAGGCCATTCTTTCGTTCATCGATCTTTTCACCGATACAAAGAATTATTCCGAGCTTATTCTCCAGGCCAAAGGCTACCTTTCGGGCCAGAAGTTCATCTTTTTCCCCGAGGACATGCCTTCTTTCGGAATGTCCCACCAGAGCAAACCGGCATCCTGCATCCGTCAACTGCCCCGGACTGATCTCACCTGTGAATGCCCCTTCAGCTTCCGGATAAAAATTCTGGCCGCCCAGAAAATATCCACCCTGCCCGGCAAGCATCTCCCCGACCCCTTGGAGAGCGGTAAAAGGCGGAATCAAAAGCACTTCCCTGTCTGAAGGAAGGTCATGGCCGATGGCCACGACCAGTTCACGCGCTGTCTGCCTGGCCTCTTCCCATGTCTTATACATCTTCCAGTTGGCTGCCATTAATTTTTTTATCATTGTTTACTCCTTCTCTTCCAGCGCTCTGAAGCCCGGCAAAACCTTGCCTTCAAGAAATTCCATAAAAGAACCCCCTCCGGTGGATACAAAACTGAACTTTTCTGTAATGCCAAGCTTGTGGATAAGGGCGTCGGTATCTCCTCCCCCCGCTATTGTTTCCGCAGGAAGACCCGCCATAAATTCGGCAATATTATATGATCCCTGGGCAAAGGTGCGGTTTTCAAAAGCGCCCATTGGTCCGTTCCAGACGACAGTTCCGGCCTTGCTGAGGACCTCCGCGAAAAGTGTGCAGGAGGCCGGGCCGATATCCAGGGCCATTTTATCTTCTGGAATATCCTGAAAAGGAAACAGTTCTGCGCCTTCGTCCGTGTCTAATCCCTCACCGGCTATAAAATCCACCGGGAGATAAAAGCCGACCTTTTTCTCCCTGGCCTTTTGCATGATGTTTCGGGCATCTTCCAGGAGGTCGTCCTCCACCAGAGACTTGCCCACCCCATAACCCATGGACTTGATAAAGGTATTAGCCATGGCTCCCCCAATTATCATGGCGTCAACCTTATCCATGAGG
>SKKD01000078.1 GCA_007121655.1 Desulfonatronovibrio sp. | reverse complement strand
GCGATGGCGAACAGTCCCCTGTTCAGCTTGTCCATGGGCTCCGCTGCATAGTAATGATCCTTCACGTGCCGGACGTACTTAACTCCGGCGTGAATATTGGGCTCAATCTCGAATATGTCTCCCACGTTCATTTCCTCGCCGGTAGACTGCATCAACTGCATCACCCCGATGGCGCCTGCCGGACTTCGAGCATTCTGATCCAGCCTTGATTCCTGGTATCCCTGTGCGATCATCAGCTGATAATCCAGTTCATATTTGCCTGCATATTTTCGAAAAAGACCCACTATGGCCTCGAATTTGGCCAGCTCCCTGCTGGATGTCATCTCCCTGGCATACTTCGTGCTTTTTAAATACTTCTGCAGAAGCAGATTGCGCGACAACGAACCTTCGGGAAAACCGGCGATCAATTCATTAAGTTCCGCCCTGATCTGAGGGCTGTCCTTTCTGACCATCATTCCGATTTCTCTTCCGTTATTAACAGCAGCCTCAGGGTGCAAAACAATATTATCAAAGATCTTTTCCCAGAACTCCGCAATATGATTGTCCGCGATGGTGATCTCCACAAGACCGACATTGACCATTTCCAAAATATCTTCTGTTTCAAGTTCTTCCGGAGCCGGCAAGACCATTACCGGCTTCTTGCCTGCTTTTTGCAGCTCTACATTTAATTTTTGCAGACTCTCATAGAAACTGGATGACCTTCGAATGTAGACTTCCTTTCCCGAGAGATCTTCCGCTCTGGCAACAGGGGCTACTCCCGGACCTGTGACAACTATCTCTTTGATGTCTCTAAAGATGGGATCGGTAAAATCAACTTCCTTCAACCGTTCGGAAGTGATGGCCAGGTTAGCTGCCGCAACATCTCCCCGGCCTTCAATCAGGGCTGTTACAAGTTCGTCCCTGGCAACCGGAATGAACACTACATTGACCCTGATATGCCTGTTCCTTAACTTTTTGTTTAACTCGTCTTCAAAATCGCTGAACAGGTCGTGGACGATTCCCAGTTGAGTCCCCCTGTCAACAAAATAGTGGGTTTTGCTGTAGGTAACCAGGACGCGGATAAAACGACGCTCAATCATCCCCTCAAGATCACCGACATATCTCTCCCGGGTAAGATCAGTCAAAGCAAAAGATTCAAAGGAGTCTGATTCAGTATGGGAGTCATGAGCCTCAATAAGTGAGGCTGAACAGAAAATAAGAAGCAGAACAAAACAAAAAGCCCGTTGTATCATATAATTTTCCTTATTGCTGATGCGCTATGAATAAAATTGTACTGGTAATACCTGATATTAATATTACATAAGAGTTTTTATCCTTAACACAATACAACAACTGGAAAATCTTAACCTGCTGCTAGGAGTCTTTTTCTGCATCCTGCAATACCCGGTATAACGCCTGTGTTCCCTCAAGGCCGTGTCCTCTGGCTGAAGCCTCTTTGTAGATTCTTTCAACAAGGCTAAGGCCGGGGAGGCTTATTCCCATACGCAGGCATTCTTCCAGGGCAATGCCCATGTCTTTGACGAAATGATCGATCATGAAACCCGGCTCATAATCATTTTTAAGGATGCGCGGGGCCAGGTTTTCCAGGGCCCAGCAATTGGCGGCGCCCCCGGTTATGGATTCAAGCACCCTGGAAGGATCAAGTCCGGCCTTTACCGCGTAGACAAGACTTTCGCATACCCCGATCATGCTCCCGGCAATGACGATCTGGTTGCACATTTTGGTATGCTGCCCGGCGCCCGGAGGCCCCTGCAGGACGATATTATCACCCATGAGCCTGAACAAAGGCAGCACCGCGTTGTAAATTCCTTCATCCCCTCCGGCCATAATGGACAGCCTGGCGCTTCGTGCTCCTACATCCCCGCCGGAAACTGGGGCATCCAGGGCGAACCCGTTCTTTTTTGCGGCTTCCCGGCTGATCTCTTTGGCCAGGCTGGGACTCGTGGTGGTCATATCCACGCAGATCCCTCCGGAAGCCAGACCGGCCAGGACTCCGTCGTCATTAAAATAGACCTGTCGAACATCACTGGGAAAACCCACAATGGTGAATATGACGTCCGAAGATTCTGCGGCCTCCCTGGGTGAATCAGCCCAGACAGCACCCTTCCGGATCAAAGGTTCAGCCTTGTCCCTGGTCCTGTTGTACACCCGGACTTTGTAGCCGGCCTCAAGCACATGTCCGCACATGGAAACCCCCATCACCCCGGTTCCTATCCAGGCGATGCGGGTGGTCTCTGGTGAGATTGCAAACTTTTCCTTGTTCATGATTCTTTCCTGTTCATTTTAATGGTTATCCGGAATATCGGAAAAAGAGTTCATCCTGCTGGAGCGTGCTTTAGAAATATTTTACCACCCCCCTGCACCTGTCTTACATGTATTTTAAAGTGTTAAGCAACAAATTCAGCAGCTTAAAGGTTTGCCATACAGATTGCTTCGGTCGCTACGCTCCCTCGCAATGACAGGTGAAGCGTAGACGGTGTATATGAATGACATGCTCCCCGCCCGGGGCCGAGATCCTTTTTCATTACTGCGCTTCGCAGGAATGGAAAAATGAATTCTCTCTTCTCTGCGAACTC
>SKKD01000129.1 GCA_007121655.1 Desulfonatronovibrio sp. | reverse complement strand
TGGACCCGATGGCCCCCGCGTCCATACGCCGGTATGGAGATGCAGGTATTCCTCCTCTGGAACGCTGCTCCGGAATCGCGCCTATGCTTTTGTAGATGCTTTGTTCAAAATCCCCGGCTTCGGACTCGTATTTTTGCTGTTTTGCGGGGGAATCAAAAAGTCCGGCCAGGCGGGCGGCCGCTCGAAGCCCGGCCACACCCCAGAAATCATCCCAGTAGTAATAATCGTTGGGACCCAGGTGTTCTGCACTGAACCCTGCCGGCAGGAGTCCCGCATGCGGGCTTTCCGGTTGTTTCCGGACCCGCTTTCTGGTTATCCAGTCAGCGCCTTTGCTCACGGCCTTCATCCAGGCCCGGTTAAAAGAGTGACCGGTGAGGCGCTGAAACCTGTTCATGATCCAGAGAACCTGACCGTTGGAATCCCACTCCCCCTTTTGGGACTGAAAGTATCCGGAAATTTTCTGGAGATCCGGAAAGGTGTCCAGAAGACGGAATGCCCGGTCGGTCATGCCCGCTACCATGACGGCGTTGAGCATCAGGCAGGCGTCACGGAACCAGAAGCGCCGGTAAGTATAAGGACCGGGGATCACACTGTCAGCCGAAAGAAGGACCAGTGTTCTGACGGCAGCATCGTAGAGAAACTGAATTTTTTCATCCGGAACATTCAGGGATGCCACGGAAGACAAGACCTTATCCCATGATTCAATGACAGGCCGCGTAGCAGGGGGCTTGGAATAAAATTTTTTTCTGGGCAAATCTCTGACCAGGGGAATCTGCACATTGAGAATTTCGCTGTTGTCACCTGAAAGCGGAAACAAGGCCGCGGAAGTAGCCATCCCCACTTTACAGGCGGTTTCCAGGCCGTCTTCAGGCTTATTCAGCTTATGGGTAACGTCGCCATCATGATAATTGGAAAAAAACACTTTTTCCGGGGTCCTGCCGAACTTGACCAGATCCTCTGAATTAACCAGCCAGCCAGGATTATCTTTCTGATATTGGATTTGATCGATGAATTGTATGCCCTCGGGATTGTATGGCCTCAGGGCAACCACCAGCCACCCCTGCTCAGGGCATTTCCCCGTGGCACTGATGTTCACAAAAGGGGCATCATCATCAATGCCCATAGTCACGACGGATTCCAGGTTCATTCCGTTCCGCCTGGAGATGGTTTCCACGGCTAAATTTGGTGATAAAATCCACCTTTGAAGCGTATTGCTGTTTTTGGAAGGGAAGAGGAGATCGCCGTTTTCGGACATCACCCACAGATCGATGGACCAACCGTCGTATAGAGGGGTCACCAGTCCTCTTGGATCAACAATCGGGTACAGGGGAAGGTCCGGATGTCCCACCGCGGTCCAGTTGCGATGCGTCAGGTTTATGTGGCTGAAGGAAAATGCTCTTGGAACGAATGAGACATCGACCGGATTGAACTGCCGTTCCACCCAGTAAGGCCAGACCCAGTCAAGGTTGTGCTGGATGGTCTTGTTGATCAGCCCTCTGGCATGGAAGATTATCCCGGCACGAAGCAGTTCAATGGGTTCCTGTACTTCCGACGGCTGGGCAAACTGCCTGAACCTGGCCAGAAAATTCAACGGGTCTATTACCCCGTATGCCCTGGCCGCACGTTTAATCAAAAATTTCCAAGGTAACCAATATTTTAACATACCAATAATCTAAATCACCCGAAGAAAAAATAAATAGGGGAAAGTGCTTATTTGTTTTTGATTTTGCATGTACTTTATGTTTCAAGCGGTTTTTAATTAAAATAATCGATGATCTTTATAAAACTTTATTATTTAACACATGATATCGGTAGCATTGGCTTCACGACCTGCCAATTAATTAATAATAGCATGCAATTTGACAGTTATGAAATATTTATCTATAAAATATAGTAGATAAGTAGTTGGAAGTCGTCAAATAGTCCTGTGTTCTGTTTATTCGATCTGTTTTTGTCATTTTGTATGTTCTTGTTCAAGTCACATGCTGTTTGCCTGCGCGCATATTCTTCCAATTTCATCATGCCTGTCGCTATTCTAACCTTAACTGACTGATTTTGTATGTAACTGTCAAACATCACTGTCATTGCAAGCACCCGCAGGGTGCGCGGCAATCTCATGCATAACTGACTGAGATTTTCTCAGCTTAGCCCCCAATGACAGAAAAAATCGCTCATGTTGGATTCTATACTGTTTATGTGATTGAACTGTAAATTTTTAAGTTCTGCCGGATATTTACATAGAGATTATAAAATAATCGTTTTGACTACAAAAATTATTCTAAATTGCCAAAGAGAATACATAATGCGGGAGCAGGAGAATGATTGAATATGATTCAGTGACCAAGGTATTCGGAGTGGGCAAGACAGCGGTAACAGCCACCGATAACGTCACCTTTACCATTGAACAGGGTGAAACCGCCGTTTTTCTTGGACCTTCGGGATGCGGCAAGACCACAATGCTGCGCATGACCAATCGTCTGGAAAGCGTGACCAGAGGATCCATCAAGGTTACCGGCAGGGACATCATGGATATGAACCCTCAGAAACTAAGACTGACCATGGGCTATGTCATTCAGCAGATCGGTCT
>SKKD01000056.1 GCA_007121655.1 Desulfonatronovibrio sp. | reverse complement strand
TTAGAAAATGACTAAAGTCTGAAGGTCTTGTGGATTGAAAAAGAATCATTAGCGACTGAAGAATTGAGCTTTTGCCGGACGAGTTTGGACCAAAAATGAGAGTTATGGGTTTGAGAGGAATAGTAGCTGGTCTTGCGATGGATTTAAAATTTGATATAGTATATTCCTTGATCATCAATTACTCTCCTCAAGTATTTTCTTCGTAACTTGTTTGCAACTTAAGCAACCGCCATGCCAAAAACCTGTTAACCTCTATTCAGTCACCAAGAATCAGCCTTAAGTCGTGTATTGAAGCTGTTTTTAAGTTATGAATGTTCTGCTTTTAAAAAAATAAACCGCCCTGAACATGAATTTTCTGATAAGATATTTTATGGTGCAATAAAAAAATTTACTATCGCAGCTGGGTTATTGAGTATTATCATTCGTCAGGAAACAGGTATGTTTATTATCTATCCAGATCCAACCCATACTTCTCCATCCAGTTGTTCAGGGTCTGATAATTATTCAGACCCAGCAATTTAGCCGCCTTTGTCCTGTTGCCTCCTGTCTTTTCCAGGGCTCTCTGGATATAATGCCCGGCAACCATGCCAATGATCTCGGGCAGATCAATTTCACTATCCAGGGACATGTTCAAAATGTCCTGATGCTGACCACCTTCAACAGCAGGCAAAAGTGCTTCTTTGATATCCTCAGCATCTAACACTTGTCCATCTGACCAGATGACAGCCCGGTGCAGGGTGTTCATGAGTTCACGCACATTACCGGGCCAGTTATGCTGCAAAAGGATATTTCTTGCTGAGGGGGTAAGCCTTTTAGGCTCAAATCCAGGTTCATCCTGGTTTTCCCGGTTGATATCATCAAGCAGCCGGTCCATGAGCAGGCCCAGATCACCCGGTCTGTTTCTCAGGGCAGGGAGTTTGAGCACTGCCACAGCCAGGCGGTAAAAAAGATCCGCCCTGAACCGGCCCAGGCTCACTTCCTGCAAAAGATCCCGGTTGGTGGCAGCCATGACCCGAATATCCAGTTTTACAGGTCTGGATTCACCCACCCGCTGAATTTCGCTTTCCTGAAGGGCCCGCAATACCTTGACCTGCGCGGCCAGAGGCAGTTCCCCGATTTCGTCCAGAAAAAGGGTACCCTTATGGGCAGCCTCGAAATAACCGGTCCTGGCCTGATGCGCTCCGGTAAAAGCGCCTTTAACATGGCCGAAGAGTTCGGATTCCAGAAGTTCTAACGGTATCGCTCCGCAGTTGACCGCGATAAAAGGTTCATCCCCGCGCGGACCGGACTTGTGAATAGCTCTGGCCAAAAGTTCCTTGCCCGTGCCTGACTCCCCTTCGATAAGAACCGGAACGGTTCGCATGGATACTTTTCTGGCCTTGTGCAGAATCCTGTGCATAGCATTGCAACGATAAATAATGTCGTCAAAGGCAGGTTCAAGGGGTGGCAAGGCAGCGCTTAAGCGCTCCAGGCGGGCGTCTTTCTGCCTGGCCGCACCAGGCAGATACTCAGCTGACAGGTCAAAGGGAAACTTAACAACTCTAACCCCGTGTTCTTTGGAAGACTCAATGAGCGCGGCCCGGAATCTGGTTTTGGCCAGAATTATCCAAACCGCGGCCATGGCCGGGGTTCCCGGGCTTAAATGAAAGGTCAGCCGGGCTTTGGAATACTTTTCTGAAAGATCCTGCAGAACCGACAGGGCTCCCTGGAATATCTCTTCATAACTGGTAGGGCCGGACAGGCTGGCTTGACGAATATCAATAAATTTATCCGGATTTCTTTTTGCAATCCATTTATGGTAGCATGATACCTCTTCCGGGGGATAGTTGTTGAGCAGAACAAGTCTGTGGAAATTGTTCTGCTCCATAGCCTGGGCCACAGGACCAATGCCGGCCTCGGGATGTCCATGGCAGGCGTTGATATCTGCCCTGCCAAGCCAGGAAATAAGAAAAAAGGATGTGCTGGAAACACTATGGCTTACTGATGACATATGGATCAAATATTCCCATGGCTAAAGGATATTTTATTGCCGGGACCACAAGGTCATGGATCCTGCGTCAAGCATTTATTTTATTTGGGGTGGATTTACAAGATCAAACCCATCCATCAGATGATCCCTTAACCCTCGGCCCGGCCCAGAACACCATGAGCCATGCGGATATGTGGAATCTCCTTCCACGAAAGACCAAGAAGTCCAGCTCCATAAGAATCAACAGCTACAGGATCATAGCCGGCAACAATCTTGTTGACCGGAGGAGCACAGGTGCTGCCCCCAAGATGGTAATCCGCCATGCCCACAGTGGCATCAAGTATCGACAAGTCAGGTTTGCGGTAAAGGTTAAGTTCAAAAATGGAGCGGTGCATCCGGCTATGAAAAAAAGATTTTTTCCAGCATCCACCCTGCTGATAATGCTTTGGAGGAGCAAGCCCCAGCATGTTTTTCATGGACAGGGTAACCCCTGCCAGGGAATGCTTTTTAAGCACAGGCACTGATATCAAAAACCCCTTAAGTGCGATCTTCGGCAGATAAATATCCGGGAGAACTCGGCAATCCGGATTTCTCAATCTGCTAAGAGGCTCATTATTAAGATCAACCAGTTCCAGCCCAAATTCTGCGGCCAGTTTCCCGTAACCAAGCTTCTGGTAAACTTCGCCTGTATCAAGATGGGCGTCTCCACAGCCCTCTGCAATAATCAGTCTGGCTTTTGTGTGATTTTGCAGATATCCCACCAGAGCCCGGATCATCTCCGTAGAAGTGGTAATGGGAAATAAAGATGTATTAACCAGGTTAGGCTTGATAATTATCAGTTTACGACTTTTCAAAACCTTTCCGACAGAAATCCCATCAAGACACTGCGTGAGAGAATTCTGATAATTTGTGAATTCGGCAACTGAATAATTTTCTTTAAAACTCATATTTATCCTCTAAAGGTTATTTATTTAAATAAGGCACTTTTGCTTAGCGCGAAGTCACCCCCAAAAAACTTGATATGATCAAACAAAGTTGTTAGCAGAATCTTCCTATTCAAATCTTTTACAAATTTTACACATTAATTTGTCGTCATAAGGAATTTATGATCAACTTACAAAACTTTCTGGCCACAGGCAACAGACGCTGGTTTGTTGTCATTGGAGCCATTGTCATCCAGTTTTGCCTGGGAACCATTTACGCGTGGAGTGTTTTTACCGGACTGCTTACTTTGCCTCTTGAAGAAGGCGGCGAGTATGGATTCACTGCACAACAGGCTGCGTGGATATTTTCCATCGGCCTGGCTGTCTTTGCTGTTTTCATGGTCATTGGCGGGCGTCTGCAGCTCAGATTCGGACCAAGACCAATTGCAGTTGCCGGTGGAATAGTTCTTGGAGTTGGATATATTCTGGGCGGAATCCTTGGAAGCACGTTCTTGAATCAGCTTCTGTTTATCGGAATCGTAGGAGGAGCAGGAATTGGTCTGGCATATGTGGTACCCATAGCAGTGGGAGTAAAGTGGTTTCCCGATAAAAAAGGGCTCATAGCCGGTATAGCCGTGGCCGGATTTGGGTTTGGTGCAACATTATGGGTAAAGCTCGCCGGGAGCTGGTTTGGTGGACTTCTTTATACTACAAACTTGTTTTCTCTTCCGGGGGTACAATCTGTCTTTCTTATATACGGTTTAGTTTTTCTGATCTTTGTAGGCATGGGCAGCATGGTAATGCTCAATCCCCCAAAGGAATACCTGCCTCAGGGACATGTTCTGAAACCTGAAACTACAGAAGACAGCCCCAATGGACTTTCATATCAGGAATTTACCACCCTGGAGATGCTTAAAAAGCCTCAGTTCTACATACTCTGGTTTATGTTTTTCAGCACAGCTCTGGCAGGCCTCATGGTTATTTACAGCATAAGCTTGTTTGGAATTGATTCCCTACAGTACGCCGGAGCCGTGCCTGGACCAACCCAGGCAGCAGCCGTAGCCGGGACTGCAATGGCCTGGTATGCGATTTTTAACGGACTGGGACGGATCATCTGGGGAGGAATCTCAGACCGGGTGGGTCGAAAATGGTCCTTATTTCTGATGTGCAGCTTTCAGGCCTTCATCATGCTGGTCTTTTTTGAAATGGGAACGGCCGTCAGCAGTCTGATCATAGCCGCAGCCATTATAGGTTTCAATTTTGGAGGCAACTTTGCACTTTTTCCGGCAACTACGGCCGACTATTTCGGAATCAAAAACCTTGGAACCAACTATGGATGGATATTCTTATCCTATGGTCTGGCAGGAATTGCCGGACCTCAAATTGCCGGCTATTTCAGGGATATGGCCGAAGTTGGGGATATCTCCACCTGGGCCACTTCCTTTACCATCGCCGGCATTGCCTGCATAGTTGCGGCATTGATGTCCCTGCTGCTCAAGGCCCCATCCAAATAGGTTGCCATCAAAGTAATTAAAAATATCTTTACCTGGACAGTCATTCCTTTTAATCTGGATAATGAAACAATTAAATTTATTAAGATCTATTTTATATTTAAGTTATTCTTCTATTTATTTATATATTTTTAGTTTACTTGACTTTAGATGATGTCTGAAATCTGAGATCAGTAAAAGTCAAAAAAAATTTCTGCCGGCAATCTGACAGCTCTTTTTTATGGATAAAGGAGAAATCAATGAGTAATGAGACCGTCGGATTTTTGGGCACAGTGACGCCCTTTGATCTTCTTTCAGGGAAGGAACTCCGTAAAATTGCTCAAAACCTCAGCCGAAGCAGCTATCCTTCTGGAAAAGTCTTGTTTGTTCAAGACAAAACCTTTTTGAACCAAATTTATATTATTGCTCAAGGTAGACTGGAAAAATATATCCAGGAACAGGACCGGAAAAGATTAAGCGAGGTGCTGGAGGAAAAGAGTATTTACGGGGGGCTGTCCACACTGTTCAATAGAAGCCTTTCCATACGTACGGTTATTACACTTGAAGAAACAACACTCTATTCTCTGCCCAGAATATATTTTCTTGATCTTTGTTCCCGTTTTCCGGATTTCATGCAACACTTTACTGCGGAATTTTCTCTTAAGATGCTGCAGCAGCCCTACATGTCCTTCCTGGCCAGAAGTGCCGGGAGCGAGGAATCCTCCATCTCTCCAGGTTTTCTGAACCTTGCCCTGCAGGATATTTACTCCAGGGAGTTCGCATCCTGTACAGAGAACTTGAGCATTCAGGAAGCAGCCCGGATCATGAGCGAAAAAAAAAGAAGCTCCATAATAGTCATGGATGACCAGGGGCACAGCGTGGGCCTGCTGACCGACAATGACCTGCGCAGTAAGGTGGTCAGCAGGGATTATCCGGTTCATCATCCCGTTAAAAATATCGACTCAAGGCCCTTGATTTCCCTGTCTCCACGCACTCAGGTTTTTGAGGCCATTCTGAAGATGATGAAACACAACATCAAACATCTGGTGATCACCGATGACCTGGATAATGTTCTAGGCATTGCCACTGAACAGGACCTTCTTTTGGCCCAGGGCAGGTCTCCCATCTACCTGATGCGGGAAATTCAGCAGGCTGCAAACGTATCGGAGCTGAAGGCCAGATACAAACAATTGCCCGGACTGATAAAATCATTGATGGATAGTGGAGCCAAGGCTGGAGATCTTAACCGGATCATCACTGAAATTTCCGACGCCATCCTGAAGAAGATTGCCGGGTTTGCCCTTGAGGAAGCGGGAAAACCTCCCAAACGATTCGCCTTTATGATCATGGGCAGCGATGGCCGCATGGAGCAGACACTGAAAACCGATCAGGACAATGCCATAGTCTACGAAGATGTGGAACCGGGTCAGGAAAAAGAAGTTCAGGCCTATTTTTTACTCCTTGGAGGTAAAATTTGCACCTTGCTGGATCAAGTGGGATTTTCATTCTGCGAATTCAAAATTATGGCTCAAAACCCTAAATGGTGCCAGCCGTTGAGTGTCTGGCAAAGGTACTTCTGGAACTGGATACATAATGCCGAACCGGTGGATCTGTTGCACTCGAGTATCTTTTTTGATTTCAGGACAGTCTATGGCGACCAGGTTCTGACAGATGATCTGAAAAATTATATGTTCAGGACTCTTGGTGATTGGCTGGGTTTTTTCCGTCACTTTGCTGAAAACTCACTTCGTTTCAAGCCTCCCTTGGATTTTTTCGGAAATTTGATGCTTAAAAAAATAAATGACAAGAAAAGTTGTCTGGACATCAAAAAGCCTATGCAGATCTTGGTAGACTTTGCCCGAATCTATGCTCTTCAGCACAGAATACCTGACACCAACACTCTGGACAGGCTGGGAAAACTACGTCAGATGGGTATTCTTGACAAGCAGGATTATGAAGAACTAGTCCACACTTATTCATTTATGATGTTTATCAGGCTTTCGCATCAGGTTGAGATGCTGGTGGAACAGGACAAACCAGCGGATAATTGCATATTGCCCAAACAGCTGACCTATATCCACAGACAAAGCCTGAAGGAGGCCTTCAAAGGGATCAGAAACGCCCAGGGCAGGATGCGCATGGATCTGACCCAGGATATCGGCATTACCTGATCCTTTGACAGCCTTTGTCCGCTGTCGTTGTTTCGCCTGGCCAGACTAACCCAGAGCGCCAACGCCAAGGAGAATGAGCCAGATAATGGTGAATCCCACAACTCCTATAAGCCAGTAATCTTCAGCTTTCATTTTAAATCCCTCCTGCTTGTTGCAGCACACCGGCTATATTCGAGTGCTTTTGGGTTTTTCCCCGACAAGAATTGCTACTTCTGTTACTTCCTCGACCACGATTTTGGATTCCGTTTCAGCGCGTCTGATCTGTTCATCTGTGATGGTGGCCATTTCAGCCTTAAAGCAAAGAGCCCACATCATGAAAATGCCCACTATCCACCAGGCTATCTGCCAGGACCAGAGTGAAGGGAACCCGGCAAAAGAAAACAGACCATAGTTGCCGAGGATGCAAAGGGGGCCTATGGCAAACAAGTACCAGAGGGGAACGACTATCTTCATTGAATTGCGCCAGGAGCGTCCTCTGGGAGCAGGCTGTTCAATGTTGTCCAGCCAGGTGCGGACTTCTTTTTGTCTTTTTATGGTTTCCGGGTTATCTTTAGCCCCAAAAAAACGGCAAAGATAAGCTATAATAAGACCGCTGCCGGTTCCCCAGGCAGCACTGTGGATGGTCAGGGGATTAGGAAACACATGGTAGGTCAGGAAAACAACACCCAGCCCCACAAGAATGCCCAGGAAGGTTCCTATGGACGGCCAGCGAAATCCCCAGAGAGTTCCCAGAAGCGGAATATACATTACAAAACCCAAAGCAGTAGCCAGGGCGCCCAGGATGACTATGGCCGCAGTGGAATGAAGGCCCACCACCAGGGCAAAAATGGTCAAAAGGGTTACAAAAAGGCGGTTGAACCAGATCTGTTCTGCGTGACCGCCTTTTTTCTTTCGAATCTTAAGCCACCAAACATCTCTTAACAGCATGGACCCGGCAGTGCCGATATAAGGAGCGGCGGTGGAATGCATGGCCGCTATCATACCGATAAAACAAATGCCCAGGACAAAAGGCGGCAGGAACTTTGCCATGAGTATTGGAATCACGTCCCGGTCCGAGGCCGGGTCGATAAGCCCCTGCATATCCAGAATCTGCGCCCCGAGACCCTGAAAAGCGGTAAAAAAGAACAAGGCAAAACCTACCAGAAAAGTGGACATGAAGACCTGCTGCCAGGCAAATGGTTTTGGATTCTTATTGGCAAACTGCCACATGGTGAAGGCTGGCGATGATTGTATGCCCATTAGCGCGAACAGATAGGTTAAAATCATAAGCGTAGTCCATATTTGTTCGCCTACGGTAAACTCAATGACGGATGGTATTTTCAAATAACTTTCCGGCATATTGGCCACTTCCTGGCTGAGTACACTCCAGCCTCCGAAATGAATCAGGACGTAAATGCCAATAAGAAAGATGGACAAAAGCAATAAAATAAACTGAATAACTCCGACCCAGGTGCTGGCCCTTAATCCGCCGGTGACTACGTAAAACCAGACAATAAAGGCCATAAGAATGGCGCCCCAGGAGAGGGGGAAACCTGTGACCCAGTGAAAAAGGGCTCCAGCTGCAATAAGCTGAACCGCGGAATAGAAAACTCCGTACAATATTGCGGTGAGCACTACCAGCCAGCGCACGCTCTCATTGTTGTAGTAGTAAGCATACATGTCCCCCGGGGTTACAAACCCGTACCTCTTTCCCATTAGCCAGGTTCTTTTGGCGAAAAAGCTCCCGGTAATAGGTATGGTCAGGACATAAAAGGAGGCAAAGGCGTAAGCCAGGCCGAATTTCCAGATAAGTCCCGGATGGCCAATAGTTGTCCATCCACTGAATGATGCTGCTGTGGCGGCCATGAGGAAGGCGATCATGGGAATTTGTCTACCGCCTATTGAGTAACCGTAAGAGGTTTTCTCGGTAAAAAAACCTCTAAGGCCCCAATAGAAACAATATACAACATACAAGGCAAGAAAAACCCAAACCCACGTTGTATCAATGTCCATCTTTCAAACCTCCCGCATTACATTATCAAACCAATATCTATATTCTACATTCTCCTCCAACGGTTGGCGCATCCCACTTTGCATAAATCCTTAAGAGTCCAGGAAGATACGTCCTGCAATTTGTGGATTAGAAATAGAAAAAGATACGCTGTCTGCAAAGCATCAGTTAAGGCGTTATGTTCTGCAAACAAGGGCAGATTATACTCCTGGCTCAATCGTTTCAGATTGTAGGAAGATTGCGTGTTGCAGCATTCCAATGAGCCTACCCATTGTCTTTCTTCGTAAACTCTGGCCAGGCGCATGGTGTCTAGGCAAAGGTTATACAGTTCGCCACTGAAGTGCTTTGTTAACTCACGGTTGATAACTCCCATATCCAGATTGATATTGTGACCGATAATCACTGAGTTGCCGCAATAATCCAGCATGGCCAGAAGGGCGTCTTCAAGGGGAGGGGCCATGCGTGCCTGTGATGGCGTGATTCTGTGGATCAGGGTGCTTTTTTTTGGTACTTCTCCGGAGGGGCAGACACAAAAATAAAAGCTGTCCTTTATATCGATGCGCATCTCGCGAATGCGAACAGCTCCTATAGAAACGAGCTCATCCTTTTTAACCTTCAATCCGGTAAGTTCTGTATCCAGAACCACAAAATTATATTCATTCAATGGCTTCCTTTTATCAAGCCCTGAAAAATAATCCTTACTCTGAACCAGCAAAGGATGCGCAGGTTTTGCGCCCAGCAGACTGAAAGGCCAAAAGCTTCGAGATAATAGACCAGAAGAAATAATTGTTATTGGGAACATTCAGTTAACTCTTTATAAATGGTGACGTCCCTGTAAAAAAAAGGATGACTATTACCCTGGATCGATAAAAAATATTTATATTTACTATTTTAAATCAAGATTTATGACACGGCAAGAAGAACGAATCTTTTCAAAAGAGAATAGCATCCGTCTACCAGAGAATCTTCTTCCTACAAGTAACTTGAGGCTTATAAATAATAAATTCAGCATATTATATTTTGCCATGCAGATTTTTTCAGTCGCTACGCTCCCCCGCAATGGCAGGTGAGGCGTAACCAGAACAGTGACTTTCCAGTTCATTCGAGCGAGTCTTCGAGCGCGGCAATCTTTATAAGCTCAGGTCATTTCAAGTTACTTTATCAGTTTGGTCCCGGGCTGCCCCGGTGGGACGCTTCTAAATAACTATATTGATAGAGAACCAGCAGAAATTTATCACGAACATATACATGTTGATTTTTCGAATAATCAGCAAGCAACTCATTGCGCAGGAAATCTCTCAGATATGCATATGCTCAAAACTTCTTTTAAATTTTGATACATTGTCTGCCTGGTTTCCATGAATGGTGTGATTATCTCGATGAATGGCGGGGGAAACAAAAAAAAGGGACTCATAATGAGTCCCTTTTTTTGTCGCCTTAAAGGCATTTAAAAATGTTCCGGCAGCGACCTACTTTCCCAGGGGTTAACCCCAAGTATCATCGGCGCTGGAGGGCTTAA
>SKKD01000074.1 GCA_007121655.1 Desulfonatronovibrio sp. | reverse complement strand
TGGATGAAGAAATAGTCTATGAATCAGTCAAGACCATCTTTTCTCCCGAAGGGCTGAGGCATATGCTTACAGCCCACGGTGCCGCCAGGGAAATGAGCATAGAAAACGGAACAATGGGAGCTTCCGTACCTTTTCATCCCGGAGCTTACCGCTTTTGGAAGGAACAGGGAATTGATATCCCGGAAGAATTAATACTCTAATGTTTTTTTGGAGAACCGGATTTACTGATCCGGTTCTCTTTTTTTTTGCCTTTTTATTGTCTAAAGTTGCGCTGAACAATTGATTGCATTGTTTTTCCAACTTTATTTTTACATGTTGAACTCCTGAATTCGCCTTATGAATTTTTCCCTGTTATCTTTCGGTCCAGACCAGACCATTTTTTCCAAAGAATTTTTTAATTTGGATTGCAGAAAGCATAAATGGTTTCCGGCTTCATATCTTTTTTAATTTTTGTACAATACTCAAGCTAAATGGTGGTGGAATAGATGTCGGATAAGGATCAGCTTAAAATTGAAGATAGTGAAGCACTGAAAAAAATCCAGGCCAAAGAGTCTAAATTCGGACGGAGACTATCCCCCTTCTGGCACATTCTTGTTTCGCTGCTTGGTGTGACAATGGTCATTTTTTACCTGTATGCCGCCGGTGTACAGCCTTTCAGCGACCAGTATCACCGTGGCGTATACGTACTCTTGACCTATGTAATGATCTTTATTTCTTTTCCTTTCTGGTCCAGATCAAGCCATAACCGACCCACGACAGTTGATATCTTTCTGGCCCTGGCATCGATTTTTGTGGTTGGTTACTGGATGGTGGAGTTCGAGAGTCTCAACTACCGAATGGGAGCGGAAACCCAGATGGATATCTGGGTCAGCATTGTGGGGATTATCCTTTCCCTGGAAGTGAGCAGGCGGGTCCTTGGCTGGTCCATCACCATTGTGGGGGCGTCCTTCCTTATTTATGGTTATTTCGGACCATACATGCCCGGTCCCATTGCCCATCGGGGGTTTGATGTTGAAAGACTGGCCAGTTTTATTTTCCTGACTCAGGATGGAGTATTCGGTGTAATGGCCAACGTCCTTGTAACCTATGTCATTATATTTATTTTCTTTGGGTCTTTTCTGCAGCAATCGGGTGTGGGCAGATTTTTTATCGACTGGCCCATGGCCCTGGCCGGTAAAAGTCTTGGAGGCCCGGCCAAAGTTGCTGTTATTGCATCAGGCTTTTTCGGTTCGGTATCGGGCTCCGCCATTGCCAATACAGTATCGACCGGATCATTCACCATCCCCCTGATGAAAAGGGCTGGATTCCGCCCTCATGTAGCCGGAGCAATAGAACCTGCTGCATCTATCGGAGGCATGTTTATGCCCCCGATCATGGGAGCGGGCGGCTTCCTAATGGCCGAAATGACAGGCACCCCCTACGTAACAATCATGGCCATTGCCGTGTTTCCTGCCCTGCTTTACTTTCTTTCCGTCTTTGTCATGATTCACTTTGAGGCTAAAAAGCTCAATATCCGCGGAATAGATCTGGAAGGCCAGCCAAAGGCCATGGAAGTTTTCAAAAAACACTGGTTCAAGGCTATGCCTCTGGTCATTATCGTTCTGATGATGATGTTCGGATACTCTCCGGGAATGGCCGCGTTCTGGGCTACCATTTCCTGCGTGTTCATCAGCTGGGCTGACAAAGAATACAGGATGGGACCCAGGGAAATCTGGAGAGCAATGGTTGTGGGATCGCGCAACACCCTGGTGATCGGTGCCACTGTTGGCGTTATCGGAATAATTGTGGGCACCATCTCCCTGACCGGAATAGGACTTAAATTTTCCGATCTGATTATTTCCTTTTCCGGAGGAAATCTTCTGGTAGCGATCATTTTAATCGCCATTGCTTCCCTTGTCCTGGGCATGGGTGTTCCTGTAACAGCCTCGTACCTGATTGTGGCTGTTCTGGCAGTTCCCGCCCTGAGTGAACTGGGTGTAAGCCTGATAGCTGCGCATATGATCGTATACTGGTTCAGCCAGAACTCCAACGTAACCCCCCCTGTCTGCGTGGCTGCCTACGCAGGCGCGGCCATTGCCGGTTCAGATCCGTGGAAAACAGGGTGGACCGCCCTGAAGTTTTCAAAGCTCATATACGTGGTACCATTTCTCTTCGCCTATGAACCAGCCATGGTTCTGGACGGAAGCGTTCAGGAAATCATCATGGTCTATTTTGCGGCAACCATCGGCACCATTGCTTTCTCCGCCTGGTCCATGTTTTACCTGCTGAGAAAAACGACCATTGCTGAATGGATTATTTTCGGTATTGGAACATATCTGTGCTTCAGTCCGGATATTATGAAGGATGTCATGGGCATGAGCCTGGTGGGTCTGGTTATTCTCAATCAGTACAGGAAAAACAAGAGGGATCTTAAAAAAATCACCCCACTCGCGCCTTCTACATAGATAAAAAGATCAACTAACTTGGCATTCAGGTTCTGTTGTCATGCCTGCCCGCCTCGGATAAATCCGGGGCGGTGAAATCGGTGACCAGCCTTCTGTTTTATTTTAGACCCCGCGATTCCTGCTTTCTTCAACCCAGGCATGCTGACAATCACTTCAGTTTTCGAACAAAGATCTTTACAAATCCACAAGGGGCTGCTACCGAATAAGCGAGAATCTTATATAGCTAACCTAACCGGAGCGGGCATGATTGCTTACACCATTTATTTGCCTCAAACCAGAGAACTGTTAAAAAATTGGGCCACTGAACTTAATGTTTATGTGCCGACCATGGTTGAAGACGGCTTTTACGAGTTCAGGCCCTGGAACGGACAGGTTGAGATCGCCTGGGATTATGATCTATGTTATACGACCCTGAAAAGATTTTTTCTTCCTCCCCGGGAAGAAATTATTTCTTTTGATATGAAAAAATATGCTGCAAGCCCGGTGATAGAGGCTCCGAAACAGCTTTTATTCGGAGTGCATCCATATGATATCAAGGCCATTAATCAACTTGACCAGCTTATGGAAATGGACAATCCGGATGTTAATTACCAGGCCAGAAGAGACAACACCCTTATTTTCGGACTTGAACCGGTACACGTTGCGGAGACCGCTTTCTGGTCAAGCATGGGTGCCGCCAGTGTGGACTTCGGCTATGATTTGTACTGGACCAGAATAAGCCCTGGCGCTTTCTTCGTCCAGGTAGGTTCTGCCAGGGGAGAGGAAATGCTTAAGGTTGGCGGTCCTGTTGAAAAATCCAGCGTAGCTCAGAAGGAAGCCGCCAGGAGGGCTCACCTCAAAGTACTTGCCGAAGCCCAAAAGCATTCCTTGAAATACGATTGGCAGAAAACCCCGGAGTTGGTGAATAAGTTTTTCAACAACCAGGTATTCTGGCGGGAAAGATCCCAGACGTGTCTTTCCTGTGGTTCCTGCGTCCTGGTCTGTCCGACCTGTTATTGTTTCGACGTCAAGGAAGAAGCCGATGACCTGCTCCAGAAAGGGAGTAGATACCGGCAGTGGGATGGCTGCATGCTGAAGGGTTTTGCAGAAATAGCGGGAGGGCATAACTTCAGGGAAACGGCCTGGGAAAGATACCGGCACAGATATATGCGTAAGGGCAAATATATTTACGACAAACTGGGTGAACTCGGATGTATCGGCTGCGGAAGATGCGTCAAAGCCTGTACAGCGCGGATTGCCAACCCCAGGGCAGTGTATAATGAAATCTGGGAGGCTATAAAGAATGAAGTCTGATTTTTCTCATTATGTCCCCAGGCCGGCAACTCTTGTGGCTAAAAAGGAACTCAATGAACTGGTGACCCTGTTTGAATTTGTTCTGGACAGTGGGAAACCTCTTGCTCACAGACCCGGTCAATTCATCCAGGTTTCTATTTACGGAGTTGGTGAAGCCCCGTTTTCAGTAAGCTCTCCTCCTCGGACCGATCACAACAATTTTGAGCTGGTGGTGCGCAGGATTGGTTCCGTGACCAACTCCCTGCACGCCCTGCAGACCGGCGCCAAAATCGGGATCAGGGGTCCCTACGGTTCATACTTTCCCATGCAGAAATTTGTTGGTCAGGATTTTCTTTTTGTGGCCGGGGGGCTTGGGTACATTCCCATTAGAAGTGTGCTGCATTATATGCTCAGACACAGGGATGAATTTGGAGAGATTACTGTTCTGGTGGGCACAAGGAACCCCCAGGAGAGGATATTCACGGACCAGCTGGCCGAAATCAGCAGAAGAAAAGACGTTCAGGTTCTGGAAACTGTTGATGTCCCGGATGACAAGTGGAAAGGCAATGTGGGAGTGATCACCACGCTTTTTCCCAAAATCAGAATTAATACTGATACTACAAGCGTGGCCACCATTGGTCCGCCTGTGATGTATAAATTCGTAATCCAGGAATGCACCAGGCTGGGTATCCCCCAGAACAGGATATACCTATCCCTGGAAAGACACATGAAATGCGGTGTGGGCAAATGCGGACACTGCCAGATCAATGGAGTGAACTGCTGCCTGGACGGCCCTGTTTTTTGCTATACCGATATAGCCGGGCTTGGAGAGGCGCTTTAGTCGGTTGTTCGGTTAATAAAGTCGGCCTATGCTGTTGACTCACTCAGCTAATTTACTTTGATTAACTGAATTCTACTATACTACTGCCCCTGGCATCCAACCTTGATAGTCGATTATAAGGAGGCGAGAATGCCGGCAAAACCAAAAGTCGCTTTTTTTGATTTCGCAGGATGCGAAGGCGATCAGCTTCAGGTGGCCAACCTTGAGGAGAGGCTTCTTGATCTTGTCTCGCACATTGACATTGTAAGGTTTCGCGAAATCAAGACCGAAAAGCGGGACAATTACGACATCGCCTTTGTGGAAGGATCCATAACCAGACCTGAAGATGAACCAAGAATCAGAGAAATCAGGGAAAACGCCAAAATTCTCGTGGCCATTGGAGCCTGCGCAACCATTGGCGGGATCAACTGCCTGAAAAATTTCATCAATGAGTCCGAATACAAAGCTACTGTTTATGGAGATTTTTCGAGATGGTATTCCACATACGCGGCCAGGCCGGTGTCAGCAGTTGTCAAGGTGGATATGGACATTCACGGGTGCCCCATTGATAAAAATGAATTTGCCAGGGCTGTAAAAGAACTGCTCCTGGGTAAAATTTACTCCCCTCCCAAATATCCCGTGTGCGTGGAATGTAAGATGGCCGGAAATATCTGTAGATTCGAGCAGGGCAGGCTTTGTCTGGGCATTGTGACCAGGGCGGGATGCGGTGCATGTTGCGTTAATGAAGGCAGCGTGTGCTGGGGATGCCGCGGCATAGCTCCAGACGCCAATATGGACGCCGCCGGACAGGTTATGGATGAACATGGTTTTACCTGGCTTGAAGCCCAGGACCATCTTAGACTATATTTTGGATGTAATATTAATAAATTATAAATGTGCGTTAGACCAGAACCGAGCTATTTTGCATGCAATCGTCCAGCTCCACTGTCATTGTGAGCCCCGATGGGTGCCTGGCAATCTCATAAATAACTAACTGAGATTACATCACTTTGCTCACAACGACAAAAAGACAGCTTGGTTAGGTTAAAGTTCGCGGAGATACTATGACAAGGGAAAAACCCGAAAAACAAACCCCTGTGAAAAACCCGCAGCCGGCGCCCGGTGCCGAACCGTCAGGACCAAAGACCCTGAAAGTCAAACACCTGACCAGGGTGGAGGGTCACGGCAATATTATTGTCGAGCTTGACGCGGAAAACCAGGTTAGGGACTGCAAATGGCACGTGGTGGAAGCGCCGAGGTTCTTTGAGGCCATGGTTCAGGGCAGGCCTTATGAAGATATTCATCACATTGTTTCAAGGATCTGCGGCATCTGTTCCATAGGCCATCAGCTCTGTTCCATTCAGGCTACTGAGGATGCCTTTGGGCTCAATGTCTCCGAACAGACACTTGATCTTAGAAAGCTTGCCTTGCACGCTGAAAATATGCAAAGCCATCTGCTGCACATAGGCTACCTTGTTCTTCCTGATCTTCTGGGAGTCGACTCTGTTCTTCCTCTGGCACAAACCCATAAGGATGAACTGGTAAACCTGATTAGCTGCAGGCGCGTAGCCAACGAGTTCAGCAGCCTGATTTGCGGGCGGACCACTCATCCCCAGAGACTGATTCCCGGTGGAATGGAACTGATTCCCAATCAAGACGAGCTCACAGGCCTGCAGGCAAAACTATACGAAAGTCTTGACCGGATGGACAAAATTGTGGATCTGTTCGCGGCTCTGTCCGACAAATGGCCTGACTTTAACAGGCCTACCGAGTACGTGGCCCTGGTTTCACCGACAGAATACGCTCTGTATTCCGGAGAAATCGGCAGCTCCAAAGATATCAACAGGCCAGCCCAACTCTACCAGCAGATTACCAATGAATACTGCGTTCCTCAGTCCACTGCCAAATGGGCTAAGAATACCGGTGATTCCTATCTGGTCGGCGCTTTGGCCAGGTTCAACCTGAATCACAGGCTGCTCAGCCCCGGAGCCCGAAAGGCAGCAGACAAGCTTGGCCTCAAAGCCCCGGCACACAATCCCTTTTTCAATACCGTTGCCCAGCTTGTGGAGTGTGTCCATTCAGCAGAAGATTCCCTGGAAATTATTTCAAGACTTCTTAGCCGGGGGCTTAAAGATGAAAAGCCTGCCCGGATAAAAGTCAAGGCCGGAAAGGGAGTCGGCGCGATCGAAGTTCCCAGGGGCATACTTATTCACAGTTATGAATACAACCACGAAGGAAGGATTGTTACAGCCGACTGTGTCATACCCACCAACCAGAATCACGCCAATATCCAGATGGATATGAATGCAATGCGGCCCATGCTTTCCGGCCTGGAACCGGAAGCCATCGAACTGAGGCTGAGCATGCTGGTTCGGGGTTACGATCCCTGCATATCCTGCTCAACTCATCTGATTGATGTGACCGGTGCTCCCAAGGATAGTCTGGTTAAATTTGTCAGGGTATAAACCGGTGTGCCTGAAAGCATAATAATCTTTCTTCTTGTCTGCTATATTACGGATATTATCATTGGCGACCCCCCCGGATGGCCTCATCCGGTCAGAGTGCAGGGCAGGTTTCTGGAATTTGCCGAGCAAAGACTCAGAAAATCCAGTCTCAACCTCAAACTCTCAGGCTTTATTGTTCTTATTTTCGGAGTTTTTTTAACTCTATGGATAACCACTCTTTTAATATCCATTCCCTTTTTCGGCCTGATTATTTCCATCTATCTTGGTTACGCTTCACTGGCCCTGGGATGCCTGATCCATGAAACCAGGAAAGCGCAAAAACTTATTGCATCCGGAACACTGGATGAAGCCCGAATAGCCGTGAGCCTTCTGGTAAGCCGTGACACCGGGCATCTGGATGAACAGGGTCTTTACCAGTGCCTGGCTGAAACTGTTACGGAAAATTATAATGACGCCTTTTGCGCTCCTTTTTTTTACTTAAGCATTTTGGGCGTTCAGTGGGTATGGGCATATAAACTGGTCAGCACCATGGATTCCATGTGGGGATACAAGACAGAGAAGTGGAAGGATCTGGGTTATGCCGGAGCCAAAGCTGATGACATCCTGGCATGGCTTCCGGCCAGGCTGGCCGCCTTGTCCATGATCGGAGCGGGATATATTCTGCGTCTTGAAAAAAACGTTGCATTATCAGCAATTGTGAAAGACGCCCGCAAGATGGAAAGCCCCAATGCTGGTTGGACTATGTCTGCGGGAGCTCATCTTCTGGGAGTACGAATGGGAGGCAGGGCCTCATACTTCGGGAACTTCAGGGAAAAACCGATCCTGGGCGGCTCTAAGTCGGATAAATATACACCTGAAAAGATTGATCAATTAGTCAGCCTGATCCTGGTCAGCTCCATATGTTATGTTGCAGTGTTCATTCTCCTGGCAGTGATGATTGGTTTCTGATCCATCTGATTTATCATTCTATTCAAATATCCGGATAACGTACCTGACTAGCCCGAATCATTGTGACCCGCCCCTGACTACGGGGCATGAACTACCGCCTTCTGTCCTGTGTATTCTCTACTCCTCTCTCCTTAATTGAAACTGATTCGCCGATCACTTAACACAGATCACTCTGACTGCTGCTTCCGGCAACTTCCTACAAATAAACATTTCATTCTTGACCATGCCCATATTTTAGAATAATCTATATTAAAGAAGGTTAATTTAAGAATGATCGACAATAAAGACAAACAAATACTGAACATGCTCCAGGACAACTGCAGAATGTCCAACGCCGAAATTGCCAGGCGAATGAATATGGCTCCTTCCGCCATTCTGGAGCGGGTGCGCAAACTGGAGAAAAAGGGAGTTGTCAGAGGTTATGAACTCCGGGTTGATCCCAAAGCCATTGGCTTGCCGCTGACCGTAATTATCCTGGTCAAGACAGAAGAAAATGTGGGCTCAACCAGAATCGGGAAGGAACTGGCAGTTATTCCGGAGATCCAGGAAGTTTATTTCACTGCCGGAGAATACTCTTATATGGTCAAGGCCAGGCTGGCGGACACGGACGCCCTGACCGGACTGCTGCAAAAGATGGGAGCAGTGCCCGGGATCAGGGATACCCGAACCACCTTTGTCCTGGATACAATCAAGGAAACCTCAGGACCCGACCTTAATGGTCTCACTCAGGAAGACAAGAGTGGACATAACTGATTCAGCATTATTTAACAGGAAGAGTACATATTTAAACTTCGTTGTTATCGCAGTTCGGAATAAAAAATGAACCGATGATTGGTCTCATTTGCTAATTGTTGAATAAGCAAACCAACAGATCACAAAAGAGGGAGATATCATATGTCCAATGATATATTGAATGCCAGGATAAGAGCCAGGGGCAGGGAATTTTTTCAGAGTATCAGCGGCGAGGCCCCATCGGTTTTCAATAAAGGCTGGTGGACCGGTAAGGTCATGGACTGGGCCATGCGCAATGAGGATTTCAAAGTCCAGCTGTTTCGGTTCGTCGATGTCCTTCCCTATCTCAATACATCTGAATCATTAACAAAACATATTCAGGAATATTTCGGTGGAGAAAATCAGGATATACCATCGGTCCTCAAGTGGGGTGCCAAGAGTGCAGGCTGGGGCAAAGGTCTGGCCGGAAAGTTCATGGCCAGATCCATCCGCTCCAATATCGAGAGCATGGCCAAGCAGTTCATAATTGGTGAAAACATCAAGCAGGCCCTGAAAACCCTGCATAAATTGCGCAGGGACAATTTTGCCTTTACCGTAGACATCCTGGGTGAGGCTACAGTGAGCGAAGAAGAAGGTATCCAGTATCAGCAGAGTTATCTTGAGCTTCTGGACGGCCTTGGAAAAGACGCAGGCAAGTGGAAAGCCATGGACGGTTCTGACGGTCTCGACTGGGGCTTTGCGCCCAAGATCAATATTTCCATCAAGCCCTCTGCCCTTTATTCCCAGGCCAGACCTTCGGACTTTGCGGGTTCAGTGGCCGCCATCTGCCAGAGGCTCAAGCCTGTAGCCCTCAAAGCCAGGGAAATTGGAGCACATCTGTGCATAGACATGGAGCAGTACAAATACAAGGACATTACCATTGAGGTGTACAAAAAGCTCCGGGCCGAAGCAGACCTCAGGGATTATGACCAGCTGGCCATCGTGCTTCAGTCTTATCTTAGGGATTCGGACAACGACCTTGAAGACCTGCTGGCCTGGTCCAGGAATGAAAAGCTTCCCATTGCAATCCGGCTGGTAAAAGGCGCTTACTGGGACTATGAGACAGTGATCGCCAAGCAGAACGGCTGGAGGGTCCCGGTGTACACCATCAAGGCTGAATCAGACGCCGCCTTTGAAAGGCAGTCAAGAAAAATTCTTGAAAACAGCAATATCTGTTACTTTGCCTGCGGATCGCACAATATCAGATCCATTGCAGCGGTCATGGAAACCGCCATAGAACTTGGCGTACCCGAAGAGAGATACGAATACCAGGTCCTTTTCGGCATGGCTGAACCGGTTCGTAAAGGACTTCTCAAGGTAGCCGGAAGGGTTCGTCTGTATTCACCTTACGGGGAAATACTGCCCGGCATGGCCTATCTGGTCCGCAGACTCCTGGAAAACACGGCCAATGAATCATT
>SKKD01000171.1 GCA_007121655.1 Desulfonatronovibrio sp. | reverse complement strand
ATTGATCTGACTACAGGCAGACTGGTTTCCTGCTCCAGACTGAAAGAGATGTTCGGCCTGTCAGCCATGGACGACAAGAAATTTCTCCGCAAGTCCCTTTCTCTTTTGTTTGAAGAAGACCGGAAACATTTGATGGATCTGGGTAAGCGCGCCGTGGAAGCAGGCGAGGGGTTTGAAATTGAATTTCGCATCCGCCGCCCGGATGGAGGGATTCGCTGGCTGCGAAGCCAGAGCGAGCCCGTAAAAAGAAAGGAGCGCCTTGTTTCACTTATCGGCAACGTGGCCGACATCACGGAGTCCAGGCTGGTGGAGGATGCCCTGAGGGCTTCCCTGAAGGAAAAAGAGGTGCTGCTGCGGGAGGTGCATCACCGGGTGAAGAATAATCTGGCGGTAATATGCGCATTGCTCGACATGCAGCAGCAGGCCATAAAAGATCCGGCCGCAGCCTTGGTGCTGAAGGATCTGGACACCAGAATCAGGTCAATCGTTCTGGTTCACGAACATCTCTATCGCAGTCAGAATCTGTCCAGGATCAATTTCCAGGATTATATCACCACTCTTCTGCATGATTTGCGTTCTTCCCTGGGCGTCGACATGGACATACGCTGCATCGCAAAGGCTCAGGGCATCGAACTCGGACTTGACGCGGCTCTGCCCTGCGGAATGATCATCAATGAACTGGTGACCAACGCCATCAAGCACGCCTTCCCGGACGGCATGACCCATGACCGGAAAACCACGCCTGAAATTATCGTTGAAGTGAGTTTTGCGCAGGATTCCTGCAAGATCGTTGTGGCCGACAACGGTGTGGGATATCCCCCGGAGATCGATCTGCACTCAACCCGCTCCTTCGGATTGCGTTTGATCAACATGATAGGGACCCACCAGCTCCAGGGCAGTCTGGAGCTGGACCGCGCCAGGGGAACGAGCATCACCTTAACTTTCAAAACAAGGTAAAAGGAGGTTCAATGACTCCCGCGCGGATACTCATTGTGGAGGATGAAGGGATTCTGGCCCTGGCCCTGGAGAGCATGCTGAAAAAGTCCGGATACGTCCCCCTGGAGCCGGTATCCACTGGTGAAGCCGCCATTGTCGCGGTGGATGAAAAGCAGCCCGATCTGGTGCTCATGGACATTCAGCTGGCAGGGGAGATGGACGGAATTACCACAGCCGGGCATATACATACCTTTTCTGATATTCCCATCGTATACCTGACCGGACATTCCGATGAAGTCCTGCTCCAGCGGGCAAAGCTGACCCGTCCTTACGGCTACCTGATCAAGCCTGTATCCGTACGCGAGTTGAAGGCCTGCCTGGAAATGACCCTTCATCAGCATGAATTGAGCAAAAAATTGCAGGAAAGCGAAGTCAGATACAGAAACATCGTGGAAAATGTCAATGACGCACTGCTCATCCACGACTTTAAGGGCAGAATCATTGATGTAAACGATAACGCCTGCCGGATGCTCGGTTATGAACGAAGCGAGCTGATCGACGCAAATCTGGATCTCTTTTCAAGCTCTAAAGCCCTTTGTTTCCAGGATGAGCGAATAGCCAGGCTCAGGAAAGATCCGAGTATTGTATTTGAAACCAGGTGCTCGGTCAGGAACGGTAAACAGATTCCCATCGAAGTCAGCTCAAAGGTTGTGTCACGGGAATCATCAGGCATTGTTCAGGCTTTTATGCGTGATATCAGTGAACGCAAGAAATACGAGGAAGAGATCTTTAATAAAAATGAACAGCTCCAAAAAGCCGTGGCTGAAAGGGACAAGTTTTTTTCCATTATCGCCCATGATCTCAGGTCGCCCTTTATCGGATTCCTTCTGTTCATCAGGATGATGACGGAAAAAATCAATAATTTAAGCCCGGAGGAAGTCCAGAGGCTTTCAAGGGAAATGCGCGATTCAGCGGAAAATTTGTATGATCTTTTGGAAAATCTTCTGCAATGGTCTCTCGTCCAGCGTGGTGAATCTGAATACGAGCCGAGTGTCTGCAAACTTGCCGACATTGTCAGACAAAATATCGAACTGATGTATACACTAGCCGTACATAAAAATATCACTTTCAAATCCGATGTTCCGGATGATTTGAAGATATGGGCCGACAAGTCAATGCTTGAAACAATCCTTCGCAACCTGCTCAGCAATGCGGTCAAATTTTCCCAACCAGGCGGAGAGATAAGTATATCGGCCAGTTTGCAGAAAGACAGAGTTCTGGTTTCGGTTACGGATAATGGAGTCGGGATGGCCCCGGAATTATTGTCCAGGTTGTTCATGATGGACAAAATATCCTCCCGGAAAGGCACCGCCCAGGAAAAAGGCACCGGAATCGGACTCCTGCTGTGCAAGGAATTTGTTCAGAAGCACAAGGGCGAAATCTGGGCAACCAGCAGACCTGGCAGAGGGACTACGTTTTATTTCACCCTGCCTGCGGAAATGAATTAATTCCCTGGTGATGAACACAAGGCAAAAAAGGTATGCCTGTCAAATAGAAAGCCCCGGTTTGGGACCGGGGCTTTCTATCTTGTTTAAAGGACCTCGATTATCAGGCCCGGTTATCCTGCCGGTCCATAAATATGCGCGTATTGGATATGGAAGTCTTGCGGGAGGCGGCACGAACGGGCTTT
>SKKD01000221.1 GCA_007121655.1 Desulfonatronovibrio sp. | reverse complement strand
TAAGTGATTCAAAAGCCTGTTAAAAATTATGGCTCTTCGACGTTAGCCGTGGATTTTGTTCAAGTCCACTCATTAGTGTCCAGGAACAGCATTAATATCTCTCTTATCAGCGTAGATCAGCGCAATCAGCGGCTAAAAACTCTTTATCCTTGCCTTGATGCTTGAAGAATGAAGCCAAAAGATTTAACCGCAGATCTTGCAGATCTACGCAGATGGGATAATCCTTTTATCTGCTGCGGGGCAGCAGCTAAAGAGGGTATCTCTCGCCCACTCCAGGAATCACTTAATGCACGTAAAAAAAAGCTGAACTATTTGTTCAAATCCACTCATTGTGTCGAGGAACCAAAATTATATAACAATTGCGAATCTTCCATAGTTGCATTGCTGCAAATCTCAATATAATTTTTGGTCTGTTCTTGCAAATTCGAAATTTCCCAGATGATTTTTGTGGCCAATTTCTCTGAAATTTGGCAGGGTAGCGATGTTTTATCAATATGCAAAGGGAAGATAATTCCGGAGGAACTGAATGAGCGGGGATTCATTTGGCCGCATCTTCAAGGTGACTACCTTTGGAGAATCTCATGGACCAGGCCTGGGCGGCGTTGTCGAGGGCTGCCCGGCAGGAATTTTTCTGGATGAAGGCACTATCCAGAAGGAGATGGACATGAGAAAGCCGGGGCAGGGACTGACCTCCACCAGGAGGAGAGAGTCGGACAGGGTAAAAATTCTTTCAGGCGTATTTGAGGGAAAGACCACAGGCACGGCCATAGGTTTTTATATTCCCAATGAAGATCAGCGTTCACGGGATTACTCCAGTATCATGAGTATTTACAGACCCGGGCATGGAGACATCACCTATGACGCCAAGTACGGTTTCAGGGATTACCGCGGAGGAGGCAGGTCTTCAGGCCGGGAAACGGCATCCAGAGTGGCTGCCGGCGCAATTGCCCAGGCTTTTCTTGAAAAAATGGGCATGTCCGTATTGGCATATACAATAGAGCTTGGAGGTGTCCGGGCCGGTTTTAAGTCCAGGGATGAAATTTTCAATAACTATTTTGCCTGTCCTGACCCTGATGTTGTTCCAGTCTGGGAAGATCTGGTAAAAGAGTGCAGGAATCAGGGAGATTCCCTGGGGGGAGTTGTTGAGATCGCTGCCCATGGTGTACCCGCAGGACTCGGCGAACCTGTTTTTGACAAGCTTGACGCCAGGCTTGCCTGCGCGCTTATGGGAGTGGGCGCGGTAAAAGGGGTGGAAATCGGCCGGGGTTTTGACGCGGCAAGGCTCAGAGGCAGCGAAAATAATGATTGTTTGACCAAAGACGGATTTGTCACCAATAATTCAGGAGGCATTCTGGCCGGGATTTCGTCAGGCCAGCCGGTGATTGCCAGGGCCGCGGTCAAACCCATACCGTCCATTGCCAAAACACAGAAAACCATAACCAGTCAAGGACTTGAAACTGAAATCAGCATTGGGGGAAGGCACGACATCAGCGCCATTCCCAGGATAGTCCCGGTATTAAAGTCCATGTTCATGCTGGTTCTGGCGGATATGTATCTGCTGCACAGATCAAGAAAGGACATATTCATCCGGCCTGTTTCCTGAAAAATATGCAACTGTTTATCTTATTGTGAGAAACCGAATGACTGGCGTCAAACATGCGGGGATTGGAGAAATCCAAATGGGCCCCATGCTTTAATTTACCGGTGATGAATATTTTTTTAATATCGACATTCTAAGTAACTTTAAAATAAACTGGACCCCAGATCAGGTCCGGGGTGACGGTTAAAGCAGGCTGTTACTCTTTTCCGTCATTCCGGCGAAAGCCGGAATCCAGGATTAAGGCGGTAAGTTACTTGCAGGTTTGGTCCCGAGCCGCCCGGGTGGAGCGCTTACAAGTAATTTAAAGCGTATTGATAATTAATTCAGCGTATTATTTTTTTTGCCATGCAGATTGCTTCGGTCGCTATGCTCCCTCGCAATGACAGGTGAAGTGTAATCAAGGCTGTGCTATCAATTGTCATTGCGAGCGAGTCTTCGAGCGCGGCAATCCTTGTTGCGAGCAAAGCGACGCAATCTATAAGTTCAGGTTATTTCAAGTTACTTGTCGGTTTGGTCCCGGGTGCGCCCGGATGGGAGCGCTTACAAATACCCCGATAAATCAAGGAGAAGAATAATCGTGCGAAAAACCGTTTACTACATACAAGGCGACGGAATTGGTCCTGAAGTCTGGAATGCTGCCAGGCCTGTACTGGAGAAAGCTCTGGAGCAGGCGTACGCCGGAGAGCATGAGCTGGAATGGATAGAGCTGCTGGCCGGTGAAAAGGCATATGCTGAAACAGGGCAGTATCTGCCCCAGTCCACTCTTGACAGTCTTGAAAAGGCCTCTCTGGCTATCAAAGGTCCTCTGGCCACTCCGGTGAGCGGAGGTTTCAGGAGTCTTAACGTCACCTTGAGGCAGACCCTTGATCTTTATGCCTGCATCAGGCCGGTGCGTTATTTTCAGGGCATCGAATCCCCCCTAAAAAGGCCGGAACTGGTTGATATGGTGGTTTTCAGGGAGAACACCGAGGATGTTTACGCGGGCATTGAATGGGCAGCGAATACGTCTGAAGCGAGAAGGCTGATTTCTTTTTTGCGCG
>SKKD01000113.1 GCA_007121655.1 Desulfonatronovibrio sp. | reverse complement strand
TGAATAAAAGTTCTCCGGCCGGAATCTTTATACCCTGACGCACAAGACCTGAAACCTGCCAGAAAAGGGGTGTATCCATCCTGGCCATGGGTCCGAGTTCATCATCATTTGTATTATTCTTGAGTTCAAGAACAATATCCAGACCCCGCAGGCCGAATATCTTCTCCACTGTCTGGAAAATCTCCGGGGCATTGGCCCGGATACTCCGCGGCAAAATAAAATGACCCACGAAAAACCCGCTGGAATCAGCCAGATGAGGAGAAAGACCAGCCTCATACAGTCTGCGGCTCCAAAGTTCCCTGGGAATATCTATCATTATTCCGCAGCCGTCTCCCTCGTCATTAATGTCCCCTGATCTATGGGCCATCTTTTTTAAAGCCTCAATGGTCCTGATGATATTGGCGTGAGTATCCTTGCCCCTTTTGTCAATGAAGGCTATGATGGCACATGCGTCCTGTTCCTGACAGACTGGTTTTTCTGAAGTATTCAATGAAGCCTCCGGGAAAAGATGATTCCCATTTAATGATGAAAGTTCCTGAAGATCGTCTTGAAGATCAGGCTTGTTGCGTTATTTTTATAGGCAAGGTGCCGGCTGAAAAATTCTTTATTAAGCAATTTTCTCAGCCCGGGCAACAATCAGCTGGGACCCTGTCCTCTGCCTGTTCCTTGATTAAACCACTAAAATTTCGTAACCATGCATTTGTTCAATGTTGTTGAATTTTCATTTTTTCATGAATATACCCAGGAATGTTAAATCCCATGACTAAAAACCGGGCCAGAATATTAATAATCGACGACGAACATGATATTCGTCTATCCCTCCGGGGTATACTTGAGGATGAGGGTTACGAGGTCATGGATGCTGAAAGCGGCGAACGTGGCCTGGCTGTAATAAACCGATCCACGGATCTTGTACTCCTGGACATCTGGCTTCCCGGCATGGACGGGATTCAGGTGCTTACCAGGCTCCAGGAAAAGTTTCCCGACATACCGGTCCTTATGATATCGGGGCACGGAAACATCCAGACCGCTGTCCAGGCAATAAAGCTGGGGGCATTTGACTTCATTGAAAAACCCCTGTCCCTGGAAAAAGTTCTCATCACATCCCAAAAAGCATTGGAATTCTCCAGTTTAAGACAGGAAAACAGAAACCTGAGGCTGAATACCAAAATCAGGTCTGTCTGTAAAATTACCGGGCAATCCAAAGCCATCAAGGAGCTCAGGCAGGCCATATATCAGGTCGCCCCTGCCGAAGCCTGGATTCTCATTACCGGTGAAAACGGAACAGGCAAGGAAATAGTTGCCCGCTCCATCCACCTGAAAAGCAGAAGAGCGGATCAGGCATTGGTCGCCGTAAACTGCGCGGCTATTCCGGAGGAACTCATCGAGTCCGAGCTGTTCGGTCATGAAAAAGGATCATTTACCGGGGCAACCGGTTCCAAGCAGGGTAAGTTCGAACTGGCTGACGAAGGAACGCTGTTTCTTGATGAAATTGGCGACATGAGCCTCAAAACACAGGCCAAGATCCTGAGAATACTTCAGGAACAGACATTTGAACGTGTCGGCGGCCACAAGACCATAAGCGTCAACGTCAGGGTCATTGCCGCGACCAACAAGGACCTGCATCAGGAAATTAAAACAGGCAACTTCCGGGAAGATCTTTATTACCGCCTGAACGTATTCCCCCTTAATCTGCCGCCATTAAGAGAACGGAGCGATGATATTCCTGTCCTGCTGGAAGAGTTTATCGGGCAGCTGAGCCGGGAACATAATTTCAAACTCTTAAGCTTTTCCGATGAAACCATAAAGATACTAAAGAATTACCCCTGGCCCGGCAATGTGCGCGAACTGAAAAATTTCGTGGAAAGACTTTATATCCTTTACCAGGGAATGAAAGTTACACCTGTCATGCTCCCCAGCGAAATTCTCAGGGGAAGTACGTCCATGGAAACTAATGATGACTTCTTTCATGACGAAGAAAAGCTTCCGGAGGACTTCAAACAGGCCCGTTCTAGATTTGAGGCCTGGTTTCTTGACAACAAGCTAAAGGAGCATGATGGAAATATTTCCCGGCTGGCCGAAGCCATCGGCCTTGAACGCAGTTATCTTTACCGTAAACTTAAAAATTACGATATAGGTCCTGATTAAACGAACCGCGAATTGCTGTCATAAAAAAGGGGCTTCCGCCCCAGGCGTGAAACATTCTTATTCTTTACGCGAAAGTACGCTCCAGCCGGATGAATTGGTATTATCCGCTCCGGGCCACTTTTTCACAAAAATACTCGATGGGATCCTTATCAACCGCCAAACAGTCCGCGAAGGCCTTCAAGTATGCCCTGATCTTCCTCTTCATTCATAAACTCATCAAGATCCATGCCCTGGAATGATCCACCAAAAAAACCCCCTTCCTGGTCCTGCTGATCCGGGTCAAGTCCTCCATCGAACTGCATGCCGGGGATGGAAAGCCTGGTATAACCTGCCGGAGGCTGAAATAAATCGCTGGAAATATCTGTCTCCCTGATATTGCGCAACTCAAAAAGATCTCCGTTTTCTTCGGTACGGATGGGCAGATTAAGCCGGGTGTCGTACCAGACCTTATCCACACTCCCGTCCGCCTTCTCGCAATGCCATTTTTCAACACTGCGATCATAAAGTGTTTCCCGGCCGACCATTGTTTCATTCTGGGTCAATTCAGGGCAAGGTCTTGTAAAATCTTCGGAATCCTCGGGATTAAAAGGGATTTCATAATAAATTTCATCCTCCTCCATGATCACCCAGGTGACATGCTCGGAAAAATTAATGATCATTATTTGTTCGTCCCCTTCAATTAATTCCTCAATGCGAATCCCTTCCGGACCGGCAAAGTATTTACCGGAAGTTTCCTCTCCATCGCTGACGTGAATATAATCCGCTTGAAATGAAATCGGCGGACCGGACTGACCGGCATAAACATTTGAAAGAAAGAACAGACACCCAAGGGTTAAAAAAACAGTTAAAATAAAAGATCTTCGCATAACTCACCTCACTTTGTTACAACCATGAAAACGGAGGCACTCCGACCATCCCCAGGGGATGTCCGCATGGTCAGTTAAAGAACAATCTATTCCACAACCCAGACAGTGCAGCCTTTGATATGATGAATAATTTTGGTGGATACGCTTCCGAACAGGAATTCCTCTGTTTTAGAGACGCCTCTTCTTCCTACCACTAATGTCCCAAAATTTCCTTCCTGCTGAGCGTGCATGATCTGATTGGCAACTCCCCTGAACCCTACATCATTTGGTGATCCGTAGAAATCTGAAAACTTAAGGTATCTGATTGAAACAATCTCAGGTCTGACTCCCCTGTTCAGGAGCATGCTTTTGGCCTGATCCAGAAATTTCCGGATCTTGTCCTTTTCTTCCTCACAGGCTGTTTGCCACGAAGTCTCGTCGGGGAAAATATCGCGCTCGGGCATACGCTCTACATACAGCAGTTCAATCTGAAAATCTGCGGCATCTCCAATTATTACTCCGGTATACTCTATAGCCCTGGATGAATTTTCCGAGGCATCGACGGCCAGAAGTATTTTCTTGAAATTCATGGGGCACCTCCGTTTAAGTTGCCGGTTTTTTTTCGTGCCGGAAAAGCAATCAGAGGGTCGAAACATCCTTAAGGCCCTGTCTGAGATCCGGCAGCATTTCATCTATAGTTTCATAGGTAATATAGGCGCCTTGGGAAAAATGCATAAGCACCCGGTTGAGAGATTCAGGAATATAGGGAAACAATTTTCGTAGATTAATCACCCGGTGGGAAAATATCAGGAAAAAATCATCCGGGCTTAAAGAGGAGTAAAATTCGAGTCCGGACGGCGAAGAAGTCAGGCTTACAGCGTCGTGAACTCCCTTGCCGGTGATGAATAACAAAATACTGCCCAGGCCGAACAAATCCAGACCAAAGGGGTTTTCCGTACTTTCATAGGCGTAGTCGAAATCAATCCACCTGTAATCTCCTGTTCCATATTCCACATAGATATGATCCCTGCGGACGTCGCCATGTCTTTCCCCGTTATCATGCATGTATTTTATGCCCTCACAGCTTCCGATAAACTTTTCAAGAATTCCGGGAAATTTTTCATGAAAATAAGTCCGGTGATCCATATCTATATCTTCCACGACATTATCAAGGCTCTTGCCGGAAATCACATCCAGAATCCTGACCGGATTTCCAGCTTCATCCAAAACCGTTTTCCCCTGCATGAAACGTTCATCCCCCCTGATCAGATCAAGTATCCTGGATTCTTTCTTGGGACTTCGATAGCAATTTATCGTCAGTGGGCCGATCTTCTGCTCAAATTTTTCATGAAATACAAGCTTCAAAATGAAACGTTTTCCGGAGTTCAGTTCTCTGCAGCGCTTAACCCAGTATTTTGGATCCTCCAGGCCGAAACGTCTTTCAGCCTCATCCCTCAGAACCAGAAAATTCCTCTCTTTCAAAGCTATTACATCCCCGTAGTTGATATTCATGAACTGGGTAGTATCGGTATATATTTGTCCGCTATGTCTGACGGGAAAAGAAGGCATAAGATCACACAGCAATTCCCTGGCCGATGTAGTCACTTTGAACCTCCTCTTACAATGCTGCAAGGGGCTTGAAATCTGGTGTTTTGACGATTCAATCTGGTTTGGATGGTTAACTTTTTATTGATGATGCCCTTTATTATCATAAATAATTTAAAACCCTTTTCACTCAAAAGCAAGAATTTTACAGGAATCCGATGGAAGGAGGCAAGGAAGAAGGTTTGAAAAAATGCATCGGCAACCAGCCTTTTTCAGTGCTGGTGGCGGTACTCATGGTTAGACCTTGTATCGAGCTACTCTCCCTGGCCAGGAAGCTGGTAATCCTGAACCTTATTTCAAGGGCTCAAGCTGTCCCAGGAGGGTGGGAATCAGCTCCGAAACAGTGGGGTGAATATGCACTGCCCGTTGAATGACTGTAAAGGGCGCACCCGCGTACATGATATCAGTGATCAGGTGCACGATTTCGTCGCCTTCCGGGCCGAGTATGGCTGCTCCGAGTATTTTCCTGGTTTCGGCGTCAACCAGGACTTTCATGAACCCCCGGGTATTGCCTTTGGCCAGGGCGCGTTTGACCTCCGTCATGGGCATTTTGCCGATCAGAGCCGGACGGCCTGTCTGGCGCACCTGGTTTTCGGTCATGCCGATCCGCCCTAAAGGAGGATCAGTAAATACCGCATAAGTTAGAATTCGATCACTGACTTTCCGGGGATCATTGTCTAACAGGTTGGCGGCCACAATTTCGCCGTCGTCAAACGAGGTATGGGTAAAAGCCCCTTTTCCGTTGCAGTCGCCAAGTGCCCAGATGCCGTCGACGTTGGTGCGCAGCTGGTCATCCACCTGAATATATCCTTTCTCATCGACTTCCAGACCGGCCTGCTCACATCCAAGATCATCGTTATTTGGTCTGCGTCCCGCGGCCAGCAGCAAGTGTGATCCAATCACTTCGGGATCGCCGTCGGCGCATTCAAGATGCGCGGCAATGCCCTGCTCATGTGCCTGTACACTGACGCATTCAGCATTTAGACGAACATGTACACCTTCGCTTTCCAGTATATCCCGGATAGCCTCCGAAACATCATGATCCTCTTTTTTCAGTAGTCTGGCACTTCTCTGGATCAGTGTGACCCGGCTTCCGAAACGGCGGTACATCTGGGCGAATTCGACGCCAACATAGCTGCCGCCGATAATGACCAGATGCTCGGGTAGAAAATCCACATGCATCATGGAGGAATTGGTCAGATAATTTACTTCCTCAAGGCCGGTTATGGGAGGAATTTTGGCCCGGGCGCCAACATTGATAAATATCCTGTCCGCGGTAAGTAACCGCTCTCCGATCCGGACCGTGCGGGGATCCTCGAACCGGGCGTGTCCCTTGTACACGGTCATGTTCGGATTGTCCTCCATCCACTTCGGGATTTGGTCGTTGTCTGTGCCCACAATGGCATCCTTGCGGGCTTTGACTTTTTTCATATCCATATGCACCGGACCTTTTATGACCACGCCGTATTCAGCACCGTGTCTGGCCAGATAAGCCGCCCTGGCACTGGCGATCATGGTCTTGGTCGGGATGCACCCGGTATTTACGCAGGTGCCGTAAAAAAGGTGCCTCTCTACAACCGCCACACGGTAACCCGCGTCTGCCAGCCGGATGGCCAGCATGGGTGCGGCCTGACCTGTACCGATAATAATCGCGTCATATCGGTTCATATTTTTCTTCTCGCCTGTAAAAGATTGTTTATAATTTTTCATCTCCCCGTGATCTGTGAAAAGCAGGGATTTCTCCTGCATTGCCTGCAACAGCAAAGGGTGCGGGGTAAGTGCCGCCGCATCAGCCAAGGCAAAAGAAAAAATAATTTCCGGCCACGGCTTGTCAAATTTTCTGTTTTTTTGGGCTTAATCACATCGCCAATACACCGGCTTCAGATAGGGAAGAGCAGATCAGAGATCCTGCAGCAGGTTATCCAGCAGTTGGCTCAGCAGATAATTCCTGTCCGCGGGTTGTAGAGCGGTATTGAGATAGCGGTACATATTCTGGGTTTCTCCATTGATATTGAGCAAGCTCCAGACTGACTTCAACCAGGCTTCCCTCGGTTCGGAAGGCGGCAGCGGAATAGGCACCCGGCTTGTGGCAATGGCCAGATACTGCGCCATCTTCTCCCGCCATATTTCAAATTGCTGGTCAATATTTTGAATTTTCTGTTGAACAGCTTCCTGGGCTCTACCCAGTGAAAATAATGCTGAAGCCTGTACCAGCTTTCGTTGAGACAGTCGGTGAACTGCAAAGGACTGGTCCGGGATCCCCGCCATCACAGCCAGCACTTTGCCTTTTTCAACCGTTATCTGCGAAGCCTGGGACAAACGCAGACGGCTCATGACTTCTTCAACCGAAGATAGCCAGCTTAACACTTCGGATGCAAAAGAAGGATTCTGCTGCTGATAAAGGTCTAAAATGGCAGGGGTAAGCTGGAGCTTGTCCAGTAACTTTTCTCTGGTGTACGCAAGCAAGATGTTCTCCTATTCAGGCAACAGCTTTCGGCTCTGGGTCCCGTCTTCTTTTTCTCCGACGCTCCATTCGAGTCCTTCTTCCTTCAGGACCAGCTTAAGTCTCGTTACAACTCCGGCATTAGCTGAAAGCTTGATGTCTTCTGTTTTAATATTGACCACCAGCGATGGAGGAAGCCCTGCCTTCCTGAGGCTTACCTGTCCTGCTTTTTGCCGCGCAACTTCAGCCAGGCGCTTGATCTGAGCGGGTGTTATTTTTTCCTGCCTGTCAATAATTGCAGAAGAAAAGGCACTGTCAGTCGCCCTGATTACTGACTCGCGAGGATATCCTCTCTCACTGTCATCTTTTTGAAGTCTTTCCAGGTCCTGCCGCAAGCGCTTTTCAAATAGTTTCAAAAATGAGTCCGTAATCTTCAGCCCCGCATTTTTTGAAGCAGTGAGAATTTCTTCTCTGACCTCCTTGACGATCTGTTCAGGTTCCTCAAGAATACTCGGTTCTCCTTCTGTTGCCCCTTCAATAAGCATGGGCAGGTCGATGACTATTTCAGGGATCCTGATCCTGGGAAGGCTCATGCCTTCAAGCAACGGATTGGAACGATAGTATTCGGCGATTGCCGCTGTTTCCTGGTCGGCAATACGCCGGGCATGGGCGATATCCGCCAGAATGGAACCCAGCAGCCTGCTCAGTTCTGACATGGAAAACTCCTCATATGGTTTAACTCACTGCTCTGTAAAAAAAACATTTATACAGTTGCATTCTGCTGCAATAGCCGAAGAACGGGTTGATGAAGATACCATGATGTATCTGCAGTAAGCCTCAAGCATAATCCTTCAAAATCAGCTGAAGAATCTGTACCGTCTGAGCTTACGAGGAGGCTACAGGCACTTCTTTTATGTTGTTTTCAAGGATGCCAAGGAGCCTTTCCGTGCCTGCGGGAATTTCATCCTGTACAGCCCGGACATGTACCGCAAGGGAATATGTTCTTTCCACCTTATTGCTTGAGGAAGTGCTTCTTTGATAGGAGTAATTGACTTTAAGCTTTGCAGATACGGGCTTCCATCCAGCTTTTACTTCCAGTGAAGTATTCAGTTCATGAGAGCTTGCGGTTGTACTTTCAACAACACTGGTAATCTTTGCGTTGAAATCAATGGTTGTCTCTTCAATCCTGATAAATGGGATGGGCAGCATGGTCAGAAAAGGCACTGTAAGCCTGTACTTCACGTTTTCGATCTCTCCGGTGGGATTGCCCTCATGATCTTTCTTTTCAACAGGCTTATCGTATTGGAATGATACCATGGTTGGGCCGGTAATATTGCCGTTTGCATCATAATCAAATCCCACGGATTTGATGAAATCCACAGAGGTAATGGCAGCTTGAGTCTGGGCCTGGATCACTGCTGACAAAGGGCCTCCGATCATGGATTCAAAATTTAAATTGGAAAGCTCATCTCCGATAGCCATGTCAGTCTCCTTTGTTTATAAATTATACAGCTTCAGTTCCGCATTCCTTTACATATATGGATTTTGCAAGTCATGAGCCATTCCCGAGAAAGACAACCGTAAATTTATCAAACTTGACTTTCCTTATACCAACCACTTGATATGCAAGGATTAAAAAAAACCGTACACATGTTCCTGCATACCGATTTTCCCGCGTTTTTTTCTTTTACAGGTTCATGCTGATCAGTTTACAGTAATTCATATTACATTAATGGATCTTGAGTTACACATCTGTATTTACTTGTTCACTGCGTTTTCAACCCGGACCATGAACAATTGGGACTAAATTTTTGTTGTCTTTGTGTAGTCGATACTGAGGAGAAAAATGAGATGAAGTCATCAGCGACCGGAAAGTTGGAAGGAGCGGGTAAATTTAAGGCTCTTCCGGTTAAAGTGTACGTTACCGGTAAAAAGCCGAAACCATGCTTACTGCCTGGTTGGGTCAAGGCGTAAGATATTTTTGTCTCTCGCTCTCGGCACCTATCTTCAAGACAGTTGTTGCTGTCCTGAAATAATAAGCTTCAAGCGTGTTTTCGAGCGTCTCACAAATTCGTCATGAGATAGGTATCGGGGGCAATGAAAAATGCTTTCTCTGTGAGCTCTGTGCGCTCTAGGTCTGCTTCAGGCCGGGTGTGAGACATTCTTTTCGCTTGCGTATCGAGGCCTGCTTCTGGCCAGGGGTGAGATATTCTTAATTCTTTGCACGAAGGAAGTCAGACCAGTAAATCAATGCGGTCCGCAAGCAGCTCCGGATCATGAGCAATCTGAAAATGAAGCAGCCTGAAAGATCAGGGCTGATGCTGTCTATAGAGATATGGATATACGTAAGACTGATCAGGAGGTAAAATCGCTTCAGCGTCAAGAACAATGATCACCGGCATATTCTGGAAAATAAGATCCTCGTCAATTAGTCCCCTGATCCGTATCCATGACTCGTCTTCAAAGACATCCAGGCCCTCACCCCGGACCAGGGTTCCATATAATGTCGCGTGTGCCGAACAACATGTGGTCATGTTCCTGGTCAAAGCCAGTTCGTTGCCGGACATGGCAGGGTCCCTGTAGACAAAGCCGGAGAGCTCAATTTCTTTGCCCTGAAATTTATGCAGGTAAGCGGCTATAACCAGCATGGCATCCAGAAACATTTCATCTTCAATCACGATTCTGTCCATGTCCAGAAGACTTTGCGCCAATGCGGCATAAAAGTCCTCGTCGTAAAAAAACCCGAGTTCATTTTTTAAAATCTGTTGCTCCGGTGAAAGCGATTCATCCGCTGCATCAGGCATATTGTAGTTTTCCCACCATTCTGGATTGACCTCGCAGGGCTCTGAGGGGAAATCCGCCTCCTGTTCATCGCAGTCCTCTGTCTTTGCGTGGTGGAGGCCACCTTTATCTTCGGTCGTAACAGCATCCGCAAATTTTGGGGAAATGAAAAAACCAAGAAAGAGAGCCAAAAGGATAAAGACGTTAAAGACTGCTTTCGCTTTCGGGGATGTCCTGAGTTTTTCCTGGCATCCGCTGACTGGACGGGTGCGGGAAACCGCAGGCAATGTTTTGTACTCCCCAAGGCTGATTGTCGGGAAATTATTATTAAGGTCCATGGATTATCTCTTATATATTACAATGG
>SKKD01000023.1 GCA_007121655.1 Desulfonatronovibrio sp. | reverse complement strand
CATCCGCGGGCATGCTCCGTTTCAGAAACTGGACGGGTGCGGGAAACCGCAGGCAATGTTTTGTACTCCCCCAAAGCTGATTGTCGGGAAATTATTATTAAGGTCCATGGATTATCTCTTATATATTACAATGGATTTTGGTTCGAAAAATCAACATATCAAAAACATTTTTCCTTGTCGAAAATAAAGGTTCCCCCTGCAAAATAGCATGTGTGATAAAGGTTGACTTGTCTCCTGATCTGGAGATGGTAAATCTGGATAGTTACGAAAAAAATCAGATAAATCTGGAAATAATTTACCTGGATATATTTAAAATCAGAAGGAGGGGAAAGTGCAGCACTTTTTTTTCACCGAATGGAATACCCTGGCACGCACCCTTGTAATAGGGGTACTGGCCTATGCAGCGCTGATCATTCTTCTGCGGGTTTCGGGGAAGCGAACCCTGTCGAAGATGAACGCCTTTGACCTTGTGGTGACCGTGGCCCTGGGTTCAACCCTGGCAACGGTTCTGCTCAACAGAGAAGTTGCTCTTGCGGAAGGGGTGCTTGCTTTTGCCATGCTGATCGGGCTGCAATTTATCGTCACGTGGTCCAGCGTCAGACAGAGATGGGTCAGACAGGTCGTCACAGGGGAGCCGCGGATGCTTTTATACCGGGGGAAATACCTTTCTGACGCCCTGGTTGAGGCACGTGTGACAACAGATGAAATCCGGGCGGCTGTCCGGTCATCCGGGCTTCCTTCCCTGGAAGATGCGGAAACTGTGGTGCTTGAGACAGACGGTTCATTCAGCGTAGTCCGGCGAAGCGGTAAAAACGATGCCTCGAGCCTTGAAGGGGTTCAAGGTCCGGATTAACATTTTTCGGGAAAGCCCCGGCCCGGGATTTGCGCGTCGGGTCGGATCATGTTTGGTAATTTGGATTTTAGAAACTCCTGCTAACCTTCATCATAATCAATAATAAATGAGATATAGGTAAAACCTGAAATATGAATGTGCTGTATGTCACTGGCTGTATTGGATAAAATGAGCAAACCCAGCCGGGACAATTCCTCCTGGTTTGCGGTTATGGCATTAAACGGACGTACTGCCTGATCCATATCTTCAACTTCTTCCCCATATATGATTTCCACAAATATACCTTCTTCTTTTTTTCTGATATTAAAGAGACATTTCTTGTGATGATCATTAAAAAAGTTTGACAGATAGATGAAGGACTCTTCACATGCCAGACGCAGTCGATTATAAGTATCATCATCCAATTTTAATCTGTGTTTTACTGTCTTGACTCTGCTCATCAACTCCTCAATTCGATCCTGGCTGGGAAAAATTTGAAAGGTAATTCCGGGTTTGGGGAAAAGATAAAGTATTGTGCTGAGCAAGATGGCTGTAAAACCTCCCATAGCCACTCCATTCTGCAAAATCGGAGAAAAATTGACCGGCATGACATCAGGAAAAAAACTTCTCGTCTCGGCAACAAGCCCCGCGCACAAAGAGAGCCCTAAAATCATCCCCATCTGAAATGTAAGTCCTGAACGCATAACCAGTTCAAATCCGGAATAAAACAGCATAGCGCATATGACTACAAGCACACCGCCTATGACAGCATGAGGAATATCCAGAAAAAAACCGGATATTTTGGGCATGAAAGCAAGACAGATCAGAATAAAGGCGCCCATTATGCCAATTCTTTTGGCAGCGACTCGAGTCATCTTTATTAATGGAAGATTATCGCAGAAAGTGGCCACGGGAGCCCCGCCCAAAGTCCCTGAGAGTCCTTTGCATAAACCATCGCAATACAAGCCGCCCTGAACACTGGAGTAGTCTACCTTTCTAAATTTTTTAACAGAAAGTTGCTGAAGAAGCATGATATTTCCTGTGCCTTCCATGGCACTTACAAGAGCAGCCATAAAAAAAGCCCCTGCAAGAGGAATGTATGCCCAATGAAGGTCCAGGGTTAAACCTGGCCATTCTCCGCTGGGCAGGCCGAAGAAAGGAGAACTGTGAGAATGCTCAAAAGTAAAAAGACCGAAAAAATAGGCTGCCGTGCATCCGGCTCCAATGCCCAGAATTGGAGTCCACAACCTTATGGTGCTGTTGCCGAAAAGCATTAATAACACAAGGACAGTCATGGTAATAAGACCAGCCAGATAGTTTCGATACGTGCCGAAATGCGGCATGTCCGGTCCTCCACCCTGCCAAAGGTCTATGGCTATGGGCATTAGACTTAAGGCCACAAGAATAATCAGAACTCCTCCCACTGGAGGGGTGACGATATGGCGCAAAAAACGCAGAAAGTAAGAGTAAAAAATAACAACCGGAGCGCAAAGAAGGGTCATGGTAGCCATGAGCTGTAGTCCGCCCAACTCTACAGCTATGAGAGTACAAGCTAAGAAGGCTGAGTAAGAACCCATGAACAGAACAAAACCACATCCTATCCTTCCCACGTTTAATGCCTGCAACAACGTACCTATGGCAGCGACAGCCAATGTGGCGAAAGCGACAAATGCGACCTGATCAGCCGGAGTATTGGTGGCCTTTCCTATCATGTTCGGCAGAAAAATTATCCCGTCAAAAATAAGAGAAACATGAGTGAGTCCAAGAATAAAGGATAAACCCCATCCGGGCTTATCATCTACGGCATACATTGTTTTAGAGGCTTTTCTATTTTGTCTGTCCAAAATTT
>SKKD01000118.1 GCA_007121655.1 Desulfonatronovibrio sp. | reverse complement strand
TCCAACGGTCAGGTTCTCTGGATCATGAACAGGTTTCAGCGCCTCACCGGTCACTCTTTTAACCGGGCCTGGATGAAGGCCGTGAGCAAAGGCGCTGACTGGATAACCAGAAAACGGGTCCGGAAACAACCTGAGAGCCCGCATGCGGGACTCCTGCCGGCCGGGTTCAGCGCAGAACACCTGGGTCCCAACGATTATTACTACTGGGATGATTTCTGGGGAGTGGCCGGGCTTCGCGGGGCCGCCCGCCTGGCCGGACTTTTTGATTCCCCCGCAAAACAGCAAAAATACGAATCCGCAGCCAAGGATTTAGAACAAAGCATCTATAAAAGCATAGGCACGATCCCGGAGCAGCGTTCCAGAGGAGGGATACCTGCTTCTCCCTACCGGCGCATGGACGCGGGGGCCATCGGATCCATGGTGGCGGATTACCCTCTTCAGCTCACGACTCCGGATAACCCCCTCATTAAAAACACCACTGCATTTCTGATGAAATACTGTTTTCACAAGGGCTCCTTCTTTCAGGATATGATTCATTCCGGACTCAATGCCTACCTGACCCTGGATATTGCCCAGACCCTGCTCCGAACCGGAGATAACCGCTACAGGGATCTGCTCCGTTCTGTTGCGGACATGGCAAGTCCCACCGGACAGTGGCCCGAGGCCATCCACCCCCTCACTGAAGGGGGCTGCATGGGGGACGGCCAGCATGGATGGGCCTCTGCCGAATGGATCATGTTGATTCGAAATCTGTTTATCAGGGAAGAAGGAGAAACCCTGATCCTGGGTTCCGGAATTCTGCCGGAATGGACGGAAAGCGGACAGACCATTTATTTTGGTCCTTCAAAGACTCCTTTCGGACCTGTTGAAGTAAGCATGTTAAAAAAGAACGGGAAGGGACATTTTGAGATCAAGGCTGATTTCTTAAGCGCTCCTTCCAGGCCGGTTGACATTATCATAGACGTTCCCGGTTATGAGAAAATAGTTGTGGCAGATATTAATCAGAAAAGATTCATATTGGAGGAATTGCAAACGTGAATATCTGCATGTTTACCAACGTTTACCTGCCTCATGTGGGAGGAGTGGCCAGATCCGTGGCCTTTTTTACAGAGGATCTGCGCAGGCGCGGACACCGGGTTCTGGTGGTGTCGCCAACCTTTCCCAAAGATCATGAAGAACAGGATGACGAGGAGGATGTGCTCCGGGTACCTGCCATTCAAAACTTCAAGGGAAGCGATTTTTCCGTTATTATCCCCATGCCCTTCATTATCAGCAAAAAAATAAACGATTTCCAGCCGGATATTATTCACAGCCATCACCCCTATCTTTTAGGAGACGCGGCGCTCCGGGCTGCTTATCGCCGAAATCTGCCTCTGGTTTTTACTCACCATACCCTGTATGAAAAATACACCCATTATGTTCCCATGGATTCAGAGGCAATGAAACGGCTGGCGGTCCTTCTGTCCACCAGTTATGCCAATCTATGCACGCAGGTGGTCGCTCCAAGCCAAAGCATTGCCGATCTCATCTCCCAAAGAGGGGTAAAGATTCCCATTGAAGTAATCCCCACCGGAGTGGATGTGGACTTCTTCCAATCCGGTAACGGGAAGGATTTCCGCCGTCATCACCAGATTCCTTCGGATGCCTTCGTCATTGGACACCTTGGCAGGCTAGCGCCGGAAAAAAACCTTGAATACCTGAGCCATGCAGTGATTAAAGCTCTGAAGGAAATTCATGGAGAGCTCCGTTTTCTGGTGGTGGGTTCCGGTCCAAGTGAGAAGACCATCAAAGAATTATTCAGGAATAATGGTCTTGCAGACCGGCTGGTCATGGCCGGCAAGCAGGGCGGCCCCGATCTGGCTGGGGCATACAGGGCAATGGATCTTTTTGTCTTTTCCTCAAAAACAGAGACCCAGGGAATGGTTCTGGCGGAAGCCATGGCAGCGGGCGTTCCAGTGATCGCCCTTGACGCTTCCGGAGTCAGGGAGGTGGTCCGGGATAATCACAACGGCAGGCTTTTGCCGGAGGATGCCACCTCCCGGTTATTCGCCCAGGCAGTCTCTGATTATATTGAAAACAAGGAAAATGCCCATTCCTGGAAAAAGGCCGCACTTAGCACAGCTCATGATTTTTCCCGGGATGCATCTACTGAAAGACTGATCACAATGTATAGGAACCTGCTGCGGAAAGGATCGCAGAAGGAAGTTGCCGACAAGGATATACTGGATCCCTGGGACAAGCTGCTCCTGTCTTTGAAAACAGAGTGGACTCTGCTGTCTGAAAAAGCAGAGGTGATTATGCATACGGTTCAAAAAAGTAAAAAGAGATAAGCAGGCAGGCCCCCGGGCTATCAGATTTGCCCCTTTCATCAGGAATCCTATCATATTTATTAACAAGCAATTTTTGGTTCATCCGGTTAAAGCGTACTTTCGCGTAAAGAATAAGAATATCTCACGCCCGGCCTGAAGCAGGCCTTGAGCGCACAGAGCAAGAGTGGAGGAAGAAAATCTAATATTCATATCCACCGAGCCGGTGTATATAAATAACAAACTCCCCGCCTGGGGCGGAAGAACCCTTTTTCGTTACTGCAACTCGCAGAAATGAAAAAATGACATCTCACTTCTCCCAACCTCTGCGCCTCAAGCGACTCTTGGAGCGGGCGAGAGCTAAAACATCCTATGCCTAAGCCGGAACTGGCGAAATTCATGAGTTTTAAGCCTTTTCCCGGCTGCGTACACTTAAACCGGAAGAGCCCAATTTTTTATAAAACCTGAAGGAGCTGACTTCATAACCCTGAAGTTTGCACCCTGAAAATAGTTTTAAATTCTTAAAACTTTTCGCCAAGCTGTTTCAGATGGATAAAAAAACCAAAAAAACTAATATTTCCATAATTTCTGTGACTCTGGCTGTAGTGCTGATTGCAGCCGGAATTTATCTGGAGATCGAATATGAATATATTCAGAAAATGATTTCACTTATCGACAAGGGCATGTCACCCGCTTTGTTTGTTGCCTTGATGATCATCCTTCCCGTAGCCGGTTTCCCCATCACCGTATTTCTGATTATCGGGGGAATAAAATTTGGAATCTTTTATATGATTTTATTATGGCTGTTAATCCTGCCCATACATCCGCTCATAGCATATTATCTGGCCAGCCCGCTTGAAAAACCCCTCAGACGGTTCAGCAAAAAAATGGGCTATCCGATTCCGAAATTACCGGAAGATCGCACAGCCATGTACAGCTTCCTGTTTCTGGCAATTCCGGCGATCCCCTATGCGGTTAAGAATTACCTTCTGCCCCTTGCAGGGGCACCCTTCAGCTATTGTGTCATAATGAATTTCCTTGTTCAGTTTCCCCAGGGTATTCCCTTTATCATACTTGGAAAATCAGCAACAGATCTGAATCTGACTCTTTTCTATATCGCGCTGGCTTTAATAATCGCGATCTATTTTGTGCTTCGATGGCTGAAAAAGAAGTATGGACATAAAATAGGAGTGTCCTGAGTGCGTGCGGTTGCATTTACAGATTTTCCTTATTCACATTACCTGAACATGACTTAAGTTGTATATGTCTGTTATTTACAGTGAGCTTTTATATCACCATTAATCTTTGTAGATTTAAAACCCGGCCAGGGTGCGGGAGAGAGGACGCAATATGAGAGATTATAACACGGAAAGGACCAGAATGGTTGATGAACAGCTCATTCCTCGCGGAATCACGGATTCCCGGGTGCTGAAGGCCATGAGAACAGTTCCCAGGCACCGTTTTGTGGAGATGGGCCAGAAAGACATGGCCTATACCGACCAACCGCTGGCCATCGGACATCAACAGACTATATCCCAGCCTTACATCGTGGCATTGATGACCCAGGCCCTCAAGCCTGGTCCTGAGGACAAAGTTTTGGAGATTGGGACAGGCAGCGGATATCAGGCGGCTGTTCTGGCTGAGCTGTGCCATGAAGTATACACCGTGGAAAAAATCAAGGAGCTGCTGGAAAGCGCCAGGGCCGTACTGAAGGATCTGGGATACGACAACGTAATCAGCAAGCTTCATGACGGCACCCTGGGGTGGCCTGATCATGCCCCATATGACGCCATCCTGGTCACAGCGGGTGCCCCCGAAATTCCAGGCCCTCTGATGGATCAACTGGCTGATGGAGGGAGAATGCTCATTCCCGTGGGCGATCAGACCTACCAGGAGCTCGTCAAAATCACCAAGAAGGATGGTGAAATCCATAAAGAAAAGCTTGGTGGATGCCGCTTCGTGCCCCTTTTGGGAAAACACGGCTGGTAATTTTCAAAACAACCTGATTTATTCAATTACAATCCGGGAGGTACTTCAATGAAACGAGAAGCCATGTTCTTCACCAGGCTGAAGGACGGATCAGTACGGTGCGATCTGTGCGCGCATCATTGCAGGATCGAAACCGGAGATTACGGGTTTTGCTCTGTGCGCCAGAACCTCTCTGGCACCCTTTATACTCTTGTGTACGGTGAAACCATAGCCCGCAATGTTGATCCCATTGAAAAAAAGCCTCTATACCATTTTCTGCCTGGATCACTGTCTTATTCCATTGGAACGGTGGGATGTAATTTTCGATGCCAGTTCTGCCAGAACTGGCAGATTTCCCAGGCCGGAAAGAGAAGCGGCGAACTGGGCATCAAACTTCTTCCCGAAGAGGTGGTGGCAGCTGCCAAAAAAGAAAATTGCGAATCCATCGCCTACACATATACCGAGCCGACCATTTTTTTTGAATATGCCTATGAGACTGCAAAGCTGGCCCGGGAGGAAGGGATCAAAAACATATTCGTCACCAACGGATTCATAACCCCTAAGGCCCTGGACGTGGTCGCGCCCTACCTGGATGCTGCCAACGTAGATCTGAAAGCCTGGGACAACAACTATTACAAAGACTATTGCGAGGCTAGAATTAAACCCGTCCTTGAAACCATCCGGCTTCTGAACAGCCTTTCCATCTGGGAGGAGGTTACCACCCTTGTTATACCGGGTGAAAATGATTCTGAAGAACAAATAAAGGGGATTGCCCAATTCATAGCAGGCGTGGATGTAAACATCCCCTGGCACATCAGTGCGTTTCATCCTGCTTTTGAGTTCGGCGACCGGATATCAACTCCGGTGAAGACCCTGGCAATGGCCGCGAAGACAGGCAGGGAACAGGGACTGCGCTACGTGTACCAGGGAAACGTTCCTGCTGAAAACAGCACCCATTGTTACCAGTGCGGCGAGAATGTGGTGACCCGAAGTTATATGGGGGTTAAGAAAATCCGGGTTGCTGCGGGCAAGTGCCCGTCCTGCAACGCCAAAATCGCCGGATATTGGGAGAGATAACAGCTTATTGAAAAAAGTCTTTATTGGGGAATAAAGTTACTTATGCAAAAATTATATTCGGTTGAAGGAGCGTTACAGGACGAACTCGCGATTTTTACTGATCTTTATGAACTCACAATGCTCCAGGCATATTTCGATCAGCGGATGATGGATGAAGCAGTTTTTACCCTCTTCGTCCGCCGTCTACCCGGCAGGCGGAATTTTCTCCTGGCCTGCGGGCTTGATACAGTACTTAACTACTTGGAAAATATTTATTTCAACGATGAAAACATTGCATATTTACGTTCACTGGGAAAATTTTCCCAAGACTTCCTTGAATGGCTGAAAGACTTCAGATTCACCGGAGAAGTAAGGGCTGTTGCCGAAGGCACACCTGTATTTTCCAACGAACCAATCCTGGAGGTCACCGCTCCCATTCCCCAGGCTCAACTGATCGAAACATTCGTCATGAATCAGATTCACCTTCAGACCGTCCTGGCTTCCAAGGCACAGAGAATGGCTTCCGCGGCTCGTGGGCGGGCAATAGTCGATTTCGGGGCACGCCGGATGCATGGAATAGATGCAGCCATGAAGGCGGCCAGGGCCTTTCATATCGGAGGGACTGCAGCCACCTCCAACGTACTGGCAGGCAAACGCTACAATGTACCGGTAGCAGGCACCATGGCGCACAGCTACATCCAGGCTCATGAGAATGAGTTCGAGGCTTTCAGGACCTTTGCCGAAGTCTATCCCGGCACCATCCTTCTTGTTGATACCTATGACACAATGGCGGGTGTCCGCAATGTTATTGAACTGGCTAAGTTGCTGGGCAAGGACTTCCGCGTCAGGGCAGTTCGACTTGACTCGGGGGACCTGCTGAGCCTTTCCAAAGATTCCCGCAAGCTCCTTGACGCAGCCGGGCTGAACCAGGTTGAAATATTTGCCAGCGGAGGGCTTGATGAAGATGCGATTGCTGAACTTCTTTCTTCCGGTGCACCCATTAATGGTTTTGGCGTGGGTACTTCCATGGGAGTTTCAGAAGATGCTCCTTCTCTTGATATTGCCTACAAGCTTTGTGAATATGCAGGCAGGGGCCGGCTGAAACTGTCCACCGGCAAGCCGATACTGCCGGGTCCAAAGCAGATCTTCCGTGTAGAAAAGGATGGGGAAGATGTTAAGGACATAATCGGAAGAAGCAAAGAGGATCTTCCCGGTCGCCCTCTTCTTGAAACGGTAATGAAAAAGGGCAGACGATTACCCGCTGGTATGACTGACCTGCAGACCATTCGTGAACACGCATATGCACAAACAGCACGCCTGCCTGGGCGAATCAGGGAGATTGCCCCGGCAGATCCCCTTTACCTGGTTGAAGTAAGTGAGGCATTGGCCGGATTACAGCGCAGGATCATGCAGGAAGTTTCATCCTGAATCCTGAAAATGAGTTCAACATTTCAAAAATGAGAGGTGAATAAATATGAACAACAGATTTAAACCAGGAGATCTTTTGCTGGTGATCGACGTGCAGAAGGATTTCTGTCCGGGCGGAGCCCTGGCTGTTGAAAAGGGCGATGAAATTATCCCGGTTCTCAATAAATGGATCAAAGAGGCTTTAGACAGTAGTATACCTGTGTATGCTTCACGCGACTGGCATCCCCGAAACAGTATAAGTTTTGAAGAATACGGAGGACCTTGGCCCCCGCATTGCATTCAGGACAGTGATGGGGCCAGTTTCCATCCTGATCTTGAATTGCCGGATTCAGTCATAAAAGTGACCAAAGGAGTGCGTTTTGACAAGGATCAGAACTCGGCCTTTGATGAAACCGGGCTTGCTGTCCATCTGCGCAAGGAAGGCTTCAGACGTCTGTGGATCGGGGGGCTGGCCGAGGATGTGTGTGTGCTTGCGACGTGTCTTGAAGGCCGCCTGGAAAAATTTGATGTCTTGATTATTAAAGACGCCACCAGACCGGTCACCCGGCGTGAAGGCGAAAAAGCCCGCAAAAAAATGCTCGAGGCAGGAATACAAATTATCACTTAGCAAATCAGTGAAAGCCTTTAATCAAATTAACCAGTTTGTAATGGTGAGGATGAGGCATGCCGGTTCAAAATTCGGATGTAAGAGATATTTTCAACAAAATGGCTGATCTTCTGGATATTGAAGGGGCAAATCCATTCAGGGTCAGGGCTTATCGAAATGCTGCCCGCACTGTTTCAGGCCTGACGCGCAATGTCTCCGACATGATCATTGAGAATGAAGATCTGACAACGCTGGCAGGCATAGGTAAAGATCTTGCGGAAAAAATAAGGGAGATTGTTGAAACAGGCACTCTTTCCCAAATGGAAGCGGTGGAAAAAAGGATACCATCCGGACTGAACAAACTCCTGAAGCTCGAAACACTGGGACCGAAGCGGGTTAAAATCCTGAACAGCAAACTTGGCATAACCAATTTGCAGGAACTTAAAGTAGCTGCCGAACAGGGAAAGATCCGCGAACTGGAAGGTTTTGGGACAAAAACAGAAAAAAGCATCCTGGAAAGCCTTCAGCACGTAAAGGACAAGGAAAAAAGGATCAAACTGCTGGAAGCTCAGCAACAGGCCGAACCACTCATCGCCTATCTGAAACAAACAGGAGAAATCAAAAATATTATTGTAGCCGGCAGCTTCAGACGCAGAAAAGAAACAGTTGGAGATCTGGACATACTTGTAACCTGCAAAAACGGACCTGCCGTGATGAAGCGATTTGCAGCGTATGAGGATATCCGCAATGTCGTCACCAGGGGGAAAAGCCGTTCCACCGTGGTGCTGCGCTCGGGGCTCCAGGTGGATCTGTATGTCCTGGCACAGGTATATTACGGAGCAGCACTGCATTATTTCACAGGTTCCAAAAGTCATAACATCGCGGTACGAAAACTAGGAATCCAGAAAGGCTTAAAGATCAATGAATACGGTGTGTTTAAGGATAAGGAACGAATTGCGGGAAAAACCGAAAAAGAAGTTTATGGTACTGTCGGACTACCCTTTATTGAACCTGAACTCAGGGAAAACCGGGGGGAGATCGAGGCGGCTCTGAATAATAAGCTGCCTGAACTCGTAGCCCTCAAAGACATGCGCGGGGATCTGCACAGTCACACCAAGGAAACCGACGGACATCACAGCCTTGAAGAGATGGCCCAGGCTGCAAAAGAACAGGGTTATGAATATCTGGCCGTCACCGAGCATTCAAAGAGGGTTTACATGGCCAAAGGGTTGGATTCCATTAGACTGGCCGGACGAATAAAAGAGATCGACCGGTTGAATGAGAAACTGGAGGGCATAACCCTGATCAAGGGGATTGAGGTGGATATCCTGAAAGACGGGTCCCTGGACCTGCCCGATGAGATCCTTAAAGAACTCGATCTAACGGTATGCTCCGTGCACTATAACCGCAATATGTCCAAAAAGGATCAGACAGAACGAATAATCCGGGCCATGGACAATCCTTACTTTAATATTCTGGGCCACCCGACGGGACGGCTGATCAATGAACGCGCGCCTTATGATGTGGATATGGAGAAGATCGTCAGAGCTGCCGGCGAAAGAGGATGCTTCCTGGAGCTCAATTCACACCCCGACCGGCTGGATCTTTCCGACCTGCACTGTAAAATGGCCAAAGAGATGAACGTCAAGATTGCCATCTCCACCGATGCCCACAGCCGGTCGGATCTTAAATTCATGCGCTTCGGAGTGGACCAGGCCAGGAGGGGATGGCTTGAGGCAAAAGACATAATCAACACCCATTCTCTGAATGAGCTTAAAAAAATTTTGCAGCGATGACAGGACAGATCCATGAACTATAAAAAAAATCCGACTGAGAATTTTAAGATGTTCAGGAAATGACGGAAGAGGATGTCCGACTCATACAGGCAAGTGAGTGTTGTCCCTAACCTTTTTCCCGGGAGGAATGGATGAAAAAGAATATTTTCGTTATCGGTCCGGATGAACTCAACTGGATGAAACTTCAGGAGATTCAGGATAAGGAGGAGTATACCTTTTACGAGCTGCTCGCCTATGAGGAATCCCACGGCGCCAAGAATTACAAAGTCCGGTGGATGCTCGATGAAGCACAGAAACGACTGGACGCTTTTAGGGGAACAATTGATGCCATTGTCAGCTTCTGGGATTTTCCGGTCAGCCTGATGCTTCCGATCCTCGCCCGACGTTACGGAACAAAGTCGCCGACCCTGGAGAGTGTTCTACAGTGCGAACACAAGTACTGGAGCCGGGTCCGTCAGCAGGAGGCTGTTCCGAATATGACTCCGGCATTCACACGTTTCGATCCTTTTGACGATAACGCTCTGGACGGCATTGAACTCTCCTATCCCTTCTGGATCAAACCGGTCAAAGCCTTTGCCGGTTATCTCGGGTTCCGCATCAATAACGCTGACGAGTTCCGCCAGGCCATTGTGAAAATCCGCAAAGGGATCCACAGTTTTTCAGAACCCATGGATGAGCTCTTGCAATACGCTGATATTCCTGAAGAGATGCGGGCCGGAGGGTTCTGTATCGCAGAGGACATCATCAACGGCAAGCAGGTTACACTGGAGGGCTTTGCCTGTCAGGGAAAGATCGACAGTCACGGCATTGTTGACTCTTTCCGTCATTCCAATCAGGTCAGCTTCTCTCGATTCCAGTATCCATCGGTCCTGCCCGACGCTGTCAGGGAACGTATCTTTACGTCTTCCCAAACCCTGATCAGGCACATCGGTTTTGACAACAGCCCCTTCAACATAGAATATTTCTACAATGAGGAAACCGACGAGTTGTGGCTGCTGGAGATCAACCCCCGCATTGCCCAGTCGCACAGCGATCTTTTCAAAAAAGTGGACGGCACCTCAAATCATCGCATCATGGCGGAAGTCGGTCTGGACAACTGTCCCACATGGGAGCGGGGAAAAGGGGATTTCAAAGTCGCGGCCAAGCTTTTCATCCGTTCCTTTG
>SKKD01000050.1 GCA_007121655.1 Desulfonatronovibrio sp. | reverse complement strand
TTAAATCCGGCCTCAAGCATATAGGCCTTGTTCAGAGGGCCGGTGACAAGTGCATCCGCATACCTGTTTTTCATTAGATTACAGGCCACTTTAAGGCTTGATCCAGCGGCAAATCCACCCCCGGTGTCTCCCCTGCCGGGTTGATATTTCCGGCCTTCAAGCTCGGGAGGCTGGACAAGATATATGTCCGGGGGTTTGGTTCGAATGCAGGCAGGATTTTCAATTCTATTCCAGAATTTTTGGCGCCTGTAAAATCTGGAATGTTGTTCAAGAATGTTCTCAGGGCCGACAAGCAAAAGAGAACTTGCCCCTAGAACGGTTGAAATATTCGCCTGGAAAAGAAGTTCAGGGCCAAGTCCTGCGGGATCTCCCAGGGTGTATATTATTACAGACACCGGTCATTCTTTGGGAGATAATACCAGACAATCATCATAAAAAATGCAAACGTCCTGATCGCAAAAACCATCAATTGCCCTGGCAAAACAGTCGAAATTCCCTTCAGATTTCTGTATGATTCTGACTGCTTCTATCTTGGTCACGGCAAAGGGAATCTTAACATTCTTTTCATTAGCCAGTTGTCTTATCTCTTTCATTTTCATATTTATGCTCCTGCCATATAGAATTGAGAATAAATTATCGGTCAGAAAAAAAACTTTGAACAGCACTCAAAGATCTGACTGGAAAGGCATCCCGCATCTGCCCGACCAGGCCCGTTCAGTCAAGCGCCAATTACACTATGCATTGCGGACAACTTGGGATCTTTCTATGTCCTTCCAATTTTAGATATCCTGTTACCTGCTATATAACATCAGAAACTATTTTGGGATCTTTGGTATCGTCTATTTGTTGATAACCAAGACTTTGGTAGGCCTTGATGTACATTTCTGCGGAACGATTCCAGGAAAAATCCGCTTTCATTCCCCTGGTCTGCAGCTTTTTCCACTCCTCTTTGTCCTTAAACAAAACAAGGGCATCTTCCAGAGTTCGAAACAAATTCGAGGATGTTGGATTCTCAAATATAAATCCCGTCGATTTTTCATCCGGGAAGGGAACAATCGTATCTTTAAGGCCGCCGACTGCCGTGGCAATAGGCGGTGTACCATAGCGCAGACTGTACATCTGAGTCAGGCCGCATGGTTCATATCTTGAGGGCATAAGAAAAATATCGGCTCCTGCCTGAATTTTGTGAGCCATTTCCTCGGTATACCCCACCACTCCGGAAATATGATGAGGGTATAGCTCCACCATATTCAACAGCTGGGCCTCATATTCAGCCCCGCCCTCGCCGAGAACCACCACTCCCACATCTTTATCAACCAGATCAGGAATAATTTCAAGAAGAAGATCAATTCCTTTCTGGCTGCGCAGCCTTCCAATAAAGCCAAGAATGGGTCTGTCCATAAGTCTGGGCGGAAGCCTGAGGATTTCGATCAGGTTTTTTTTACAGACAATCTTACCCTGCGGATTGTCCAGGGAATAATTTTCTTCCAGGTACTTATCATTTGCGGGATTCCATACACTGTAATCCGCCCCGTTAAGTATACCTGTAAGGTCTGTACTTCTTGTTTTGAGTATTCCTTCAAGACCGCACCCGAATTCCGTAGTCAGAATCTCCCGGGCATAAGAAGGACTGACCGTAGTGACCAGATCAGCGTGAGTGATTCCTCCCTTGAGCAAATTAAAACTGTCGTAATATTCAACGCCGTTCATGGTCCACGCCTCATAGGGCAGCCCGCTGTCCCAGAAAAGCCTGACAGAAAACCTTCCCTGAAAGGCAAGGTTATGAATAGTGAACATGGTGGAAGTATCCGCCCAGAAAGAGTCATGTCTTTTATTATAGTGAATAAAAGAATTTACCAGAGCCGCATGCCAGTCATGAGAATGGACTATTTTGGGCGGACTGCCCATTTTTTTCATCAGGGCCATTGCTGCCCGGCAAAAGAATATAAATCTTTCGCAATTGTCAAAATAGTCACCTTTATGGGTATTATAATAATAGCGACGGTCAAAGTATTCACCGCGGTCGATAAAATAAACCGGCAAGCCGTAATAGCTTGCCCGATAAACATCCGCGCTGATCTCAGGCCAGGGATAGCCCACATTAATATCCTCATAAGCAAGATGCGGACTGAATTCACTAGTGGCTAAACGTCCGTAAAGAGGAGTAATAACACAAACCTTGTACCCGAGGTTATGAAGAGTAAGGGGTAAAATTCCGATAACATCAGCCAATCCGCCGGTTTTGGAAAAAGGATACATTTCTGATGCTACGAAACAAATATCATAACTGGAATTCATGCCACCTCAACTTTTTATTGCAATTATCCGGGTTATTAACCCAGATAATCCAACCCGGATTCTCTGTTATCATTTCCCGACTTTACAGTTTTTAGTTTTCTAAAGCAATTGAATTGTTTACGGCCAGATTCCAGTGCCGTCACCAGTGAGAAAGCCAGAACCAGTCTTTTCAACAGCTTCAAAAGGCTGGATGCCGATTTGTCCAATGAGTATCAGTTTTGCCGGAGTTAATGGAAAACTCTTGACTGCCGGGCAGCAACAAACAATAAGATCATTTGCTAATCCCGTGCATCTGATCTGCGAAGCATTAAAAAACACATCCCCCAAAGGGCGCTCATTTCAGGATCAGATGAAAAGCAAATTTTTTCGGGAATAAGCCATTTTCTTGGGGCCAGCCTGTGGATTAATGTATTGTGAACCGAATCGGCAAAGTAAGGACCGAGCCTGCTCAGTCCTCCCCCGAGCCCAATTTTTGTTATCCCGAAAATGGACACAACCTGACTCAGGTATAACCCAAGTCTCCGGCCGTATTGTGACAGAGTCTTCAGGGCCTGAGCATCTTTTTTTGTAAGATAGTAGTCAAGCTCCCTGGGGTTCTCTACCTGGATACCGTTTCTGGCGGCCAGGTCTTTGAGAGCCTCGGCATTGAGCCATGTTTCGGCGCACCCGGTCTGTCCGCAACCACACCTTATCCTCCGGCCCGGACCCAGGTAAAGATGACCCAGCTCAGGTCCAGCCGCCAGTCTGCCTCTCCATATATCTTCATTAATAATCACTCCGGAACCCAGACCTGTCCCCAAAGTAAAGACTATGGCGTCTTTTTCTCCTGAAAGACAGCCCTTGAATATTTCTCCCAGGGCAGCTGCCTGGGCGTCATTTTCCACCACCAGATCAAGGCCGAACTTTTCTGAAATAAAATTTTTCAGATTAAAACCTTTTAATTCCGGCATATTGGTCGGATTAAGGTAAATTCCTCCGACCAGATCCATTGGCCCGGCACTTGCCACACCAATTTTTTGTGCACTTTCAGGGCTGTCCTTTTTGATTTCCTGGATGATAACAAAAAGTGCTTCCTTAGTACCTTCCAGACTTTTAGGACGGGCAACAATACTTACCTTTCCGGATTTTCCGGATTTATTTATCCAGGTCCCCCGGAGATTGGTTCCCCCAAGATCAATGCAGATATACATATTGGTAGTGTTTTGAGCTAAAAATTTTTATTTGTATCCGAGTTTATTCTGAAATACCATAAAATCATTAATAATCTTATTATGATCAAAAACCAGATCAGGCAAGTCATGTAAGCTGAAAAGCCGTGCTTCAGAAGCATCGTCTCCGGCTTTAAGGTTATCCTTATTCAGGGGATGGGCCATGTATACCGAGCTTAAGGTATGAAACCTTGGATCCCTGTCAGGATGAGAATAAACACCCAGAAGACCTGTAAGTACAACATCGAGTCCGGTTTCTTCCCGGGCCTCTCTTGTGGCTGCGTGCTCGGCACTTTCGCCGTAATCCACGAATCCGCCGGGTAATGCCCACCCTTCAGGATAATTTTTCCGCTCTATTAAAACAATCTTTCCAGGATGTACAAAAACTACTATATCAACTGTAGGCACAGGATTTTTATAAAACAGGATCGGTTCCCTGCAGGATGGGCATGGCTTGTAATAACTCATACTCTTCAATTCATTTTAAATGGTTAAGTGAATTTTTTCACTTTTTTTCCACAAACTTCAATGTTTTGATAATTGAAACTAATGCACATTATACCTACTGGCAATATCATATTGGTTCATAAAGGGGCTTTGGGCGATTTTCTGCTTTGCTGGCCTTCCATGCTGTCAATAAGGACCGCGTTCCCCGACTCTTCAATTTTCTGGGCCGGACGAACTGATTTCCTCTTCTGGTTGAACCCCTTAAGAATTTGCAGATTGCCCGGCACGCTGATAAGCAGCATATCCGGGCTTTATCATGTCCATAAATGGCCCGCGGCTCTGGAGAGCTATAAGGTATTCTGGTTCGGCATAAACAGGGTTACAACCTCCTGTGTGGACCACAGATTGATTTTTCTAACAGGAGTTGACAGAGAGGCATCAACAAACTTTAGAAAAACCTGCCTTTCCATATTAGAAAAGAATGGTATATTTTCAGATAATGACTGGAAAAATGCCTGGAATGATTTTTTTGGCCCAAAAAAAAGCCCCGAATATGTGCTGCTCTTTCCAGGTTCAGGCAACAGAAAGAAAAACTGGCCTTTGGAAAATTATCTTGGCCTCGCTCATTTACTTGAAAAAAAAGGATTTAAAGTAAAATTTGTCCTGGGACCTGTGGAACAGGAACAGGGAGTGGATGTTCAGGGCTTTGACGCAATAACCTGTCATAATTATGAGCAACTGCAGAACCTGATTAAAAAAGCCCTGTTTGTAGTAGGAAATGATTGTGGTCCCATGCATCTTGCAGGGATGTTCAATGTGCCAGGAATTGCCCTGTTTGGTCCGACATCTCCTGAAATCTGGGGACCTCACGGCATTGACATAATTACTAGCCCCAAGCCATGCCGTCCATGCTCAGAAACTGCCATTATTGACTGCCTGGACCCGGCATGCATGAGTGAAATAAAAATTGAAAAAATCATGAAAATAATGGAAAAGAGAATTTCAAACAGGGTAGGCTTTGGACAATAAAGAACATAGTCATCAATACTTCGCAAAAATATGCTGAGCTCATAAGAACTATATTGCACAAAAAAAGCCGGCTGCCTTGTTCTGGTGGAACTAGGCAGCCGGCTATTGCAAAAGGAGGAAGAAACTTATTAATCATCTAGCAATATACGGGCCACAAACAAAAAACACCCTAAGGCCTTTTTCCTACTGTATTTTTTGATTTTTATTTTAACTTATGGGTTAAAAATCTTGAACCTCTTTTTAAAATACCATGGCTGACGTACAGGCATGGTTTAAGATTTTGAACCAGACTTTTGGAATTAGATTTATTGACTGATTGACCTGAAAATCGCGGCTGATTTAAAGTAAAGATTTTAACCACAACTTGTTTTGAGTCATACATATTATGAGGATTAAATGAAAGTTGATACTGCAAAAACTGTACTGGTCCTGGGTGCAAGCGGTTATGTTGGAGGCAGGCTTGTACCGCTGCTTCTGGATAAGGGATACAGGGTTAGGGCCGGTGCCAGAAATCCCGACAAATTATCTTGTCGTGCCTTTTCCTCTCATCCCGGGTTTGAACCGGTTCAGGTCAATGTGCTGGACCAGGAAAGCCTTGATAAGGCTTGCACGGGATGTAGTGCGGCTTTTTATCTTGTACATTCCATGGGACCTGGACACGGAGCAAAAAATGATTTTTCTTCAAAAGACAGGCTGGCAGCCCAAAACATGGTCAAATCAGCTGAAAAGGCTGGGTTAAAGCAAATCATTTATCTGGGAGGACTTGGGGATCAGGGCAAGGATTTAAGCCATCATCTGAAATCCAGATTGGAGGTGGGCGAAATTCTGCAAAATGGGCCGGTTCCGGTTACTTTTTTAAAGGCCGCCATGATCATGGGCTCAGGCAGCGCCTCTTTTGAGGTAATGCGCTATCTGGTGGAACGTCTTCCAATAATGATTACCCCCAAATGGGTTCATACCCAAAGCCAGCCAATAGCAATATCCAATGTCCTGGAGTATCTTTCCGGATGTCTCGATAATCCCCGAACAATTGGTAAAACCTTTGAGATTGGCGGCCCGGATATCCTGACATATGCCAGGCTTTTTAAAATTTATTCCCGGGAAGCGGGTTTCCCCCAGAGACTCATCATCCCGGTGCCCTTTCTGACTCCAAAACTAAGCTCTTACTGGATTCATCTGGTCACTCCGGTGCCTTCATCATTGGCCAGGCCTCTGGCTGAAGGACTTAAGAACCCTGTTGTCTGTAAAGAAAACCGTATCAGAGAGATTATTCCCCAAAAACTTTTGACCTGCAGAGAAGCAATAAAAATGGCCCTGGCCAGAGTTGAACAGGAAAAGGTTGATACCTGCTGGACTGACGCTGGAGAGGTTAACGCCCCTGAATGGGTAACCTGTTCGGACACGAATTATGCAGGCGGCAACATATATGAGATAGCCTACGAGATTCGGCTCGGTCTCCCTCCTGAAAAAATCTGGCCGGCCATAGAAGGCATCGGGGGAAAACATGGCTGGTATTACGCTGATTTTTTATGGCGCATCAGAGGAGTTGCAGACAGATTGATAGGGGGGAGCGGCTACAGGCAGGGACGCAGGGCTCAAAGCGAGTTGCGCTATGGGGATACAATTGATTTCTGGAGAGTAATTCTGGTTAAAAAATTTGAACAGCTCAGGTTGTTGGCTGAAATGAAGATTCCCGGCCAGGCCGTGCTGGAGTTTGACCTTTTTGCGCAGGGAAAAAATCAGACTATTCTGGTTCAAAGGGCCAGGTTTTACCCCAAAGGGCTCTGGGGTCTGACCTACTGGAAGAGTCTGGCTCCGGTGCATATCTGGTTGTTCAAGGGTATGCTGAATAAAATAGCCAGGAATTCCGGCGCCAAAATCCTTGAAGGTCCGGTTAAGGTAAAAAAAACAAGAGATAGATGTTCCTTGTCATGATATAACTTCCCAGCCTTTTTGAATAATCTCCTGAATGGAGACCTCTCCCGGCCTGATGATTTTTAATGTTTGCGGTCCGGCAATCTTTACCAGAGTGGATGGAAGATTTCCCTTCGGGTCAATATCAGAATTGAAAACAAAGTTTACCCTGGCAACAAGCTGCTCATCAATATCTTCAAACCTTGCACACGAAGCCTTCCCGCTGAAATTGGCACTGGTGGCGATGAGAGGTGAACCGGACATTTGGCATAACCTTGCTGCATCCTGATGCGGGGTAAACCTGATTGAGACCATGTTCTCGGAATCCTTCACCCCGAATGGTATGATCTTTTTTGCTCTGACCAGAAGAGAGAGGGACCCCGGCCAGAACTGCCGAGCTACTGTCAGCGACAACCTGTCCAGCTCAGCTACTTCAAGACATTGAGAGAGGGATCCGACAATCAGGGGCAGCGGCTTTTGCAATGGACGGCCCTTTATCTTCCGGATTTTTTCCACAACATCCGGATCTGTACCTGTACCGCCCAGGGCAAAAAAAGTTTCTGTTGGGTATATTATGATTTTACCCTGTTTGATAGCCTCAACAGCCTGATTGATGTCATTATTCATTTATTAAGGTTCGGAATAAAAATTTTCTAAACATTTAAAACTTTATGCGGGACACACGAAAGTCATGACAGGGCAGCGCGAGTAACCGTTTCATACCTTGGACCGCTCCGGCCCAATATGCTTTGCCAGAGAACCACCTCTTTGACTTCAAAAACGGGCCATTCCCTGTTGCCGACATGTTCAGCCATCTCGGTCCAGGGATCAGTTTTATAGAACCTTCTAATCCTTGCCAAAGTCAGATGCCCCCTGAAAGGTCTTTTTTCTTTCTCAAAACCAAGAATATTAAGACCATAATCAATCTTCACGGCCAGGCCAATCAATGACTGGACATCTTTTTTAAGCCCCAGCCATATAACCCTGTATTCCCCTTTGAAGCCGAAGAAACCCACACCTGAACCTTCAATGGAAAAGCATTCGAAATCCAGCTCTTTGATAAATTTTTCAAGTTCAGGCAACTTATCATCCTTTACTTCTCCCAGAAACTTTATGGTCAGATGCCAATTATCCGGCCTTGTCCAGCTCAGTTTTGATTTAAATCTTTTCTCCCATTCTTTCCTGATGGAACCAAGCATTTCCTGATACTGACGGGGTAACGGGATTCCAATAAAGAGTCTCATAAAACCTCATGAAACTGTGTTATTCGCCATAATTTTGTCTGACCGGCAGGACATGGAACCGGCACATGCGGTCCTGGGCCAGAACAGCTCCCTGATCCATGTCCACTATCCAGGCCTTTGTCCTGGTTTGGGAGTCGGCGCTCCACAGCCAGGGCCGGTTTTTTAAATGCCATAGATCAGGACCGCAAAAGTCGTCCAGCCTTTGCCTCGGACCGAGCAGGCTTATGAGCTCCTCGATAGTAGGCAGGCGCCATTGATCTGTATTTTCCCGAGTAATATCTTGCTGGTTAAGAACCCCGATATATTCCAGACTCTGCTCAAAGTTCAGCTGATGCGACGAGGTATCTTTTGCCCAGGTCAAGCCGGTGGCATGATCCAGAACACCCTTCTCGGTCTGCTGAAATTTATTGTCAATATACACCTCCGGCTGCATAAGACTGTTCAGGTCTCCCAGACTAGCCGGATCTGTCCTGCCCGTATGCAGAGGCCTGCTTCTGAGCCGCCTAAATTTTCTGGAAATATTTTTATTTTTTCCGCCGGGCAGGGCACAGACCTGCTCTTGCCTGTTTTTCCAGTCCAGCTTCAGTTTCAGCACTTCCCTGCACATGGCTGCTGCGTTTGGAAAACGGTGATCGGGATTCACAGCCAGCGCAGTCTTTAATAATGAGTGCCAGCCGGAGCCGAGAAGGGAATGTCCTGAGACGTCAACCTCATTCATCTCTGGCAGATGTCCTGTGACCATTCTGTGCAGAACAACACCTGCGGAATAAATATCCGAGCGCTGATCAGCCCTTTCAGGATTGTCAATCTGTTCAGGCGCGGCGTAATACGGAGATCCTATGATCATGCCTCTGAAGAGCTGCTCTTGATCATGAATAAACCTGGACAGGCCAAAATCAATTATCTTAACTTCTCCTGATCGACTCAGCATGATATTTTCGGGTTTGATGTCCCTGTAAATCAGACCTGACTCATGAATTCCGGACAGACCCGCAAGAACCTGGGTAATCATTTCCAGAGATTTAAGCGGAGATAAAGGTCTTGTCGGCACCTCGGCCCTGCTTGATTCGCCTATCAAAAGCCCAAGATTCAGACATAAATATTCCTGAACCATATAAGGCAGTCCGCCGTGTTCTCCAACCTCGAAAACATCAGCCACATGCCTGTTCTTCAGTTGCTTCATTATGTGCGCTTCTTTAAGAAACCGCTTTTTCAGTACTTCAAAACCTGCTATATCCAGCATAATCCGGCTGGGCCGCAAAACCTTCATGGCCCCGAGGTTTTTTTGCGCCGGGTCCATCACCTTGTAGACACTGCCCATCCCGCCACGGCCTAAAAGGCCAAGCAGTTTGTATTTGCCGATGTAGCGCATATCATCTCAGACGCTGGGCGTAATATTCAGGGAAGCCCCTGTCCAGAATACCCCGGATTGTCTTTCCAATGTCATATTCAACATAGCGGACTTCAATGGTCTTGTTCTCCTGGTCCCAGACAATATATTTTGCCCTGTTATCGCCGTCACGGGGCTGACCTGCACTGCCCGCGTTGATCAACACCTTGTCCCCTTCCACCTCAAAAACTCCCCTGGGAATATTTTTACGGATTATTCCGGACTGGTTGCACAGGATAATCTCCAGTTCGTGAGTATGGCCGACGAAAGCAATATCCGTGGGCATGGCCCTTAAAATCCGGAAAAGTTTCTGTTCATCCACCTCAAAAAGATATCTGGTTACTGAATCAGGCGGGCATCCGTGCACCAGAAGCATGTTGTGCTCATTACGGACTTCAGGCCATGTGGAAATATAACTGATGGACTGGTGTGATAAAAGTTTTCTGGCATGTTTAAAATGTTCACGGGTAGGTTGATTAAATAGTTTTGCGGCCCCGGGCTGAACAATAGCCAGTTCGTGATTGCCCAGAATACAATGAATTTTTTTATCCTGCAACAGCCTGACGCAAAGTTCAGGTTCAGGACCGTAGCTGACGGCGTCTCCAAGGAAATAGCATGAATGAATATTCCGGGATGAAATGTCATCCAGGACCCGGTTAAAGGCTTCGATATTGCCATGGATATCTGAAATAATAGCGAAACGCATTGTTCTGACCTGTTTTTTATTATCTGGGCTGACTTTTAACAGGAAGGCAAACCATGTCAACTCAGTAGTGTCCGGTTAACCTATTAACGATAACAGGTTAG
>SKKD01000089.1 GCA_007121655.1 Desulfonatronovibrio sp. | reverse complement strand
CCACCGGACATCCGGCGCAGGCCACCTGCCTGAGAAGAAGATCTTTGGCGAATTTTTCCCCTGATATGGATTCAATCTCAGGGTCATGGGTGCTTTGAAGATTGCGCCAGGGCAGGGCCTTTAGTTCGTTCAGGGGAACAAGATTCTCCGGCGTGCCCAGGTCGTGGTATTTGCGCACAGCTCCTGTTTCGGTAACATCTTTATAGATTTCCTTATATGTTTTGCCGTACTCTTTTACAGCGTCAGCAGGCAGGTCAAAGGTGGAATCACCGGAGATTATGATCCCCTTTATGTTTTTGGCTCCCAGGGCAGCTCCACCGCCCATGCGGCCAAAATGCCGGTATGTATCAATATTCACGCAGGCATAGCTGACCAGGTTTTCACCTGCCGGACCTATGCGCAGAATGCTTCGATGCCCGGGATTTTTGGGTTTAAGATTCCTGAGGATCTTGCCGGTCTTGAATATGTCCATGCCTTTAAGGTAATGAACATCCTGAATGTGAATTTCATTAGCCCCAAAACCAAGACAAGTGAGTTTTTCCGCCCTGCCGGTTATTACCAGGGCGTCATATCCCGCGAACCTGAGGGCCAGAGCTGATCTGCCGCCTCCGTGGGACTCGGCGTACTGATTGTTGTAAGGAGACATAAAGCTCATTATGGTTTTGCTCATCATGGGGAAAAGACCGGTTAAAGGTCCTATGGCGAAAATTACAGGCTGGTCCGGGTGAAATGGATCCTGATCAAACAAAGCGTATTGCTCAAAAAGGCCGGCAGCCAGTCCGCTCCCGCCAATCCATTTTTTTCTGGCGTCAAAATACTCGACCTTGGATTTCTTGCTGGTCAGGTCGACCACAAGTACTCTGAATTTATCGTGCATTGCTGATCTCCTTTGAGGGTTCGGCCATTTCGAGGCAGTCGTGGGGGCAAAAGGGCACGCACCTGCCGCAATGGATGCAGAAAACCGGAATATTCTTTTCCGGGTCAAAGTAGATGGCGCCGACAGGGCAGGCCTTGGCGCATTCTCCGCAGTTGATGCACAGTTCTTCCTTTAAAAGCACTCCTCCCCCTTTTCTGTGTTTTAAGGCCTCTGTCGGGCAGACCGGAGCGCAGGGGGGCGGATCGCAAGCCAGACACACGGTTGCCTCATATCCGGTACTTATGCCTCCGGATGAGTGAATTCTGATTCCCGACCTTTTCCAGGAAAAAGATTTATGGACATTTCTGGCACAGGCAAGGGAGCACGAATAACATCCTATGCAACGCTTCATGTTGCTGGCTTTTAGCATTTTCACTTTAAAATCCTCCACTGATATATGAAATTTTATGTTTTACCTTGGATGAAAGTTTTATTATGTATTTTCGCTGTTCGGAACTTACGCAAGCATTAAATAGGCCATGTTTGGTATTTGTCAATTTTTCAAAACCTCAACAAAAATGTCTGAAGGATAAAATTATGAATTTTAGCAAAAGAGTCACCAGTATTCAACCATCCGCCACCCTGGCCATTAACGCTAAAGCCCAGGAAATGCGGGCCAGAGGTGAAAATGTCGTCAGCCTGGCAGTTGGTGAGCCTGATTTTCCCACCCCCCCCCATGTCATTCAGGCAGCCAAGAATGCCTTGGATGAAGGCTTTACCAGATATACTGCTGTTCCGGGAATTCCGGAACTAAGAGAGGCCGTGGCCGGATATTTTTCAAGGACCTATTCTATTGATTGCCGCTTCGATGAAGTCATGGTCTCCAACGGAGGCAAGCAGTGTCTGTACAATATTCTTCAGGCAATGGTCGATCCCGGCGATGAAGTGCTTATTCCCGGACCATACTGGGTCAGTTATCCGTCTCTGGTTCAGCTTGCCCAGGGGGTTCCGGTCGTGGTCCCGACTGAGCCTGAAGACGACTTTCTGGTTAAACCAGAGAGTCTGGAAAAGCATGTAACCGATAAAACAAAGATTCTGATTCTTAACACCCCTTCCAACCCCACAGGATGTCATTATAAAGAGAGCGCCCTTGTCGAGCTGGCTAGATGGGCCGCTTCAAGGAATATCTTTGTTATTTGTGACGAGATATACGATCAACTGGTATATTCTCCGGCCAAACCGGCTTCTTTATGCGCATTCTGGACAGAAAACAAGGATAAAATTGCCGTGGTCAACGGACTTTCCAAGACCTTTGCCATGACCGGATGGCGGGTGGGCTACGTACTGGCTCATGTCGGACTTATCAAGTCAATGAGTAAAATTCAGGGCCAGTCTACATCCAACATCTGCTCAATTGCGCAAAAAGCCGCTTTGGCTGCCTTATCCGGCCCTTTGGATTTTGTCCAGGAAATGAAATCAGCCTTTGTATCCCGCCGGAACATGGCCATGGAGATTGTCAACTCGTGGAAAGATGCTTATTGTCCTAAACCCGATGGAGCTTTCTATATCTTTCCTCGAGTGGACTCCTTTTATAAAGGCGATGTGGACAGTTCCGCCAGATTGTGTCAGGTTATTCTGGAAGAAGAAAAAATTGCCCTTGTCCCCGGTCAGGCTTTTGGAGATGACCGGTGTATCAGGATTTCTTACGCTGTTGATGAGCAGCTGCTTAAAGACTGTCTGGGAAGGATTGGCGGCTTGCTCCATAAATTATAACGCAGCTGATCTGCAAACTTTCGAAATGAATACAGACTCTCGGCGCAAAGAAATGCAGAGGAAATGAAGATAAGGCATAAAATCAAAGTTATGCCTGCTCCCTGTTCTTTGTGGTGATATTTTTAACCGGCTGCATTATGCCGCCATTACAACCCATTACAATCTGGATGCTAAGGATTTTTTATGTCAGGACGGATTAACCGAAGTTTTGCCTCCTGGGGCAGGATGAATGAAGATATGCAATGGTCGGCTCATCCGGCTACTGAAGCCGGTGCAGGTCCGATTTTCCGCCTTGGATCAACAGTTGCGCCGGAAGCAAAACATAAGATGACGAGTTTTCAGATAACTTTTTGCCGCGCAGAGGATTTGTAATTTGTTCAGGCATCTATTCAGGCCTGACCCGGCACGGCCTTTTCAATTTGTCAAGTTTCTATCCTGGAGTTCCCTGGTTCTGATACTTGCTTCAAGTCTGATTTTGTCCGTTTTTATCGCCAATTTCGCCAGACAAACCGTTATCAGCAAGAATCATGAGTTTGCCCTGCTCCTGGCGGAAAACCTCAACCATCAGATATACCAGCGTTTTACTCTGCCCACGGTGCTGGGATTCGGCCGGATTGAATTAAAACAGCCGGTCCAGTATGAAAGGCTGGATCAGGTTATCAGTTCCACAACCCATAGCTTTCACGTCCTTGAAGTGAGTATTTATGATATTGAAGGTTCTGTTTCCTACTCCACCAATGCGGACCTTGTAGGACAGACAGGGCTGAACGATATCAGCGTCCGGAAAGCGGTTGAACAGGGTCAGTACAGCTTTAAGCTCCAGAAAAAGATTTCCAACTGGATGGCCATGATCAGGTTTTCCCTGGAACCCGACTCCATAGTCCTGAAGACGGTTTATCCTTTGAGGGCTGAAAGGATGCTGGGCGTGAGGGAAGAATCGATTATGGGAATACTGGAATTCACCCAGGATATAACCGCTGATTACGAATCCGTGATCCATTTTCAGTGGTTGATAATTATCGGTTCATTCACCTCTTCCCTGATACTTTTCTTTCTATTGTACATGATTATCCTTCGGACGGACAAGGTTCTGGCCCTGAGGATAACTGAAAAGGAAAGACTGGAAAAAGAGCTTCATCAAAATGAAAAGCTGGCCAGTATGGGAAGGATGGTGGCCAGTATCGCTCATGAAATCCGAAACCCCCTGGGAATTATCCGAAGCAGCAGCGAGATACTTTATGGACGGGCCAAAAAAGAGGGATCACCCAATGCCAGGCTGCTGGAAGCCATTTTTGACGAATCCAAGAGACTCAGCCAGACCGTCAATGATTTCCTTGATTATGCCAGACCAAAGCAGCCCAGGATGGATCAGGTCGACCTGGTCAGGGTATGGAGGGAAATGTTTTCTTTCCTGGGATCTGAAGTGGAAAAGAAAGGTATCGTCCTGGAAAAGGATTTTGCTGATCAGCTGGTTGTTTCCGGTGACAAGGACCTGATTTACAGGGCATTTTACAATATTTTTGCAAACGCCCTTCAGGCTACGCCTAAAGAAGGGACGATCAGGATCAGGGTCGCCAACGGCAAGCGTCCCGAGGTGATTGTTTCCGATTCAGGGCCGGGTTTTGAACCTTCCATGCTGGATAAGTATCCTGAACCATTCTACACTACCAAGGATACGGGAACCGGACTGGGCCTGGCCATTGCCGGCAACATTCTGAAAAATCATGGAGCGGATATAATTCTGGCCAACAATGAACAGGGCGGGGCTTTGGTTAAGGTGGAATTTCCCGGTTCTGAAGCTAACTTTGAAGTAGAACGACATGAATAACCAAATATTAGTTATAGATGATGAAAAAAATTACCTCCTGATTCTGGAAACCATTCTGGGTGAGGAAGATTACAGCGTGACTGCTCTTAGTGATCCCGAGATGGCTCTTAACTACCTGGACGAGTCTGAAGTGGACGTGGTCATCACCGACATGAAAATGCCCGGAGTATCCGGCCAGGAAGTGCTGGAGCATGTCCGTAAGAATTATCCCCATATTCCGGTCCTGATAATGACTGCTTACGGAAGTATTGACGGTGCGGTCGAGGCTATGAAGTGCGGGGCTTTTGACTATATTTCCAAGCCGTTTTCCAATGACGAGCTGGTCTTGTCGGTCAAAAAGGCGGTGATGCTCTCCAGATCAGAACAGGAGATTATCAGGCTGCGTCAGACCCTGGCTGAACAGCATGGTCCGCATAAACTGGTGGGCAGGAGCAAGCCGATCCGCGAAGTGCTCCAGCTGGTTTCCAAGGTGGCCCCGAGCAAGTCTACGGTTATGGTGACGGGTGAATCAGGCACGGGAAAGGAACTGATCGCCAAGGCGATACATTACAGTTCCCCGCGCAAGAATGCTCCTTTTATTTCGGTCAACTGCATGTCTTTGAATCCCGGGGTCCTGGAAAGCGAAATATTCGGACATGAAAAGGGGTCCTTTACAGGAGCCTCAGCCATGAAGAAAGGCCGGTTTGAGCTGGCCCATGGCGGCACTCTTTTCCTGGATGAAATCGGTGAACTTTCATCCGACCTGCAGGTGAAGCTCCTCAGGGTGCTTCAGGAAAGATCTTTTGAGCGGGTGGGTGGAAGCAAGACCATTACCGTTGATATAAGGCTGGTTGTGGCCACAAACAAAAATCTTAAAGAGGCCGTGGAACAGGGAAATTTCAGGGAAGATCTGTATTACCGTCTGAATGTGGTCAATGTAGACATTCCTCCCCTGCGTGAAAGAAGAGAGGATATACCTGTTTTGGTTGCTCATTTCATGCAGAAATTGTCCGGGGACGAGAACAGGAGCAATAAAAAGTTTGCCCCTGATGCCCTTGAGTACCTTACTGCCTATGAATGGCCCGGCAATGTCAGACAACTGGAAAACGTGGTGGAAAGATGCATGGTGCTGGCGGCCAAGGATGTCATCGGTGTTGAGGATCTACCCAGTGAAATAAAGGATGAGGAAGCCCAGTTCAAAAGCGCGGTCGATCTTTTGCCCATCAAGCTGGAGCTGGCCGGTACCCTTGAAAAAATTGAAGCGGCGTTGATAAGAAGGGCGCTGGTGAAAAGCGGGTTTGTTCAGGTCAAGGCAGCAGAGTTTTTAAGTATTTCCAAGAGCCTTTTGCAGTATAAGCTTAAGAAATATAATATTCAGACCAGATGATGAAAGCCTTGAGAGTTTTTAGTCGTTGATTGCGCTGATTTAGGCTGATAAGAGACATGTTAATTTTGGTTCCTGATACTAATGAGTGGATTTGAACAAAATCCACGGCTAACGTTGAAGAGCCAATTTAATCCGTTGAGTCGCACCCGGGGTTGATCAACCAGACCATGCACGGTCAGTTCAGGAGCTTTAAAAGTAACGCCGCAGGCGAAAAAACAATAAAAAAACAAATTGTGTCTATAGATAAATATATCAGGGAGATATCAAGTGATGAATCCCTCGGCCTGAGTATCGTAAGCCATAAAGAGCTGCCTGCCGTTCAAGGCAGCTACAGGCATGCGGACAGTCTTCCCGAGTCTTTAACCAGGGCTCTCAAAGAGAGCGGAATAAAAGTCTTATACTCCCATCAGGCGGAAGCGCTGAACCTGGTCAGATCAGGGCGGAGCGCGGTCATCTCAACTCCCACCGCCAGCGGCAAATCCCTCATATACAATCTGCCCGTCTTTGAATCAATTCTTGAGAATTCCGATGCCAGGGCTCTGTATCTTTTTCCCCTCAAGGCCCTCACCCAGGACCAGCAGCTGAGCATAAATGAAATTGTCGGAAAAATGCAGCCTGAGGGGAAGAACATTACCTCGGCCATTTATGACGGCGATACGGATCAGTCTCTGCGCAGGATGATCAGGGCTGATCCTCCGCGGATCATCCTGACCAATCCGGATATGCTGCACCGGTCCTTTTTGCCCTACCACCGCGGCTGGCGAAAGTTTTTTCGCGGACTGAAGTATGTTGTCGTGGATGAAGTTCATACCTATCGCGGGGTCATGGGATCGAATATGGCCTGGGTATTCAGAAGGCTTGCTAGAATTTGCGCTTATTACGGACAAAATCCGGTTTTTATTTTCAGTTCAGCCACCATAAGAAATCCGGCATCCCTGACCGCAGGCCTCACGGGACTTGAGCCCCAAAGCATCACCAAAAGCGGCGCTCCACGCGGCAAAAAACATTTTCTTCTGATTGATCCCTTATTGCACGGAGCTGCCGGGGCAGCCATAAATCTTCTGCATAAAGCCCTGGAAAAAGGTCTCCGGACAATAGTTTACACCCAGTCCAGGAAGATGACCGAGCTTATCGCCATGTGGTGCGCTGAAAAATCCGGGCCTTATAAGGACAGGATCAGTGCATACCGGGCCGGGTTTTTACCTGAGCAGCGCAGAGAAATTGAAGCCGGACTTTCTTCGGGAGACCTTCTGGCCGTGGTTTCCACCAGCGCTCTGGAACTGGGCATAGACATCGGGCATCTGGATCTTTGCCTGCTTGTCGGTTATCCGGGTTCAATAATGGCTACCTGGCAGAGGGCCGGCCGGGTGGGCCGCAGCGGCAGGGACAGCGCTGTGGCGCTTATCGGTCATGAAGACGCCCTGGATCAATATTTCTTGCGTCATCCGGAAGAATTCTTTTCCCTGGAGCCTGAGAGCGCAGTCATCAATCCCTATAATCCCAATATCCTGGCCAAACATCTGGTTTGTGCCGCTTCTGAGCTTCCATTGCGGGGTACTGAAAAGTTTCTGGACCCTGAAGTTAAAAAATCCATCTCATGTCTTGAAAAGGAAGGCAGGTTGATTTGCAGCGGCAATAGCGAGTATTATTATACTAAAGAGGAGTACCCCCAAAAGGATGTAGACCTTCGCGGTTCAGGCAGGAATTTCAGCATTTTTGATCATCTGACCGGTGAATACCTGGGAGAGATCGATCAGGTCAGGGTATTTCATGAAACCCATCCGGGTGCGGTTTACCTGCACATGGGCAGGAAATACCTGGTTGAGGAACTGAGTCTTGAAACTTCTTCAGTTTTTGTATGTGAAACCAGAGTCAACTATTATACCAAGGTCTGCACCCGGAAGGTGACAGAGATCATGGAAACCTACAAAACAGGAAGTACCGGAGCGGGAAAAGTCTGCTCAGGCAGGCTCAAAGTGACTGAAGAGGTGATTGCATATGAAAAAAGACTGGTCAGGGGGCAAAAACGAATCGGAATGGTTCCCCTGGACCTGCCTCCCATAATCTTTGAAACCGAAGGTCTTTGGCTGACAATAAATAATGATCTGCAAAAAAGAATTGAAGACAGGATGATGCATTTTATGGGCGGTATCCATGCCCTGGAACATTGCCTCATCGGTACACTGCCCATGGTCATACTTACCGATCGAAACGATCTGGGAGGAATATCAACTCCGGTCCACGAACAGCTGAAACAGGGAGCGGTGTTTATTTACGACGGAGTTCCCGGAGGCATCGGGCTCAGCCTTCAGGCTTTCAAGCTTATTGACAAGCTGCTTCATAAGGCCGGGTCAGTTCTTTCATCATGTCTTTGCGAAAACGGCTGTCCTGCATGCGTTCATTCTCCCAAGTGCGGCTCGGGAAACAGGCCCCTGGACAAGGAGGCGGCCAGGTGGATTCTTTCGGAGATGAGCGGTGAAGAATTCCTGTTCGCTGACAACCCCGGAGAAAGCGGCTTTGTCTGTTCTCCAAAAAAACAGTACCGGGTCACCAGAACACCGAAGTCAGGATCATATGCAGTTCTTGATATTGAAACAAGATTGTCCGCCCGGGAAGTAGGCGGCTGGGGCAACTGCCATCTCATGGGAGTAAGCTGCTCAGTGGTCTATGACTCTGTTTCGAAAGACTTTTTATCTTTTACCCAGGATCAGACCGATGAACTTGGGGAGTATCTGAGCAAATTCAATCTGGTGATAGGGTTCAACATTGTCAGGTTTGATTACAGGGTTCTCAGAGGCCAGTCCGGTTTTAACTTTCATTCTTTACCCACTCTTGATATATTGACGGATGTAGAAAAGCGCCTTGGTCATCGCTTATCCCTGGATCATCTGGCCGGCCATACCCTCAATTCGAAAAAATCCGCCAACGGCCTGATGGCCCTGAAGTGGTGGAAGGAAGGCAAGATGGATGATATTATCAGATATTGCAGACAGGATGTAACTGTTACCAGGGATTTATATCATTTTGGTCTGGGAAACGGATATCTTGTTTATAAGAACAAATCAGGAAAAAAAGTCAGGGTTCCGGTTAATTGGGAGTGACCATGCTTTTTATTTTTTGTATAATCAGGACAAGAGGTGATTTATGCATAAGAACATGACGATTTTTGTCGGCACCGGCGTAATAGTCATTCTGCTTGTACTCGGAATATGGTTTTTTTATTATTCCGACCGTGATGAAGCCCCGCAGGTATCCGAGAAAGCCGAAGAAACTTATGCGATTGACTTTACCGCCCGTGAAGGGGTTCTGGAAGAACATGTTTCCGAACTTGAGCCTGAAGAGGACATGTCTGAAGATGATCACCCGGAATCCGGTGAGGAAGTGCTCAGAGAAGGATTCATCAACAACCTGGCTGAAATGATTTTTTTAAACTATTTTCCCTCTCAGAGCCAGGCGAATTCAGCAAGTTTTATGCTCAGCTTTAAAATGGTCAATATGCATTTTGCAACCGACCTTTCGGATTTCAGGGTTGATGATCAGAATATTCTGGAAGCCAGAAAGGAAGTCATCTCGAATCTTCTTCAGCCGCCTGTCATAAGTACGGTAACCCAGCTTTACGGACCGAAGCTCATTGATAACATTGTTGACCTTGCTGAAAACAGGGAAAGGTCGATTCCAGGTGCCCAAGGCTCTGAAGACAGGCTTTTGACCCGTGTTGAAACCGCCGATTTACTGAGGCTTTTTTCTCAGAGAATTTCGTACTTAGCCTATGTCTTTGAAAGATCAGTAACGGACGACAAGGTCCTGGACCTGATAGAAGATTATCTGCAGACCGTGGATGACTTGCGCGACGTATACTTTGAGTACTGGCAGCTGAATGATGATCATCAGAGCCAGGAAAGTGAAAGGCTTGGCCGCGCCATTCAGAATCTGATTAGACAGCGCGAAGCCATCAGGGATGAGATTCTCTCCGGGGTGGCCACCACGGATATGCGTGAGGCCGGTCATGACTATATTTATGAAGCTCAGTGGGTCTACAGGAGGATCCGGGTTGATGAGTTTTCCAGGGATTCGATCCTGTCTCTGGCTGAGGCAGGCAAGGCTGTTTCTGTAATGGCTCTGGACAGGGCGGAAATTGTGCTGGAGGAGAGAACGGAAGACCGGGAGCAGACGAGAGACGACAGTTGATACAGAACAAAATACAGGCTGGAAGGTGCCGGATCAAATATTCCGGTTGTCTTTTATGGTTCCTCGACACAATGAGTGGATTTGAACAAATAGTTCAGCTTTTTTTACGTGCATTAAGTGATTCCTGGATGGGGGAGAGATATCCTCTTTATCTGCTGCCCCGCAGCAGATAAAAGGATTATCCCATCTGCGTAGATCTGCGAGATCTGCCTGCCCCGTGAAACTTCTTTCATTTCACTGGGGCGGTTAAATCTTTTGGCTTCATTCTTCAAGCATCAAGGCAAAGATAAAGAGTTTTTAGCCGCCCCAGTTAAATTCGCTACGCTCGAGACTTCGTCTATTTAACGGGATAAACTGATGGCGCTGATCTACGCTGATAAGAGAGATATTAATTCTGGTT
>SKKD01000097.1 GCA_007121655.1 Desulfonatronovibrio sp. | reverse complement strand
GAGATTGCCGCGCTCGCCCCGGTTGAATGGCTGCGCCTGCACTTCGTGTATTCAACAGGGCAAGAAGACTCGCTCGCAATGACTGGATAGTCACGGACCCGGGCACGTTTTACCTGTCATTGCGAAGGAGCGCAGCGACCGAAGCAATCTGTATGGCAAAACTATAACATACTGAATTATTTGCCAATACGCTTCAAGTTACTTGTGGGGCTGCTTTCCCGCGTCTGCGGACATCTGATAGTACTTCTTCCAGATTGATTCCACAAGCTCTTCTACCCCGGTTCCCTCGAGTGCTGAAATAAAATGCTTCTCCAGGGGATTCTCAGAAATGTTCTTTTTTATCCGATCCAGCTGTTCGCTGTCCGCAAGATCTATTTTATTAATCACCAATATCTGTTCTTTTCGATTCAAATCAGGGGAAAACTTAACCAGCTCCCGGTTCAGGAGTTCGAAACCTTCCATAGGACTGTCAGGATCTATATCCTCCACACTCAGAATGTGGACTAGAAACTTTGTCCTTTCCACATGTTTCAGAAATCTGTCACCCAGGCCCTGTCCTGCATGTGCACCTTCAATAAGACCAGGGATGTCGGCAATGACCATGCGGACTCCCCTTTCATCTTCAAGTACTCCCAGGTTAGGGGTAAGAGTTGTAAAGGGATACGCCCCGATTTTGGGTTTTGCAGCTGAAATCCGGGAAATAAGGGTGGATTTGCCTGCGTTGGGAAAGCCGAGCAGTCCGGCGTCTGCAATAACCTTTAGTTCCAGACGTAGCTTTAATTCCTCTCCCTCCTGTCCCGGCTGGGCAAATCTCGGAGCTCTCATGGTGGATGACTTAAAGTGCGAATTTCCCTTTCCGCCCACTCCCCCCCTGGCTACCAGTATTTGCTCTCCTTCCTTAACAAGGTCGGCAATCAGTCTCTCGCCATCTTCCGACAATTCGTATACCATTGTTCCCGGTGGCACACTGACCACAAGATCGTCGCCGCCCCGCCCAAAACGCTGTTTCCCCATTCCGGGACGGCCGTTGCCGGCATTATAAACTCTTTTGTGCCTGAAATCATAGAGGGTAAGAAGCTTATCGTCCGCCTGAAAATATACGTCTCCTCCCTTGCCGCCGTCTCCGCCGTCAGGACCTCCCCTGGGAATATATTTTTCTCTCCTGAAGGAAACACTCCCGTCTCCTCCCTTTCCGGAGCGAACTATAATAATTGCTTCGTCAACAAATCTCATAATTTTCCCACAATCCCCTTACAGCTTAAATTCCCTTTTGGACGCCGGTAAAAAAAAAGCCGCCCGAAATCTCAGGCGGCTTAAAAAATATTTTCGATAAAAAGAAGAAATACTTATGCAGCGGCAGGGACAATGCTGACCCTGGTCCTGACCTTTTTCTGTCTGGTATACTTTTCATACTTAACCTGACCATCGATCAGCGCGAACAGGGTATAGTCCCTGCCCATGCCCACGTTCTCACCCGGATGAATCTTTGTGCCCAGCTGCCTGATTAAAATATTGCCGGCTCTTACGACTTGGCCGCCGTACTTTTTAACCCCTCTTCTCTGTCCCTGGCTGTCTCTTCCGTTTCTGGAACTGCCGCCTGCTTTTTTATGTGCCATTTTCCAAACCTCCCCGGACTAGGCCTCTATAGTCTTTACCCATAACCTGGTAAAGTCCTGGCGATGTCCCTGTTTCTTACTGTAACCCTTACGACGTTTTTTCTTGAAAACAATGATTTTTTTGTCCCGTTCATGACTAAGAACATCACAAATCACCTTGGCCCCTTCAACATAGGGCTGTCCGAACTGGACATCAGACTGACTGCCGGTGGCCAGAATCTTGTCCATTACGATCTCTGATCCGGCTTCATCAGCCAGTTTGGCCACTTTTATCTGCTGTCCTTCACGAACACGGAACTGCTTTCCACCAGTTTCTATTATTGCAAACATCTTTACCTCCCAAATGGAAAAGAAGATATTTACACGCAAAATGAGGTTATAGTCAAGGGATAATCAGGGGAAAAAATTTCTCAACATCCTGATAAAAATTCTTATCAAAAAAGCGTACAAAAATTCCCATGCCGGTACTTAAACCGCTCTGGCCAGAAAAACCACCGCACCTCTGAAGCCCCGGCTCTGAGCAGCGTTCTGGTGCACTGCTCCAGCGTGGACCCTGTAGTCATGATATCGTCAACCAGAAGGATCCGTTTTTCTTTGATTTGCTTATTCCTGACTTCAAATACATTTTTCAGACTTTTCAATCTGAGTTTGCGCTTCATTAAACTCTGGGGAGGAGTATGCCTGACCTTGACCAGAGAGTCGGTCTGCACAGGAAGGTTTATCTTTTTTCCCAAAATCCGGGACAACTCCAGACTTTGGTTGAACCCTCGGTGGTTCAGCCTGTTCACATGAAGAGGCACGGGAATTATTAAGTTAAGATTTTCGTATGAATGAAAACTTGCCGCTTCAAAAAGCAGATTGCCAAGGGCGTTTCCCAAGCCAAGATCACCGCTGAATTTGTATCTGAGGATTATTTCTTTCAAAAGACCCTGATAAACCGAAAAAAAGGATATCCCATGCCAGGAGAACGGGCTATTTCTACAGTCATAACAAAGGTGAGTTGATTCATCCTCCAGGGCGTAAATTCTGGCGCACATCCCGCAGAAGCCGCTCCTTCTGGCTTTTAACTGCTCAGAACATGGCGGACATAAAAAAAAACCCG
>SKKD01000046.1 GCA_007121655.1 Desulfonatronovibrio sp. | reverse complement strand
GGTCTGCCGGATTTAAAACCGCCATTGTCTCATCAAGCAAAAACTGCGCTGCCGTTCTTGAAGCAGCAGGAATATTCGACCTTTTCGACAATAAAACCGATGGAGTGGATGTCCGTGAGCTAAAGCTTCAGGGAAAGCCTTCCCCTGACATTTTTCTAAAAGCTGCTGAAAAAATTCAGGTAACACCGCAACGCGCAGTTGTCCTGGAAGATGCAATCTCCGGTGTACAGGCGGGAAAAAGGGGAGGTTTCGGTCTGGTTATAGGTGTTGACCGGACCGGACACGGTGAAGATCTCAGACAAAACGGAGCTGATGTGGTTATTACCGACTTGTCAGTCATAAAGGTAGATAATGCAGCATCCTCGCCGGATACCCTGCCTTCTGCGCTGGAAGACTTTGAGCTTTTTGCCGCACGGATTAAAAACAAAAAAATCGCGCTCTTTCTGGATTATGACGGCACCCTAGCCCCCATAGTTGATGATCCTGACCAGGCTGTCATGACGGATGATATGCGGGAAGTGCTTATGCAGCTCGCGGAGCTCCTGCCGGTGGCGATTATCAGCGGGCGCGACCGTCCTGATGTCCAGAACCTTGTGGGAATAAAAAACCTCTATTATGCCGGGAGCCACGGATTTGATATTGCCGGCCCGGATAACATGGAAACAGTTGAGGAAAAAGGGAAAGAATTCCTGCCTGCACTGGACCTGGCTGAAAAGGATGTCCGGCAGAGGATAGAGAACATCCAGGGAGCCTGGGTGGAAAGAAAAAAATATTCCATCGCTGTGCATTACCGGAAAGTTGATGAAAAAAAGACCGATAAAGTGGAAAAGGCGGTCCGGAAAGTTGCCGGATTTCACAATGAACTAAAATTGTCCGGCGGAAAGAAAATTTTTGAACTTCAGCCCAAACTGGACTGGCACAAAGGCAAAGCCCTGATGTGGCTTCTGGACAAGCTGAATCTGGACAAGCCCGAAATTATTCCCATGTACATCGGAGACGATGTCACGGATGAAGACGCCTTCAAGACACTCGCCGACAGGGGAATCGGGGTGGTGGTCATGGACCCGCCGCGCGATACCAAAGCCGGCTTCAGGCTGAAGGACCCTGACGAAGTCACGATTTTTTTAAATAAGATCATCCAATTACACAAAGGAAACATCTGATGTCTGTCTGGTCACTGGTTTATGAAGAATTCAATCCTGAAGAAGAAAAACTCAGAGAAGCTCTGTGCACCCTTGGAAACGGTTATTTTGCCACCAGGGGAGCGGCTTTTCATGCCCGGGCAGACAATATCCATTATCCCGGGACCTACCTGGCGGGAGGTTATAACCGTCTTAAAACCAAAATCAAAGACAAACTAATCGAAAACGAGGATCTGGTTAATTTTCCCAACTGGCTCTGTCTGCATTTCAGATATTCCGGAATGGACTGGTTTGATCTTAATCAGGTAAATATTCTGGAATACCGACAGGAACTGAACATGAAAAAGGGTCTTTTGCTGCGCAAAATTCGCTTCCAGGACAGTCAGGGCAAACGCTCAGTTCTGAGTGAACGACGCATGGTGCACATCGCAGAGTCACATCTTGCAGCCCTGGAAGTGACTCTTACCCCTGAAAACTGGTCAGGTGAAGTAGAGTTTGTTTCCGCACTGGATGGAACTGTCGTCAATGACGGAGTAGAGCGCTACCGTGGACTGAATAACAAGCACCTTGAACCGGTGGATGCCGGATCTGTTGACCCTGAAACTATTTATCTTAAGGTCGGAACCAGCCAGTCCCGACTTTTTATTGCCCAGGCTGCCAGGACCTGTATCCGCAGCAATGGGGACAGGGAGAAAGTTGAAAGGCAGACAGTTGAAGAACCCGGGTACATCGCCCATCATTTCAAGATGTTTGTTAAGAAAGGAGTGGACCTGACACTGGAAAAGATGGTCACTCTTTCCTCCTCAAGGGATAATGCATCAGCTGAGTGCGGTCTTGAAGCAAGAAACAAGATTAAGGAAGCAGGCGGTTTTGATGAGCTGCTCGAGTCTCATACACTGGCCTGGAAACATTTGTGGCGCCGTTTCAGCATTGAATATGAAGAAAGAGAACCTCCAAAAGATGACCGTACAACCATGATTCTGAACCTGCATACCTTCCACCTCCTTCAAACCTCCTCCATCAGCACCCTTGAACTGGACGTGGGCGTTCCAGCCAGAGGATGGCATGGTGAAGCTTACCGGGGTCATATCTTCTGGGACGAACTGTTCATTTTTCCATCCCTTAATCTCAGGATTCCGGAAATTACCCGCACTTTATTGATGTACCGCTACCGCCGGCTGAACAAGGCGCGGGCAGCAGCAAAAGAAGCAGGCTTTGACGGAGCCATGTACCCCTGGCAGAGCGGAAGCAACGGCCGGGAGGAATCCCAGAAAATCCACCTGAATCCCAAGTCAGGAAGATGGATTCCGGACCATTCCCGAAGGCAGCGTCATGTGAACGCGGCTATCGTGTACAATATATGCAAATATTATCAGGTCACTCAGGATATGGAATTCCTTTCCTTTTACGGCGCTGAGATGGTCCTGGAGGTCGCCCGTTTCTGGGCCAGCATTGCAAGCTATAATCCTGAACTTGAACGCTATGAAATTCTGGGTGTTATGGGACCGGACGAATATCATGAAGCCTATCCAGATGCCAGTGAGCCAGGACTCAACAATAATGCCTATACCAATGTCATG
>SKKD01000067.1 GCA_007121655.1 Desulfonatronovibrio sp. | reverse complement strand
GGTGTCATTGCGAGCGAGTCTTCGAGCGCGGCAATCCTTGTTGCAGGGGAAGCGATGCAATCTCAGACAGTTATCATGAGATTCCCCCGGACGCGCGAAGCGTGTCCGGGGGAATAGACATTTACAGAAAAAATCGCTCGATTCAGGTGTGAATCAACTTCAGACCAAGTCCCGGATACCATGTATTCAAAGCCTGCTTCATTTCCGGAGTCAGACCTTCGAGGCTTAAACGGTCCCGGTCAATAAAATAAGCAACCGTATCCGTGTCAAATCCCTTATGTGTACCGGAAGTCATAAATTCTTCAGGCAAATGCTCAGCCATCTTACTGTCCGGAGCCCGGCCTGCAATCTCATTAAAATATGAATAAAGCGGAGTGTCAAACTCAAGATCCCTGCAAATCCTGATCATCAGATCCTTTGATTCAAGCACTTTCGCCCGCAGGGCAATGGCCGGAGCATCCACCCGGGGATAATGACGAACAGGACCCAGGTTTTCAAAAGGAAATATACTTTTATAGTAGCGGACATGCCTGGGATTGACCGCGATGCATACGTCGTCCACGCCTTTGTATATCGAATACCAGTACATTACCTGGACAAGATAGTGAAAAACATTTTTCCAGCGATGTTCACGGGGGGTGGCCAGGGCTGAAAGTTCGGTCAATTTGCGTCCCCTGCCGCGCAACGCGTCAAGCTCCGGCTTATAAATCACGTCCATGGGCAATCCGAACTCAGGTGTATCGAATATCTGAGTCAGGTTGGATATGACCGACAGATAAGATTTGGCCACGATATGCACGGTTTCAGGCAGTAGGGAATACACGCTGTAGAGCATCTTGTGCGGCTTTGGATCAGTGATGAACTTTTTCTGGCGGTAAATCCGGTAGACCAGTGAAAAGACCTGCTCGATCTCGTCTCTGGTTTCGGCAAACTTCAACGCCGGGCGATCAAGATCCTGTAATTCCTGTTTATTCAGACCTGAACGTTTGATGCGAAGAGTGCGCCGTCGCTCCGGCTTTCGAATCCGGGTTATTTTTGAATCTAACATCCGTATTTCTTTGGGTTGGGGGCTGAACGGATCAAAGCCGAATGGCATGGTAACTGATGGATTTTAGATGGTTCAGAAGTAATACGAGAAAGTATATGCATTTATATTTGATCCGGGAAATGTAAAAAAGCTGAAAATAAAAATGGTGCCATCGGCTTTTTGCCCAATAGCGACAGACAAGCCCTCAGGATGAAATATCTCACACCCGGCCTGAAGCAGGCCTTCGAGCAGCCTGCCCGGCACCTATCTCATGACGAATTTGTTAGACGCTCGAAAACTCGCTTATAGCTTATTATTTTCAGGACAGCAACAACTCCCCTGAAGATAGATGCCGGGGTGAGAGAAAAATCTTCAAAGAATCAAGAATCAGGTTCTGTCCCACCTTGATTGCCGAATTTTTATGAACAGTCAATCCACATTTTCGAGGAACCTAAAAATGATATTTCAAACGAAGATAAGCCTGGTCATTTTCTCTATACTGTCCAAGCACGGTGTCTCTTTTTCCGTCGAAAAGATGCAGCCCAAGGGTTATATCAAGATTGGTGACCGGGGTGTAAGTCACGTAAGGATGAAGATGTGAGGATCTGTCACTGAGAAAATAAATTCCCCGGACGCCTGTTTCCCAGGTTCCCCTGACCCATTCCTTACTCAATTCTCCAATGACTGAAAAATTATGATCCTTAAAAAAAAGAATTTCATCTCTGTAATTATAAATGTGCTGGCTGGAAAGTTGAATGTTTGCATACCAGTCTCTCAGGCCGATATAGTCCACTCCTGCTACGGCATGCAGCACGGGCCTGCTCACGGATGTGAGATCGCTCTGGATAAATGCCTGCTGATCAAAATAAGCGGCTTCCCCGCGCAATCCAAAGTTCCTCAAAACTGTTTCAAATTCAAATCCGTAAATCCTGGTCCGGGCGTATTCCACTTCTATGTCTTCATTCTCAACCAGGACCAGGTCCGCCAAACTTCCTCTCAGATCCCCCAGGGATAACGGGCCGTCAACATCAATGTTTTCAACAGGGAAGCTTTTGAAAAATGGTATGGACTCCCGGGTATAAAGCCAGCTCACGGCCATATCCACTTCTCTCACCGTTGTGGACAGGCGGGTCCCGAAACTGGAATTTTCCAGGGTCTTGGACGGCTTGTTTTCATTAACACTAAGTCCCCGGGCAAATTCTCTGAAAGCATCCGGCAGATCGCTGTCCAGAATATCCTGCCTGGCATGCCGGTAAACAGCCCAGTCAGTACCGAAATAGTCTATTTCATGGGCCTGGTGAAATGGTATGAATATACCCTCAAGGCTCCATTGACGCTGAAAATATATCACCCTGGCCATCCACTCGGGTATTTTTCTTTCCTCCAGGTCAAGAATCAGGAACTGCCGCATATCCGCGGCATTTACATTATCCACAGGACTGAGCTGATCAGTCTTTCCCCACCTGACCAGCTGCTTGCCAAGCCTGAGCTGCCATGGTCCCCTGTCCCAGTTCAGGTATGCCTCGTAAAGATCAAGATCGTGATCATCATAGTTATTTCTTGTTCCGAACCAGAGATAATCTGATTCAACTGAAACTACAATGTAAGGTTCCGGGGTAGCCAGAAAGCCCGGAAAAGAAGGATCTTCGGTTCTGAAGGTATACCTGGCTTCGGCCCGCAGACGCTGGCGATAACTCCTG
>SKKD01000198.1 GCA_007121655.1 Desulfonatronovibrio sp. | reverse complement strand
CTTTAAGTTCATAACATTTTCCTCCATAATAGATTTTTTGATATTTCCGGGGTCAAACAAAACAATAGCACTTATAAACACACTGCTAGCACTCGTCAAGGTTGAGTGCTAGATTTTTTTATAAAAAATAAATCTGCGGTTTTCTTTGACAAACCAGTTTTTTTTAGGCAGGCAGGGTCGGTGAGTCATACGTCGGCGGACAGAAGTCAGAAGTTGAGTCCTTGTTTGTCATTGCACCTGACTAAAGCACAATAAGTCCGTATACCAATGCAAATAATAAACAAACATTCCGGAAAAACATAATGCTGGATATTAAATTTATTCGAAAAAATCCTGATCTGGTGGCACAGAGCCTGAAAAAGAGAAGGTCAGACCTTGATGTAGAATATTTTCTAAGCCTGGACCAGAAGAGAAGGCAGTTCATTCAGGAGACGGAAGAACTTAAGATGGAGCGCAACAAGGCTTCGGCTGAAGTTGCCAGGGCCAAAAAAATGGGGCAGGAAGCCTCGGAGCTGCTGTCTGGTCTTGGGGATTTATCGGCCAGAATCAAGGAATTGGATGCAGCCACAAAGGAAGTTGATGAAAAAGTGCAGGACTGGATTATGTCCGCGCCTAACATTGTCCATGATGACGTGCCGGAAGGCTTGAGTGATGAAGACAATCTGGAGATAAAAAAGTGGGGACAGAAGCCGGCATTCTTCTTTTCTCCCAGAGAGCACTGGGAAATCGGAACTGAGCTTAAGGGTCTTGATTTTGAGAGAGGAGCCAGCGTAACCGGGTCCAGGTTTGTATTTTATTTTGGATGGGCAGCCCGCATGGAAAGGGCTCTTATAAATTTCATGCTGGATGTCCAGACCGGAAACCACGGATATATTGAAACCATTCCGCCCATGATAGTCAACAGAACGAGCATGACCGCCACCGGTCAGCTGCCAAAGTTCGAGTCCGACCTTTTCAAACTGGAAAACTGGGATTATTATCTTATACCTACGGCGGAGGTCCCTCTGACCAACATCCACAGAGGAGAAGTGTTGTCTGAAGATGATCTGCCCAAAGGTTTTGCGGCCTTTACGGGATGTTTCCGTTCGGAAGCCGGGTCCTACGGCAAGGATACCAAAGGGATAATCAGGCAGCACCAGTTCAACAAGGTGGAGCTGGTCTGGTTTGCCCATCCCGACAAATCCTACGAACAACTCGAAATCCTGCTTTGTCATGCTGAAAAGATACTTCAGCTTCTGGGAATGCATTACAGGGTGGTGACCCTTTGTGCCGGAGACCTTGGGTTCGGTTCGGCCAAAACCTATGACATAGAAGTATGGCTGCCGGGCCAGGGCAAGTACCGGGAGATTTCCTCCTGTTCCAATTTTGAGGACTTTCAGGCCAGGCGGGGTGATATCAGGTTTAAGCCCAGCCAGGGTAAAAAGACGCAATATGTCCACACACTCAATGGTTCAGGGCTGGCAGTAGGCAGAACCATGGTGGCCATACTTGAAAACTATCAGCAGGAAGATGGTTCAATTATTGTTCCCGAAGTCTTGAGGCCATATATGGGCGGGTTGGAGATTATTTCTTAGCCGGCCTGCCTGTCGAAATTTACCTAAGCTTAGTGATAAGTATGTAACTGTCCAGCTCACACTCACTGCGAGTACCCGCGGGGTGAGAAGCAATCTCATGAATGACTGACTGAGATTGCTTCGCTTTGCTCGCAATGACAGGAAAAAATTGCGCAGTTTAGAGGAATCAACTTGGCTGCGAAGGGCTACAACCATAAATATACCCGGTGTATTTTAATTTTTATTGACAATTCTTTTTATCACTATTACACAATCAGTTTTTCAGGATGTGGGCCGTTAACTCAGCCGGTAGAGTATCTGCCTTTTAAGCAGAGAGTCGCAGGTTCGATCCCTGCACGGCCCACCATTACAATGCCTTTTATTCATTAAGTCCCCATCGTCTAGTGGCCCAGGACGCTGGCCTCTCACGCCGGTAACGGGGGTTCAAATCCCCCTGGGGACGCCAATGATTTCAACAGGTTAGCATAAGTTCCGTAATCCTGGAACTCCGGAAACGGTTCTGGAAACGGTTTTTGCTAAACCTGCTTTTATTAAGCCACTTGGAAGCGTCTTTCCAGGTGGCTTTTTAAATGAATGACTTCCCCTACATTTTCCTTTGCTACTTAAATCTTCCGGATGGGCTCTTATCTCCTCAAGATCTAAATATTTCAAATATATTTAGGTTGTTGAAGCGCTTCTATGTCTCACGGAGACATAACCAACGGCGTCGCCAACCGGGGCCTTTGCTTTTTGTCTCCTCGTTTTTCAAGGTTACAAAGAGCACAGAGGAAACAGCTGACTTTTTAAGGCAAACACTGCCTGATATTGAAGATAAGAAAAAAGGCCATGTGGATGAGTATCCTGAGCGGACAGTATTCAAGGCCAAACTTACAGACAAAATATGCTGGTTACAGTTATGGGGCAGTTTCGCGAGAACTGAGCAGGGAGTGTGCAGAGTATATGCGCCTGAAAAAATCAGGCGCATATCATGATTCAGTTATTGAGAAAGAAAGGGTTGGGATGGAGATTTGAAAAAATGTTTGCAAACCAAAATTCCAATTTGAGCGCAAAAGATGTTAACGGGGAGATTAATATTGGGTGAGATAGTTTCAATTTGATCTCACATATTATGCAGGGCCTAGTGTTTCTGCTCTTTTTATGGATTGATAGCCAGAT
>SKKD01000094.1 GCA_007121655.1 Desulfonatronovibrio sp. | reverse complement strand
TAGATGGTAGGGCGGTCATCCCGGATAAACCTGGCTATTCTGGGCATGGAAAACCTCCGTCAAGGCTTGTGGTTGATGGATTGCTGGTATTTGTATCGGAAAGCTGATCTATTGTCCATTATAAACCTGTCCCTTTATGCTTCTTCTGGCTATTCTGCTTCAAGTGAATATGACGCCTGACACCACTGTGTAGCAGTGTCAATTATTAACCTTTATTCAAATCTTATACATATATATGGGCAGTATCAAAAGCAAAAGTTGCCTGTAAGTCTCAAAATTGAGCATTTCTTGAGATGAAAAGCAATAATAACAACATGTTGCTGTTCTCAGAGACCCTGGCTCTCAGTTAATTCCCGCCGGATGGGTTTGTTTTTAGAGTAACCTTCTGTAAAGAGGTCATAGCTGCCGTCACCATGCCGGCCAAGTCTGCAATATTGCCTGGGATAACCAGTGTATTGGATTCTTTTGCCAGCCTTCCAAATTCACCAACATATTGTTCTGCTACTCTCAGACTTGCTGCATCCTGTCCTCCAGGTGCTCTCAGTTGCTCGGCAATAAGAGCCAGACTTTCCGCGGTAGCCCGGGCAACGGCCAGTATTGCTTCTGCCTCTCCTTGTGCTTCGTTGATTACTTTTTGTTTTTCACCTTCAGAGCGCAAAATCGCATCCTGGCGATTTCCCTCAGCCCGGTTAATTGTGGACTGTCTGTCACCTTCAGAGCGTGCAATTTCTGCCCGCTTCTCACGCTCTGCAGTCATTTGGGCCTCCATAGCCTTTTTAACGGATTCCGGAGGTACAATATCCTTAACTTCATACCGTAGCACTTTTACACCCCAGGCCTGTGCAGCCTGATCAATGGACTCAACCACCTGCATATTGATGGTTTCCCGCTCCTCAAAGGTCTTATCAAGATCAATACGACCCACACAGGATCGAAGAGTGGTCTGTGCCAATTGTGAGGCAGCAACATGGTAATCATTGATACCGTATGCGGATAATTTACTGTCAACAACTTGCAGATAGATCAGTCCATCAACTGCCACTGTTACATTGTCTTTAGTAATGCAGGTTTGACTGGGAATATCAAAGACTTCCTCTTTAGTGGAAAACCTGTAAGCTACTTTATCCAGGAAAGGAATCAGGATGTGAAAACCAGCTCCAAGTGTCCTGCTGTATTTACCTAAACGCTCAACAATATATTCACTTTTCTGTGGGATGACTGCGGCTGACTTTATTATGACGACCACAGCTAAAACAGCTAAAACTAAAACCGCGATAAGAGAGGCTTCCATGAAATTAACTCCTTAAAATTTTAAATAACTTTTCGAACAACAAATATTTGCTTGGAATTGCCGGAAAATCTGACTATTTCCGCAGTTTCCCCAGGCTCAATGCTTTCATCAGCAACCGCATCCCACGCAGTTCCCCGGTATTGAATACGTCCTGTTTTCCGGGGTGAGATTTTCTGCAAAACCTGCACCTGAACCCCATAAGGAAAATCATCAAAATCACCGTCATGGTTGATGGAGGATGTTCCCCTGAAGGTCCGCATCATCCACTTCCTTAACAATACTAGAGATGTGATTGAGGTTATCAAAAATACAAGTATCTGTTGGGTCAGATTTATGTCCAGGACAAGCAGGGCGGCAGCTGTTGATAAGCAGCCTATTGCAAAAAAAAGAAGGATAAAGCCAGGTAAATACAGCTCAAAAAAAGCAACTACAATACCCAGAATAAACCAGATCAGCCACGCAGGAAATATCATAACTATTACTCCTCCAAAGAGTTCATTCAAGGCTTCAAGCTGTTCAGCCTGAAACTGATTCCTCCAGGCCAGCCAATAATACCCCTTATTATCATCAAGCATTTCATGATTATATCCACCTTCCGATACGTCAAAAACTTTTCCAGGGCAATGCTAAAGGCTGAATGTACCTGCCTGTTTTGCCAACCTTCATAATACTCCTCGCAGTCATAACCCGCCCCAGTCATTGATATGCTGCGTCAAATCCGGCAGATATGCCTAATAGAATTCCAATAGAAATTTTTGATCATCTTCTGGAAGAGCCTGCCTGGCTTTGAAAATTTCTGCTTGCGTTAGTTCCTTTTTCATAAATATGTCTTCTTCAAATGCCTGAGGTTGTTTGCAGGTTTGAAACAAAAATATAGAGGGGCAGATTAACTCTGCCCCCTTATTGTACGGCGATTAGGCTTCCAGCAGTTCCTTTTTAATCATATATGCAGCATTCAAGGAATCCAAAAGGCTGCTTACTTGATACCTGAACCTCGGCCAGTAAATAGTTTCGGCATGTTTATGGTGATTAAGCTTACCTACCCGGTATAGGTCCACAAAACTACGGGTCTGCTGAATCAAGCGATAAACTGCTTTCGGGTTTATCACAGGCTCAATACTTACCCATGTTGTTAAACCTTCATTTTTGGCAAGCTTCAGGGCATCAATACGCTCGTGAGGCGAAGGGGCACCCGGCTCCCAACTCAGGCTTTCCTGGTTGTCGTCAGTGGTAGAGAGGCTTCAACATATACTGGGAGAAAAAGGATTGAGTGTCCGCTTTCAAATGCCAGATGGGAAAATAATCTTATTCTGGTTCTGCGATATCAAGCCAGTCTATTGCCCTTACAGAGGTCAGAACAGCACCATGACTTCCTCTGGCATAATCATAATAATCGCTTGTTTCATCATAAGTTAGGAAAGGGTTTTCATCATCTGCTATTAATTTTATCTTGTTTTTTAGCCTGTTAAAGTCTTGTTCAGACAACATTATCTGAAGTTCAAGTATGAAGAACGGATAGAGCCTGATCGCTGTTGGAACTTGCCATAAAGACCGTGGAACCTCTGGAGGTAATCTGGAAACGAATCCAGTTTCTTGATTCTCCGTTGAGCATTGAACATCCTCTGAATCTTAAAAAACAACTAACCCTTTATGGTTTTTAAAAAATACAAAATTCTTGTTGTTAGCGGCCTTCCATCCATCTATCGCTGTTTAAACGTCCATTCAAGCCATTAGTTTGTCTTGGTTGTTAATGAATGTGAACCGCCTGGGCTCTTTTAAGATACTCATCTTTGGTGATTCTTTTCTTGAACAGGAGGCGCAACTGGGCTTCATTTTATAGGTTCTTTGGTCCTGTGAAGCCCCAGAAAACAAGGTCGAGACCATTCTTGGCCTGTGCGAGACAGAAGAGCAGGCCGTCCTTGATGCACTGCATTCAGAGCGAATGCTGCCTCGATTCAGTATCAACCGCAGCCGTCTAAGTCCTGTCAACCGGCAGGTTCGGCTAAAGGCGGAGAGCCGGGTGTGCGGTCTCCGGTCATGAGCTTTCCTCATGTCGGGGGTTAAAGGTTAAGGTTATGCGTGTTCCGGAAGACTTGTGCAGCTTAAATTTTCCTCCCAGCTGGTGCGCTCCGATCATCCTGACAAGGCGGAGCCCGAAAGACGGTGAGTTGTTCAGGTCAACCCCTTCGGGAAAACCCGTTCCGTTGTCGGCCACCGCAATGTGGTAATGACCGTTCTCCTTTCGCACTTCCACGATGATTTCAGGTCCGTCCCGGTCATCACATGTCTTTCCTTCAGGAAAGGCGTACTTGAAGGCGTTGGTCACCAGTTCGTTGATTATCATTCCGCAGGGTACAGCCAGGTTGATCCCCAGACGGATCCCCTGCGCCCGCGCAGTGCAGCGAATGTTCCTGCCAGGGGCAAAAGAGTTGCGCAGTTCCTGCAGCAGGCTGTCCAGATAATCCTGAAAGTCGATCAGGGCCAGGTTTTTTTTCTGATAGAGGCCTTCATGCACAAGGGCGATGCACCTGATCCTGGAGTCCAGATCCATGATCACAGCAGTCGCGGCCGGGTCCTTCACTTCTTCCTGCTGCATTTCCAGGAGAGCGGCAATAATGGCCAGGTTATTCTTGACCCGGTGGTGGACTTCGCGCAGGAGCATCTCTTTTTCCCCCAGGGAGGCCTGTAAGGCTTCATTGAGTTTTTTATGCTCGGTGATGTCCTGAAAAGCTCCTGCCACCTGCCGGATAACGCCTGCTTCGTCGCGTATGGCTTCGCCGGTGGTGCGAATCCAGATGCGTCTCCCTTTTCCGGTGATGATCTGCATCTCTTCATCGTAAGGAACACCATGGTCAGCGCAGTCTGAAAAAACCTGCCTGATCCTGTCCCGGTATTCAGGGGCGTAAAAACTGATCCCTTCTTCAACAGCAGGTGAATATCCGACAGGCATTTCATGAATTTTTGCAACCTGGTCAGACCAGATGACCCGATTTTTCCCCAATTCAACGCACCATCCGCCGAGTCTGGCCAGGTTCCCGGCTATGCGCAGCAGGGTTTCCCTTCTCCGCAGCTCATCTTCTGCCTGCTTACGCTTGGTAATGTCCTGGTTGAAGCCCTGATAGCCAATGGTAGTTCCGTCTTCATCCTTTATCTCGTTTATGTTTTCAGATACCCAGAAGTATGTGCCGTTTCTGTGTCGCAGCCGGCTCTCAAAATTGGTGACTCTGCCGTATTTTTTCAGCAAGCGTTTCATTTCATCTCGGTCAGCAGGGTCTACATAGACCTGCGCGGCAATGTCCGTTACGGAATCCATCAGCTGCCGGGGAGAATCATAGCCATGCATCCGGGCAAGGGTGATGTTAACGGATAAATATCGACCATCCGGCGTGGTGGTAAAAATACCAATGGGGGCGTTCATCAAGATGGCTTGAGGATTTTGAAAGACAGGTTGCTCAGAGGATACTTCGTCCATTGTCGGAAGAGATTTTTTTTGCATAGAGGACATGCAATTCCTTTGGTTTATAATAAAAATTATGTGGCAGGATTTTGCTCTCTCGAATATTATCTTATGTCATAATAATAACAAAACCAAATAAAAATCAAATTGTAGACTAAAATGGTTCCAGAAGATATCCTAAGGTATCCCTTGGACAGCTTTCTTAGAAAGCACCTCTCGTAATGAGACAATGCCGGCTGCGGTCGTTTATAGGCCACTATGGCCATTCATGACGTTTAATGGAACCACTGATAATGACCGGCTAATGCGGCGCAATCAAATTGTCTGTTTAGAGATAGTCTTAAGTTCAATAATGTTGTTTCTCAAGGGAAATAACTAACTTTATGCGGCCAACAACTGCTGCTGCGAATATCGGTATCAAACGCAGCCGACTTAAGTCTGTCAATTGGCAGGTCCAGCTAAAGGTGGGAGAGCCGGGTGCGCGATCTCCGGTAGTGAGTTTTCTTTGTGCCGGGGTTTAAAGGTAAAGATAACACGGGTTCCTGAAGCTCGATCCAGTTCTAACTTTCCACCCAGCTGGTGCTTTCCGATCATCCTGACCAGGCGAAGCCCGAAAGACTGTGTGTTGTACAGGTCGATTTCCTCCGGGATACCCACTCCGTTGTCGGCTACCACAATGTGGTAATGATCGTTGTCCTTTCGCACTTTCACGCTGATCTCAGGTCCGTTTTGGCCGCCATGTGCCTTTCCGTCAGGAAAGGCGTACTTGATGGCATTGGTCACCAGTTCGTTGATGATCATTCCACAGGGTATAGCTACGTCGATTCCCAATCTGATTTCGCCGGCCAGGGCAATGTAGCGGATGTTTTTGCCCTCTCCCAGGGAATAGCGCAGGTCATGCAGCAGGGTGTCAAGGTAATCCTGAAAGTCGATCCGGGCCAGGTTCCCTTTCTGATAGAGGAGTTCATGCACGAGCGCGATGGATCTTATCCTGTTCTCCAGATCCCACAATACAGCGGCTGCGGCAGAGTCTTTCACTTCTTCCAGCTCCATCTGCAAAAGTGTCGTAATAATGGCCAGGTTGTTCTTGACCCGGTGATGGACTTCGCGCAGGAGGACCTCTTTTTCCTCCAGGGACTCCTGCAGGGCTTCGTAGTTTTGTTTGCGCACGGTGATGTCCCGGACCGCGGCCAGGATGTAATCCTTGTGGCCGAAGCGCACCTTGCCGGTATTAATCTCTACCGGGTACTTCCGGCCGTGCTTGTCTAAGTGGGTCAATTCAATAGTTGTGGATTCGCCCGGGCGCCACCCGGCCCACATGTCCATTATCTCACTTTTTCTTTCGGTCCGGTCCGGATGCAGGTCAAAGACGTTCATGGCCAGCAGCTCGTCCCTGGAATAGCCGGTGTGCCGGATCGCTTCCGGGTTCACTTCCAGAAAGTCGCCCTTGAGATCATGCAAAAAGATCATGTCCAGGGACTGGTCCAACAGGGCGTGATACTTTTCTTCCCTGAGGGCCAGCTCAACTTTGGCCTTTTTTTGTTCGCTGATGTCCACCAGGGTGAGACGCCACTCCATGGTCCGGTTATCCGGAGCCGGATGTGCCTGAATATCCGCCCGGACCCATAAGAAAGAGTCGTCATCCAAGCTGAGCTTCAGCTCCAGGGCTTTCACCGAGCCGTTATTTTCAGCCTCTTTCAGGGCGTTAAAAAAGTCATTCCTGCTTTCCCAGGCCAGAAAATTGCCGAAGGTCCGGTTGAGCAGGCGTCCGCGATGCGCGCCCAGGAGGGTGGTCCCGGTCAGGTTGCACCGGATGATGTCCCCTTTGGAGCCCACGACGACGTAACCGCAGGGGGCGAATTCATACAGGTTCTCATACTCGCGGTGCAGCAGACTGATTTCCTCCTGGCCGCGCCTTAATTCCTCGTTTTGAATCTCCAGTTCGGCCTGGTGAATTCTCACCTCTTCAACGAGCTCGATCATGTCCATCCGGGACAGGGCATCATTCTCTCCGCGCTCTTTGACCAGATCTTCGGCCAGCCTGCGCAGTTCATCAAAGCTTCTGTAAATTTTTTTCATGAAAATCCATTTCTTTATTAAGGGTGATGTTCAAAGTAATACTTGTCTATGTCCGGATAAAATTCAGCAGGATGCGGTACGGCTGGTTCTGTTCCAGCCGGATTATCCGGCCCAGGACCTGAAATTTTTTCTGTTCATCATCGCGGGTCAAGACGAACTCCCTGGTTTCAAAGTCCTCACCCTTGTCCAGTGCTGCCTGCAGTTGGGCCCGGAGTTCCGTGTCCTGCAGGATTTCCGGGGTCTGGTTTAAAAAGTCCAGACCTTCTATTTTCTTCTGGTCGATGTTCATGAGCCGGCTGAACGAGGTGTTGGCGATGACCATCCCGCCTCTTTCGTCCAGGACAGCCATGGGCGAGGTGTTCATGTCGAACACCTCGCGCACCAGCAGCCAGGCGGCTTTGGATTCATTGTTAAGTTTTTGGAGATTTTTCTGATATTTTTTCTGGGCATCCACGTTCTCAAAAGTCAGCACCACTCCCTGGACTCTATTGTCCATGGTTCGGTAGGGTTTGATGGACATCATGTACCAGATGCCTTCAGCGCACTGCACTTCTTTTTCTACAGAGGAAAGCTTGTTCAGGACAGTCTGAATATCCCGGATCATATGTTTATATTGCAGTTTCGTGTTCTGATCTTCCAGGGGACGGCCCACATCCGAGCCGATGAGATTGATGATTTTGGTGGCCTCTTTGGAAAAACGCTTGATGCGCAGGGCCTCGTCCACAAAAACAATGGCGATTTCAGTGCTGTTGAGCAGATTGTTGATGTCGTCCTGGGCTGCCGAGATTTCGTCCACTTTGCTTTGCAGCTCGGCATTGACGGTCTGCAGTTCTTCGTTCAGGGACTGCAGCTCCTCCCTGGAGGACTCCATCTCTTCATTGGTGGACTGGAATTCCTCATTGGTGGACTGCAGTTCCTCATTGGTTGCTTTGAGCTCCTCGTTGGATGATTCCAGTTCTTCAATGGTCGACTGCTGGCTTTCCCTGGTGTACATCAGCTCCTGTTCCAACTCGGTGATCCGGGATTCGTACCAGGAAGGAGAAGCTTTTCCGTTGCCGTCATGGTCTTCTGCTGTTTCGGTTTCCTTCAGCTCTTCAAAGGCCACCAGGAAGTTACCGGACAGCTCCCTGGGCTTGTCCAGCGCGAATACATGCAGGTTGATGAGTTCCTTTGAGCCGTTGCCCCTGACCTTGACCTTCTTCAGGAGCACATGCTCCTTTTTGTTTCTGGCCCGGCGCAGGGCCGAGGACAATTCAATGCGCAAACCCTCCCGGGCCATGTCCAGAATATTGTGCGAGGGCGGACCGCTTGGCGCTTCCAGGTATCTGCCGGTCCTGCCGGCTATGTGCAGAATGTTTCCGCTGTTGTCCACGAGCACGGCCGGGGGGGCGAATCGATCCACAATCGCCTTATGGGTCTGGGTCACGATGTTGTCCGGGACCGGCTTCTCGCTTTTCGTGGTTTCCTGAGAATAAGGTAGTTCCCTGGGAATTCCTGTGGGAAAATCCACGTGCTTCATATTTGAAAGGGAAACATCCTTGCGTCTGAATATCTTCCAGGTATTGTTCACATTCTGAAAAAGACCGGTGTATTCCCCGACAGTCTCCGAGCTGCCGAGCATGAGGATTCCGCCCGGACGCAGGGTATAGTGAAACAGGGGCAATAGTTTTTTCTGGGCCTCACTGTTCAGGTAGATGAGCAGATTGCGGCAGGAGAGCAGGCTCAGACGGGAAAACGGGGGATCCTTCAAAACGTCCTGGACCGAGAAGATCACCAGTTCCCTGACCTCCTTGCGGATGCGGTAAAGATCTTCACTTTCCTTATAGAAAAAACGGTTCAGCCGTTCCTGGCTGACGTCTGCCCTGATGCTTGAAGGATAAACTCCCTGCCTGGCCTTTTCAATGGCCCTGGAGTTGATGTCCGTGCCGAAAAGCTGCAGGGATACGTGCTTGGACGTTTTGCCCTGATACTCAAGTAAAACCATGGCCAGGGAATAGACTTCCTCGCCGGTTGAACAGCCCGGAACCCAGACCCGGAAAATGTCGTCTTCGGTCATGTCCTTGATGGTGTCCGGGAGAACGTCCCGTTTGAGCACCTCATAGGACTTGGGATCGCGAAAAAAGTTGGTCACGCCGATGAGCAGTTCATGAAACAGGGCCTGCATCTCCGGATAATTCTCGCGCAGGTACCGGACGTATACATCATGATCACGGATCTGGTTCAGGACCATTCTGCGGTCTATCCGGCGCAGCATGGTGCTTTTCTTGTACCAGGAAAAGTCGTGGCCGATATGGATCCTTAACAGGCTGAATATCTTGTTCAGCCATTCTTTTTCCTCTCTATTGACTTCTTTAGCGTTTTTCCGGATGGAAAGACTGTGATCAAAGTATTGCCGGAGCTTTTCAGGCATCTCCTCGGGCGGCAGGATCAGATCGGCCTGGCCGGTGCTGATGGCGCTTCTGGGCATGCCGGGATACTTGGCCGTATTCTCGGACTGGACTACAACCAGCCCTTCGTTGGACTTGATTTCTTTAAGGCCCACCGTGCCGTCCGAACCGGTGCCGGAAAGAATGACCGCGGCCGCCCGGCTGCCCTGGTCAGCAGCCAGGGAGCGGAAGAAAAGGTCTATGGGCAGGTGGAGTTTCTTATCCACCGGATCAAAAAGCTGAATCTTTCCTTCATAAATGCTGATCTCCTTGTCAGAAGGGACCGTATAGACGTTGTCCGGCTGCAGAAACGTGTCATCCTTCGCCGCCTGCACGGTCGCCCGGGTCTCCTTTCCGAGCAGTTCATGCATCATGCTGGGCTGACTGGGAGACATGTGCACCAGAACGATATAGGCCATGCCGCTGTCCGGGGGCACCTTGGAGAAAAAGGACTTCAGCGCTTCCAGGCCTCCGGCTGAAGCTCCCAGGCCGATTATTGGAAACTCTTGCTTTTTTATTTTTTTCGGGTCGCCGGATACTTCGCCCGAAGCTTTATGATTGGCGGCGCCTTGAACATGCTTATCATCTCTGGACTGTTCTTTTTTCATCTCGTGATTTCCTGATAACCTATTAATTTAATCTTAATTTATCCGTCCGCAAAAGACAAGGCCCTATTTTTATTACCGTTTTTCATTGTGATTATTTAAAAATCGTCTGAACAGAGGTTCGGGGGGTAAGCGTGGTTTAAACAAAAACCCCTTGTTGCTCCAGCCGGGGATCGAGTTTTGAAGGTATATGATATCGGCTTTGAAATTACAAGGTGCTTTAAGAAAAAAATGAGATTCCATCAGGTTGAGTCAGATAGTCATGAAAAAGTTAAGAAACTTGTCTGAGTTTATAAACAGAACAGGGGAGGGAGTGAGTATATCTCTAAAGAGTTGCTCCACCCTGATGGTTGAAAACCACCTCGCGAACTCCTTCATTTTCCAGAGTCAGTGCTGCCTCTAATCTTTGAGCTTTCTGGACCTGTGTTTGTACGGTGGATTATGCTCATCCCTGGACTTTAGCAGGTGCTTGACCTGGCTAAATATTTACCCAGTAAAATTTCTCTCATTTTACTGGGGCTTCTGAACAAAGTCTTTCCCCCCAATAATGCCCGAATCAGTAAAATGCATACATCCGTATCTGAACAGTCAGTGTCGGCTGCATGTCCTTGTCCGCCTTTCACTCCGTTTTTTGCGCGATATTC
>SKKD01000109.1 GCA_007121655.1 Desulfonatronovibrio sp. | reverse complement strand
GGCCGCAGAGGCCGGGCCATATCAGGCACCAATGGAAGACCTCTGAAGTCTTTGTCCGATATGATCAAGGGCAAGCAGGGAAGGTTCAGGCAAAATCTCCTGGGTAAACGTGTTGATTATTCCGGACGTACCGTTATTGTTGTGGGACCCAATCTGAAACTGCATCAATGCGGCCTGCCCAAAAAGATGGCTTTGGAGCTGTTTAAGCCTTTTCTCTACTCCAAACTGGAGGAAAAAGGTCACGCCAGCACCATCAAGAGCGCCAAAAAAATGGTGGAGCGCGGGGATGTTGTTGTTTGGGATATTCTTGATGAAGTAGTAAAGGAATATCCAATTCTGCTCAACAGGGCTCCCACATTGCACAGGCTGGGAATTCAGGCTTTTGAACCGATTTTGGTTGAAGGCAAGGCCATCAGGCTTCATCCGCTGGTATGCTCGGCATTTAATGCTGATTTTGACGGAGACCAGATGGCGGTTCATATTCCTCTCTCCATTGAAGCTCAGGTGGAGTGCCGGGTGCTGATCATGTCCACCAACAATATTTTGTCCCCGGCTAATGGTGAGCCCATTATTCTGCCCTCACAGGATATAGTGCTGGGGCTTTACTACCTGACAGTGGACAGATCATTTGAAAAGGGAGAGGGCAAGTTATTTTCCGATCCGGACGAAGTCATTTCCGCTTTTGACGGTGAATGCGTCGATCTGCACGCCAGAATCAAAGTTCGAATTGACGGTAAACTGGTTGATACAACCCCCGGAAGAATTATGGTCGGTGAGATTTTACCGGAAAAAGTTCCTTTTGAACTGGTCAACCTTCTTCTGACCAAGAAAACCATTGCCAAGCTGATTGGTGAAACTTATCGCCGGGCCGGAACAAAAGCCACTGTTATCCTTTGCGACAAACTTAAGGATATGGGTTATGAATATTCTACCCAGGCTGGAATAACCATCGGAGTCAAGGATCTGGAGATTCCTGCAACCAAGGCGGAGATTCTTTCCACTTCGCAGGCCCAGGTAAACGAAATCGAAAGTCAGTACCGTGAAGGAATTATTACCCGCACTGAAAAGTATAATAAAGTTGTAGATGTCTGGACTAAGGCGACCAATGATATTTCTTCGCAGATGATGAAGGAAATATCCAAAGACATTCTGACCAATCCCAAGACCGGAGAACAGGAGGAAAACGTCAGCCTCAATCCCATCTATATGATGTCAAACTCCGGAGCCAGGGGCAACAAGGACCAGATGAGGCAGCTTTCGGGCATGCGGGGACTTATGGCCAAGCCATCCGGAGAAATCATTGAAACCCCTATTACTTCCTGTTTCCGCGAGGGGCTGACTGTCCTGCAGTATTTTACCTCAACTCACGGCGCACGAAAGGGTCTGGCTGATACGGCTCTTAAGACAGCCAATTCGGGATATCTTACCAGACGTCTGGTTGACGTTGTCCAGGATGTGGTTGTGTCCGAATTTGACTGCGGCACTGTCGACGCCATCGAGCTTGGACATCTTATGAAGTCCGGCGAGATCCAGGAAAAGGTCAGTGTGCGGGCTCTGGGCCGCATAACCATGAGCGACATACTGGATCCGGAGTCTGAAGAAATAATAGTTCAGTCAAATGAAATGATCAGCGAGAAGGCGGCGCGGTGGATTGACTCTGCCGGCATCAATATACTGAATGTCCGTTCAGCTCTGACCTGCAAAACCAAAAGAGGTATTTGCGCTCAGTGTTACGGTCGCGATCTGGCCAGGGGGCATCTGGTCAACGTGGGCGAAACCGTAGGCATAATCGCTGCCCAGTCCATTGGTGAGCCGGGCACACAGCTGACCATGCGCACCTTCCATATTGGCGGGACAGCTTCCAAGGAGATAGAAAGGTCCAATGTCAAGGTTCAGAACTCCGGGCATGTGGTTTTTTCCAGGGTCAGGACTGTTGAGAATTCCAAAGGAGAGTCCATGCTTATGGGCAAGAGCGGACAGGTCAAGATTGTGGACGACCAGGGCAGGGAAAGAGAGAAATACTCTCTGCCTTCAGGAGCCAAGCTCTTTGTCAAGAGCGACCAGAAAGTGAAAAAGGGAGATTTTCTGGCTGAATGGGATCCCTTTAACGAACCATTTGTGACCGATGTAGGCGGAACCATAAGATTTACAGATATAATCGAGGGCAGGACCTTCCAGGAAAAGGTCGACGAGACTACTTCCAGGGCCACCAGAACCATTACTGAATATCGTTCCACCAACTACAGGCCCAGCATTTCCATCTGCGATGAAAAAGGAACCATCAAGCACAGACCGGGAACTACATCCGAAGCAATATTTCAACTTCCCGTGGGCGCGATTCTGATGCTCAACGACGGGGATGAGGTCAAGGCCGGAGATATTATTGCCAGAAAGCCCCGCGAGTCTTCCAAGACCAGGGATATTGTCGGCGGTCTGCCCAGGGTGGCCGAACTTTTCGAGGTCAGAAAACCCAAGGACCAGGCCATTGTCACCGAGATCGACGGAATAGTATCTTTCGGACCTGAATCAAAGGGCAAAAGAAAAATCATAATCAGTCCTGAAACGGGCGATCCGAAAGATTACCTCATCCCCAAGGGAAGACACATAACAGTGCAGGAGGGTGATTTTGTCGAAGCAGGTGAACTGATTACCGAGGGGAACCCGGATCTTCACGATATTTTAAAGATCAAGGGGGAGAAATTCCTGGCAAATTATCTGGTGGAAGAAATCCAGGAAGTCTACAGATTTCAGGGCGT
>SKKD01000034.1 GCA_007121655.1 Desulfonatronovibrio sp. | reverse complement strand
CACATACCCGGTGCCAACTATGCATACATCCATTTCAGATCTCCAGTTTTTTTAAAATTATTTATTTCTTCAAGTTATAATAACTTCCATCAGCTTCAAGGCAAAAAACGAACTTTACCGGGAGATCCGGCTATGCTAGATTTTTTGAAATATTCTTAATAAACCATGGACTCAAAAATACAGCATCAAATATCCCAAGTCCTGAATTCCCTTTCCAGATCGGGCAGTCTCAGGACAATACCAGCTATTGATCATGGATCCCGGCTTTACCTGGAATACATGGGCCGAAAACTTCTCAACCTGGCCAGCAACAACTATCTCGGTATTTCCGGATCTGACAGGGTGAAAAAATCGGCCATCAGGGCAATCAGTCATAATGGCGCATCAAGTTCATCTTCCAGGCTCATATCCGGGAATTATAAACTCCATGATCAACTTGAAAAGCTGCTGAGCGAGTTTAAAAACCAGGAAAAAGCCCTTGTAGTCGGATCGGGCTTTACAGCCAATCTCTGCATCCTTGGTGCCCTGGCCGGCAGAAACACGACCATCTTTTCAGATCGCCTGAATCACGCAAGCATTATTGACGCCGCCATCCTGTCTGGAGCAAAAAACATCAGATACCGCCATAATGACACTGATCATTTAAGCTTTATCCTGGAAAAATACCGGGACCGTCCCTCAAAGATCCTGGTCACGGACACTGTCTTCAGCATGGACGGCGATACCGCCCCCTTAGTAAAAATGGTTGATTTATGCAAGAAATACAATGTGCTGATGGTCGTGGATGAAGCCCACGCCACCGGAATATTCGGCCGGGGTAGAGGCCTTGCCCACCATCTTGGCCTGGAAAAGGAAATTCAGGTCCATATGGGCACTTTCAGCAAGGCATTGGGATCATACGGGGGTTACATTGCCTCGAGCAAGGAAATAATTGACCTGATCATAAACAGAGGCAGGTCCTTTATTTATTCCACGGCTCTTCCTCCGGCCGTGGTCGGGGCCAGCCTGGCGGCCCTGGAAATAATCCTTGAAAAGCCTGAACAGGGCGGCCTGCTCCTGACAAAATCTCGTCAAATCAGAGGTTTTCTGCAGGAACTTGGTTTTGACACCGGTCAAAGCTCAACCCAGATCATACCGGTTATTCTGGGAAAAAACAGCCTGACATTGAAAGCCCGGCAGAGGCTGATTGATTCCGGAATATTCACGGGCGCGATCCGCCCTCCAACAGTGCCTGAGAATACTGCCAGGCTTCGTCTCTCTTTAAGGGCGGATATGGGTGAAATCGAATTTGAATCCGTAAGGAACGCCTTTGCCGGGCTGGCCCGGGAACTTGAGCTTCCCGGCGGGACCGGGACGAAGTAAAGAATTTTTTATTCTTTGCGAAAGGATAATTAAAAATTGAGTTTTTACCTGTTCTTCTTAAGGTTAATTGTAAGCGGTGACAAAAATGAGTAATTGCAGCATTAAATGGGCAGTGTTCGACTTTGGCGGGGTCCTGGCTGAAGAAGGTTTTGTGAACGGGCTTCACGCCATAGCAAAGCAGGAAGGCATTGACGGTGATTATCTTCTTGAGACCACTAAAAAAACAATTTTATCCACCGGCTACCTGACAGGCAGGGCTCTGGAGGAAAACTTCTGGCAGACACTGCGTCATGAAACAGGAATCACCGGAACCGACCAGGAGCTCAGAAATGAAATTCTTTCCAGGTTTGTGCTTCGCCCCTGGATGTTGAAGCTTGTCTCGGATCTTAGATCCCGGGGAGTGGGCACGTCCATTCTCAGCGATCAGGTCAACTGGCTGGATGAACTGGATGTTCGGGACAAGTTCTTTCAGTACTTTGACCGGGTGTATAACAGCTTCCACATAAATCTGAGCAAAAACGATCATGCTGTTTTTGAAGAGCTGACTCACTGGTTGAATTGCGCCCCGGGAGACATCGTCTTTATTGACGATCATCTCCCCCACATTAAGAGGGCCGGAGCAAGAGGATTAAAAACAATCCATTTTACAGACCGGCAGAGCTTTATCAAGGATTTGTCCGTGTATTGTCCGGGTTTGACATGAACAGTTCAGATGACTACCGGGGCATAGCCCAAATTTATGATCTGGCACTAAACCCTTTGCTGGACTTCGTCCGAAGGGATATCTGCAGGCTTTTGCTGGCAAGAAAGACTGCCCATGCTGTCGACCTGGGCTGCGGCACAGGCAGACAATGCTTATTCCTTCATAAACACGGAATACGGACTTTCGGAGTGGACAGGTCCCCTGCCATGCTCCGCAAGGCCAGGGCCAGGACTCCGGATGAAATCACCTATCATCAGGAAGACATAAAGAGTACCAGCTTCAGGGACGGCTTCTTTGACGCTGCCGTAATCAGTCTTGTTCTGCATGAGAATGAGCCCGACACCCAGGACAGGATCATCAGCGAGGCGATGCGCATCATCAGACCGGAAGGCTGCCTGGCTATTCTTGATCATGGCCGGATAGAAAACTTTGCCACCAGAGTGATGCACTATGCTTCCTGCGTTCCCGAGCGCCTGGCCGGGAAGAAACATTTCAGGAACTACCTGTTGTTCATGAAGAACCAGGGGCTGCAGGGCCTGATCGGCTCCCGCCCCGGGCTTAAGGTCACTGGAGAGAGGAAATATTTCTTTGGTGGACTGTGGCTTTGTCTGGCCGGAGTGGGCAACAGGGATGGTTAAGCAGCTTTCAGGGAAACGAGGAAGCTCTTTGTCCGGCAGCTCTTTTCTCGACTATCAGGGTCCTTTCAGAGCAGCCGTGGACATTATTCTGGCCTCGGCATCACCCCGTCGCCAGGCCCTTCTGACAAGTCTGGGAATCAGCTTTCAGGTGATTCCTGCCCTGTTCAAAGAGCCTGCCCCTGTAACAGGCCAGTCGCCTGAAGATTACGCTCTTTCACTTGCCCGGTATAAAGCCCTTGAAGTGGCCGATAAAAAGCCGGCGGCATTGGTCATCGCCGCTGACACCATTGTCGTCCTGGAGGGGACCATCATGGGCAAGCCGTGCTCAGACGCCCACGCTCTTGAAATGCTGAAGAAGCTCAGTGGAAATACCCACCGGGTTATTACCGGGGTACATATTAAATCCCCGGTTCAAAAAACGGACAGGTCTTTTTTCTGTCAGACCCTGGTAGAGATGGTACCGGCCAGTGACGACATACTTGAGGAGTACGTCAGGACCGGAGAACCTGCCGACAAGGCGGGAGCATACGCCATCCAGGGGCTGGGCGGGTTTCTTATAAGATCCGTCAATGGCTCCTATACCAACGTGGTGGGTTTTCCTCTGGCAGAAGTCTGGACAGCTTTGCTGGAGATAAACGCACTTAGACTGTCCGGAGAAAAACCCTTGTGAAGCAGAACAGAATTAAAGAAAAAGCTTTAACCAGTCTGGCAACCCTGGGCTTTGTAGGCCGCATGCCGGGAGCTCCCGGAACCTGGGGCTCTCTTGTGGCCGTTATTCTGGCCCCCTGGCTTTTCATTCCCTTTTCCCTGTCTGTTAAAATAGTCATTCTCGGGTTATTGTTCCTGGTTGGCTCCCTTGCCTGCTCTTCAGCCGAAAAAACGTTCGGGCGCAAAGATCCGGGACAGGCCGTCATTGACGAGGTTCTGGGGCAATGGACAACATTTCTGTTCATAACCCAGGCCTCGCTTTTTAACCTGGCTCTGGGATTTTTCCTGTTCAGGCTGTTTGATATCACCAAGCCTTTTCCCATAAGACGCTCAGAGAACTGGCTACCCCGGGGTTATTCAGTCATGCTGGACGATCTTCTGGCCGGGATCTACGCCCTTGCCGTACTGACCTTGATTCTTAAGCTGACCGCAAGAATCTAAACCCCCTTATCTTGCCCTGGGAGGCAAAAAGCGTTATTAAGCCTGACAAAATATGAGTCTTTTGTGCCGACGTTAAAACAGGTTCAACTGATCCGGATATTTACAGGCATGAAATTAAGATTAAACAATTCAGGAGTTAAGATGATCAGAAAGATATTTATCTGCATTTTTCTATCCTCAACCATTTTAACACTAACAGGACTGTCAACTATGGCCAGAGCACAGGAATACCACACACTTCCCAATGGATTTCAGGTGGTTATCCAACAGGACAAGCGTTTCCCCCTTGTTTCAATGCGTCTCTATGTCCGGACCGGTTCAGCTTATGAACAGCCCGGAGAGGAAGGAATCAGCCATTTCCTTGAACACATGGTCTTCAAGGGCACGAAAAAGCGCGGACCCGGCCGGGTGGCCGGTGAGATCGAAGAAGTCGGCGGATACATCAACGCGGCCACCAGCTTTGACTATACTGTCTTTACCATTGACCTGCCGGCCAAGGAATGGGAGCTGGGCCTGGACATGCTTCAGGACATGGTTTTTGGATCAGTCTTTGACCCTGATGAACTTGATCAGGAAAAAAACGTTGTCCTGTCCGAGATCCAAAGATCCCTGGACAATCCCGGAAGCAGAGTTTTCAGGTCCATCCAGTCCATGATCTTTCAGGATACTCCTTATGAGCATCCTATTCTGGGATTCAATGAAACAGTCATGGAGTTTGATTCCGGGGATCTGAAAAATTACTTGTCCCGGAGGTACCAGCCCCGCTCCATGGTTCTGTCCATCAGCGGCGACCTGGAACCCGGTAAAACCCTGGACAAGGCCCGGCAGCTCTTTGGCCACCTTCTTAACAAAGGAACAGAGGCCCTGCCCGGGCCTCTGGAAATTTCAATCCGCGACAAATCTCTGGACGAACGGGTTAATGTGGAGCACGGCCCATGGACAAAGGCTTACATGGCCATGGCCGTACAGACCCCTCCCCTTAGCTCTCCCAGGATAGCCGCATTTGATGTTCTGGCTTATCTTCTGGGCGGAGATAAAACTTCGCTGCTCTACAGGGAGTTTCAGTATGACCTTGGGCTGGTCGACCAGGTATCCGCCCAGGTTTTGTCTCTGGAAAGGACCGGGCTCATGTATTTTTACTCCAGAATGGACCCGGACAGGATTGAACCCTTCTGGCAAAAAATTATGGACCGTTTATCCATTCTCAGCGAAGCGGATTTTACCCGGGAACAGATAGACAGGGCGAAAACAAATATCGAGGAAGGACTTTTCAGGTCCGCGGAAACCCTGGGAGGCACCGCTTCGAAACTGGGATTTAACCAGCTGTTTGAAAGAGACCCCCGGGCAGAGGAAAAATACCTGTATAACCTGGAGCGGGTTACCAGGGACGATCTGCAGGATATCATTGAACATATTTTGATCCCGGAAAATTTTGTAATCACAGCCCTGGCTCCAGAACAGGTCACCCTGTCCCGGGAATTATTCTCCAGCCGACTGAAAACAGTTTCCGGCAGAGACGATGTTCCGGTCCAGGCGGAAGCTGCCCCGGATGACAAGACTGAAGTAATGGATCTTGGCCGTGGAAGAAAACTTGTCCTTATCCATGACCGGCATCTGCCCCATACTTCCATCAGCATTGCCTGGCCCGGCGGAAACAGACTGGTCCCACCCGAATGGCAGGGCCTGCCCGAACTTTCAGCAGCAGCACTGACCAGAGAAACAATCCAGAGATCTTTTGAAGAGATCCAGGAGTTTTTAAGGGACAGGGCTTCGTCTTTAAGCGCATCCGCCTCAAGGGACAGCTTCAGTCTGTCGGCCCGCTTTCCAGCGAAGTACAGCCCGGACATACTGGAGCTCGTTGCTGAAGTAATTCTGGACCCCGCATTTACTCCGGGCGAACTGCAAAGAGCTGCTTCAGACCAGGTTGCTGAAATCCGGCAACAGGAGGACCGCCCCCTTGGCTACGCTTTCAGACACCTTTTCCCTTTTTTGTTTTCCTCGGGCTCCAACAGCTATCTTCATTTGGGAGAGGAAGATTTTATAATGGCAGCCGAACCTGAAATGCTTGGCTCGTTCTGGGAAAAACAACGGACTCTGCCCTTTGTGATTTCTGTTTGCGGAAGCATAGACAGGCAGGCAGTGGACAACCTGGTGGACAAGCTAAGTGAAATAGAGACAGTAAAGAAAAAGGTCGAAGCTGAGTTCGCCTGGTCAGAGCAGAAAACAAAAGACCTGATGCTAAAAGACAGAACCCAGGCCCATGTCCTTATGGTCTTTCCCATTCCAGGCAAAGAACACGAACACACACCGGCGCTAAGTGTCCTGAACAAGGTTCTGGCCGGTCAGGGCGGGATTCTTTTCAGGGAGCTCAGAGACCGGCAGGGCCTCGCCTATTCAGTAACCTCCCTCTTGTGGCAGACCCCGGAAACAGGTTTCCTGGCCTTATATATCGGGACTTCTAAAGACAATCTGGATGATGCCGTAAGCGGTTTTGAAAAAATAATCGATCAGCTGAGATCCGGGACAGTGCAGGAAGATGAGGTGAACCGGGCAGCCAACCTGATTTTTGGAGAGTATCACCGGGGGCGCCAGACCATATCCAGCCGGGCCGGTGAAGCAGCCTCGCTGCTGGTCCAGGACCTCGACCTGGAATTCAACCTTGAAATGACGGATAGGGCCGGCAGAGTCACTGCGGAGGACTTGCGGGAACTGGCCGATGAATATCTCGCCCCTGAAAAGAGTTACCTGATGCGCGTTTTACCTGGATAGTAGGGAGTGGTTAATATCAAACATGTAGTGATTTAATATCGGCCATGTAGTGATCCTGACGGACATGGAAAGAGCTGGATTCCGATTTCGCCGGAATAAACGGAAGAGAGATCCTCTCAGACTACTGATCCGCAGCTTTAACGAATACGGCTATCTGGCCAGAGCCCCTTCACTGGCAAAGAAAACGCTTCTTTCTCCGGCAGGTGATTTTTCATGCAAAGGAACCCGATCCCTGCTTTGGGTCAAACTCATCCGATAACCGAATGTCAGATAAGTATCCTTGCCGGCAGGCATTCTATCCGGCGACAGGTTGAACTCAAATCTTACACCCTCAGGACTTACTCTCTGGGTTGGAAAAACCATCAGATCACTGGCCAGTACTTTTCCCTTTTCATCGCTTAAGTAAACAGAAAGCCAAAAACCATGCAGCCACTCAGCCCAGTCGGGAAGAACCTCGGTTTTGGGAAATGCGACCCCGGCGACGACATAATCGCCATTTTCCACCCTGCTCCCATATTCAAAATCCCAGAAACGCATTGTCAGCTGCTCTGTCTGATCCAGGTGAAAGGGATTTTTTTCCAGATGTTTTACGCTTAAGTGGGAACATCCTGCCATAAGCGCCAGCAGCACCCCAAGAATAACAATACTTCTTTTCATACTCTCCTCGAGCGTTCAAAACTTAAGGGTTTGATGAATGAATAAAGATCCATACCTATGCGCACCTGTTTTTAGATCCGAAAATTTAAATATGAATGCTGATTTTTCCCCTGTTATCCGGACAGCCTGGGCTGCCCTTCCACAATCATCTCTGCCAGAGTCAGATTTACCCTGGGAAGCCTGGCGACCTTTGGTCCCACAAAGGCATTTTCAAGAGCTGCCAGATCCCTGTAAAATTCAGTCCTGTCCAGTTTTGCATAATCCTTTACACCCCCGGTTTTCTCCCGGACTCTGAAACATCCCGGAAATTCAAAGCTTCTCCCGTCAGGCCTGGTATGAAAGGTGGGAACTCCATGCAGACGGCAGATCATCAGCCGGTGATCGTAAAGGGTGCACAAGCCGTTTTCATTGACCGGACACATTATGTCCGGAGTCCGGCCCTGGCTCAGCTCCAGACCGGTTTTCCGAACATAGTCCCCGGCCCGGTTTATGATTCTTTTTCTAAGTGGTTCAGGGCACTGGTCCAGGCCTTTGATAAAATAGGCCCATTCAACCCTTGTATGGTGGCGAAAAAAACTGGTGCAGCAGTTATCCGGACAATCCATGCAGGTGAATCCTATCTCTTCCGCAATCCGGGAGTAGGAAACAGCCATCCTGTGGTAAAGGTTGGAAAGCCTTTGAAAAGCCACCCTGGGCATCACTTTTTTTATTTTTCCAGCCATGAAATAATTATATCCGCGTGTTTCTCTGGTTCATCAGTGTCTGTTTCCACAATAAGGGCGGCATACTTTTCATACAGGGGCTTTCTCTGCTCAAAGATATCTTCGATGCTCTGGTCCGCCTTCTTGGCCAAACCCCTGGTGGAAGTGTCCATTAACCGCTTTTTTATAGTTTCAAGGTCTGCCCTGAGATATACAAATTTGCCCTGATGCGCCAGGTGTTCCATGGCCTGCGGACTGTAGACCACACTGCCCCCGCTCGAGATGACAGTTCTGTAAAATCTCATGGAAAAGACAATCTCCTCTTCGGCCTTTAAAAAACCTTCCAGTCCAAGGTGATCCCTGATTGCCTGCAAGGGCATGCCCCACCAGGACTCGAGCAGATAATCGGTATCCACCCATGCCCATCCGTTCCTCCTGCTGATAAGTTTTCCCAGGGTGGATTTTCCAGAGCCTGGCATGCCGATGAGGACCACGCAGCTGCCCTCGACCGGTATGCAGCGCTTTTTAAGTTGAGTCATTTTGTTTTTCAGCCTGTGGAAAAAAAACTATGCAGGTACATGCAAATAATCACGTCAAAAAACTATAATTATGCCAAAACAAGGCAAAAGAAAAGGGATTTGCCAGGGGCTTTTTTTAAAATTTCCTGCTTGTCAGGTGTGATGAAAATTTGCTTTTGGATTTCCTCCTTTCAATAATTGACCTCAACTAATCCAGAACATATAAGACAAACGCTACGCCTGATTTAGTTCATAAACATTAACGGAGTCACCTATGCCGGACAAAGGATTGGAAATCATACTGGAACACTCCAGGGAAGGAGCTGAAGCCAGGGAAAATTTTTTCAGCAAAAAGGGGGAGACCCTGGTTCAAATTGCCAAAACAGCCTCCCAAAGCCTTATTGCGGGGGGGAAGCTGTTTTTTTGCGGGAACGGGGGCAGCGCAGCTGACGCCCAGCATCTGGCAGCTGAATTCGTGAACAGGTTTATGATGGAACGCCCTCCCCTGCCGGCCATTGCCTTGACCACCGATACTTCCGTGCTTACATCCATCAGCAACGATTATGCATTCGATCAGGTTTTTTCCAAACAAATCAAGGCACTCGGACGTGCCGGAGATGTTCTGTTCTGCATTTCCACCTCCGGCAACAGCTCCAACCTGACCCAGGCACTGATTCAGGCCAGGGAAATGAATATGATCACTGTTGGATTCTCCGGCAAAAACGGCGGGGAAATGAAAAACCATTGCGACCAACTGTTGATCGTTAACCATAAGTCCACCCCAATTATTCAGGAGATACAAATAACCGCTGGTCACCTTTTGTGCAGGCTGGTTGATTATTATCTTTTCGAAGCTGTGGATGAAATTCAAACAAAATTTTAGGAGGATATAATGCCTTTACATGAATACTGTTGCCGAAAATGCTCAAAAGAATTTGAAGAACTGATTTTTAAGGATGATGAGAAGGTCGCCTGTCCTGATTGCGGCTCGGACAAGGTGGAAAAACTCATCTCAGCCTGCAAGTTCAGGACGGGAGGACCTATAGTGGCAGGCAGTTCCTCATCCAGTGCGGTTACGACCAGGGGTTCCAGTCCGTGCTCAGGCTGTTCCGGCGGAAGCTGCTCCACCTGTTGACAGACCTTTGAAAAACATTCCCTGCCGGGAGAACGCATGGCCCTCCCGGCCAATTGGTTATATTGAACGTCTAGCTGGGTAAGGATTTTTTTCAACGACTGCCAAGGGAACTCTTACATGTCTGTCCTAATAAAGAATGTGCTTCTGAACGACCAGGTTCAGGATGTATTTATTGAGGGTAACCGCTTCGAAGCCATCGGCCCGGACCTTGACGCTTCAGCCCGGGAGGTGATTGAAGCCACGGACATGGCTGTTTTTCCTTCGTTTATTAATGCCCACACCCACGCCGCCATGACTTTGCTGCGCGGTTTTGCAGACGACCTTGAGCTTTATACCTGGCTTAACGACCATATCTGGCCCTTTGAATCGAAATTGACCTATGATGACATCTATATCGGGGCTAAGCTGGCCTGCCTGGAGATGATCAAAACCGGGACCACCTTTTTCTGCGACATGTACTGGCATATGCCGGCCACCCTCAGGGCGGTTTCCGAGATGGGCATCCGGGCAGCTCTGTCTTCCGTATTCATTGACTTCAATGACCCCCGGAAAGCCAAAGATTTCCGGGCCAGGACCAGGAAGTTTTTCAGGGAGAAAGAGGATCTTGACCGGATATTGTATACCCTGGGGCCCCACGCCATTTACACTGTATCCCGGGATTCACTGATCTGGATCAGCGAATTTGCCGCCGAAAACAATCTGCTCATTAATATTCACCTTGCTGAAACACGGAAAGAGGTGGAAGACTGCGTGAAGACCCACGGGATGAGGCCTGTGGAATACCTGGAAAGCCTGGGTTTTCTCGGACCCAATGTTGCTGCCGCTCACGTCGTCTGGGTCACTGCAAAGGAAATGGATATTCTGGCCGAAAGAGAGGTGAAGGTAGTCCATAACCCGGTATCCAACATGAAACTGGGTTCGGGCATCTTTGCTTTTAAAGAGCTCAGCAATCGAGGTGTGTGCATCGGCCTGGGAACTGACGGATGCTCCTCCAACAATAATCTGGACATGCTCGAGGAAATGAAGATTGCAGCCCTTCTGGCCAAATCATCCAGTTTTGACAGTGCGGCTGTTCCGGCAAATATTCTGGAGGAAGACCTTAAGGATTACCTGGAAAGCGCCTATCTGGACCCTACAATATTTACAGCCGGTCAGGCTCTGGAATGCGCTACCGTCAACGGGGCCGGAATTTTCGGACTGGATATGGGAAAGATTGCCGTGGGAATGCTTGCCGACTGTATCCTGATCAACCTCAATCACCACACTCTTTTGCCCAGGCACGATCTTGTTTCAAACCTTGTTTATTCAGCTTCCAGCGAAGCAATAGACACCACCATCTGCAACGGCCGGGTGCTCATGCAAAACAGGAAAGTCCCGGGAGAAGAAAAAATCATCGAGGAGATCAAAAATTGGGAGAACCGACTCAGAACCACAACCTGATCATGGTCTACACCGGCCACGGCAAGGGAAAAACTTCTGCTGCCGTCGGACAGGCCGTCAGGGCGATAGGCTGGGGTTTGAAGGTGGCTTTTGGACAATTTCTCAAACGTGACAATCAGGCTGGCGAGCAAAAACTCCTGAAATCCATTTTGAAAAATGATTTCATGGCCTCAGGTATTGGTTTTTATCGAAACAAAAATGACCTGCAGAAACATCGTGACGGGGCACTCAGGCTTCTGGAATGGGCCCATGAAAAAATCAGCGCCGGCTATCACCTCCTGGTTTTAGACGAGGCTGTCTACGCCCTTAAGATGGAGCTGATAACCAGGGATGAGCTCCAGGACCTAATTGACAAAGCCTCTAAAACGGGAACCAGCCTGGTTCTCACTGGCAGAAACACCCCGGAGTGGCTTATGGAAAAGGCTGACATGATTTCGGAAATACAGGAGATAAAGCATCATTTTCAAAAAAACATCAGCTCCCGCAAAGGGATAGAGTATTAGGTCCGACAACTTTCATTACATTCCACTAAGGGGCAGACATGGGCAATAAATTTCGTTTTCTTCCTGATATTTCTTCCGACCAGCTGGAATCAATCCAGCTTGACGGGCTTAAGTGGACCGTCAAGCACGCATATACAGGCTCTCCTGCTTACCGGGAGAAACTTGACCGGGCCGGAGTTGAACCCGGAGACATCAAAGAACTCTCCCACCTGGAACAACTGCCCTTCACCACAGTGGAAGATCTGCGGCTGGGTTACCCTTTTCCTCTTTTAAGCGTTGATCATGAAGAAATCGTCCGGGTTCATGCCTCGTCAGGTACAACAGGAAAAAGAAAGATCCTGGCTTACACAAAAAAAGATATTGACACCTGGAAAAACATGATGGCCAGATGCTTTGAACTGGCCGGACTGACAAAAAAAGACCGGGTTCAGATAGCAGTGGGATACGGGTTGTGGACTGCGGGAGCCGGTTTTCAGCTTGGCTGCGAACACTTCGGGGCAATGGCCGTGCCCCTTGGTCCGGGCAACCTGGATTTCCAACTCCGGTTTTTAACTGATCTTCAGCCCACATGCCTTTGTTCTACAGCATCCATGGCCCTTCTTCTGTCCGAACAGGTCGAGAAAACGGGCCTTAAAGACAAGGTCAAACTGAAAAAACTGATTTTCGGTTCTGAACCCCACACACCGAAAATGCGAAAAAAGATTGAAGAGGCTTTAAATCTTGAAGAAAGCTTTGATATTCCCGGAATGACAGAGAATTACGGTCCGGGAACAGGCCTGGAGTGCCGGGAACATGTTGGAATGCATTACTGGGCCGATGTTTTTATACTGGAAATAGTTGACCCCGAGACCCTTAAGCCCGTAGCCCCCGGAGAAACAGGTGAAATGGTCATTACCACACTCTGTAAGGAGGGTGTTCCCCTTATAAGGTACAGAACCAGGGATCTAAGCCGGGTGCTGACGGATCCTTGCCCCTGCGGACTCGGTCTTCCAAGGCATGACATGATCCTCGGACGCTCGGACGACATGATAATTTTCAGGGGGGTAAACATCTATCCTGGACAGGTGGCAGGAGTTCTGGAAGAATTTGCCGAGGTCAGTTCTGAATACCAGATCCTGCTCAGACGGGAAAAGGGCCTGGATTTTCTGAAAATCAGCGTGGAGAGAAAAGCATCCGGATCCGTGGACAATGATCAGGTAATAGCCGGGCTCATATCAGAGAGGATACGAAAAAAAATCATGGTCAGAACCGAGTTGGAAATAATAGATCCGGGTAAGCTGCCCAGGTCCATGGGCAAATCAAAACGGGTGGTGGACGAAAGAAATATTTAGATTAATCCTTGACAAGCCCTGCCAGGAACCTGCAGGCTTTAGATTTTCCTCTGCCAAGTCCCTGGGCGGCTTATCAGAAAGATTTTTGGATGTTTCGCAATGTTCGGTTTGGAACCAGAGCTTGTTGACGGCTGAAAAACCTTATCTGCCTGCTGCAAGCTGCTGTCCGAAACTTTTTGCATAATTTCTTATGTGCAGTTCTTTAAGGATTACCTCTTCATACTTTACGACTTTATTGCTGACTACTTGTTCGTCTTCTATGTAAATCTCCAGAAACTGACTTTCTTCCCAAAAATCAAGAAGTTCTTCGTCTCCCAAAGATTTGACTTGTTCTTCAAGGGGATAATTGTCGGGATGGCGTAAAAAATAAGCCATTTAAAATATTTCCTCCGGATAAAAGATTTTATGATCAGGATTTATTCCGTGAACTGGGTAACACTAACCATAATGTGAAGCTTTGGCAACTTTTTTTCAGGCTTGAAAAGCCAATGTGTAAAGTTTTTTAAAATTGATCCTGATCACTTTCCGCAAAAGGCAAACCCGGCAAGCCTTCGTTATCCGGCCATGGATTTCGGCATAGGTGCCGCGAGCACCCGGCCCCTGACCCTCACTTTGCCCCCGGCTGAAATTGTCACCTCCACCATGACCTTGCCCCTGTCCCCGGCCTGGGCTGTCCCGGTCAGATAAAGCTCATCCCCCATCGGGGTGGGTCTTAAATAATCAACATGAAGGGACGCGGTGACATAGCGTTTCAACTGCGGACCTGCCTTTCCCGGGTCTCTTTCAATTTCATCCATGGCCGCGGATGCTGTGGCAATGCCATGGCAATCAACAAGGGATGCAAGAAGCCCTCCGTAAACATATCCGGGCAGGGCAATATGGTGCGGGCCTGGGAGGAACCTTGCTGTGGCTTTTTGCCCGTTCCAGTAACTCTTTATTTGCAGACCATGCCGGTTTTTTCGTCCGCATCCGTAGCAATGGCAGTACTGTTCAGGATAATTATCCTGAATGCAAAAATCTTTCATGTGCGGTTCCCTGTTTGTGTTTGATTTTGCCTGATTCAGAATTATGTTGAAACAACGGAGATTTTTCGCTGCTTCTCAGCTCTTCTTCTGATAGTGATTATATGCAGGAACAAGTTCACCATTTTTTTAAGTGAAGAACCGGATTCCGGCTTCCACTGGTATGGGCGGAATGGAATTCCTGTCTTCCCGGCTGTATCGATTTACTGATTTTAGCGGTTCACTCGCCGCGACATTTCATCGACTACTGATTCTCAGATGTCCGAATAGGCTATTTCACCCAGGGCGCAGGCTTTTTCCAGGCAAAGATCAATAAACGCATGCCCGTTGGACAGGCCTATAAGTATTGTTTTCATGCCCAGGTCTTTGGCTGTCTTGAGGTTTTCCGGGATATCATCGATCATTACACAATCCCGGCCGGGAACCTTCAGTATCTCCAGAACCTTGAGATAGGGTTCGGGAAAAGGTTTAGGTTTGAAGGAGGCCACCCTTACATCAAAAATATCTTGAAACACGTCATCGATCTCCAAGGCGGACAAGACATTTTCAGCGTGCCGGATTGAGCCGTTGGTGAGAATGACCTTGTTTGAGTTTATGTTTTTCAGGGCCTTTCTCAGTTTTTTATTCGGTTTTAAGATGCGTTTCAGTTCCACATCATGGACAAACTCGAGAAAATCTTCAGGGTCGACATCATAATGGATCATCAGCCCGTTCAAGGTCACTCCGTGGATTTTCCAGTAATGCCTGCGCAGAGAGTCGACCTCGTGTTCAGGGATGCCAAGCTTTTCATGCATGTACCTGTTAATCCGTTGATCTATAAGGCCGAATACGTTTAAAGCTTTGGAGTAAAGGGTGTTGTCCAGGTCAAAGATGAATGTTTTCATGGTGTTTTCAAGCCATTCCTAATGACTGATTATGAAAGGTTTACTTGAGTTTATTCAAGCTGTATAAAAAAGTCCATTAATTAGCTGCTGCATTTTTTGTGGAATTTTTTTCATCGTTGCCCGCTTCTACGCAGGGGGCATGCGGCAACCTGAAGGTTATCGTTTTAAGAAAGATGCTTAATAAAGTTAAGATTTAATTTTCAGGACACAAATCATGAAACTGTATTATATTCTTCTGGCTCTGGCTGCCGGGATAATGATGCCTGTCCAGGCCGGTGTGAACGCCGTTCTGGGAAGCCACCTTAAAACTCCCTTCCTGGCTGCCTTTGTTTCATTCAGTGTCGGAACCATTGCCCTGGCGACTCTTTGCTTTTTGCTGCGGGTTCCCCTGCCGGGTCCGGGCGTGGTGTCCAAACTGCCTCTTTGGTTGTGGACAGGGGGAATCATGGGGGCCTTTTTCGTAACCACGACTATTATTCTTGCACCGAAACTGGGCGCCGTGGCCCTTCTGGGTACACTGGTGGCTGCTCAAATGGCTGCCTCCCTGATTCTGGACCATTTCGGACTAATCGGTTATCCTGTGCAACAGGTCAACGTGTTGCGCCTGCTGGGAGTTACTTTTCTGATTTTGGGCGTGATCCTGATTCAGAAATATTAAATTCAGGCTGAAAACTTGAGGGGAACAAGGAAAAGACCGTTTTTTTTTGCCGGATGAAAACTAAATTGCTCCGAGCCTGTGTGCCGGAACAACGGAGGATAATCAATAATGAATCTTGAAGAAAGCATAATTCAGACTGCTGCTGAGGCAAAGCAAGCCTCCAGAATACTGGCCAGATCTGATTCCGCCCAAAAGCAAAAAGCCCTTACCCTCCTGGCTACGCTGCTTAGATCAGGCGAAAAGGAGATCCTGGAAGCCAACAGGGTGGATCTTGACGCGGCTGTTGAGAATAACATGGATGAAGCCAGAATCGAGAGGTTGAAAATCACCTCCGGAACAATAGAATCCATGGCCCGGGCGTGTGAAGATGTGGCAGCTATGCCGGATCCCGTGGGGGCCATTGAAGAGATGAAAAAAAGGCCCTCAGGAATAATGGTTGGTCGGATGCGCGTGCCTTTAGGAGTGGTGGCAATAATTTACGAGTCAAGGCCAAACGTGACCATAGACTCGGCCATTCTTTGCCTGAAGGCGGGCAACGCGGTCATCCTTCGCGGAGGTTCGGAAGCTTTCAATTCCAATAAATGCCTGGCAGGTCTTATATCCAGAGCCCTCGAAGCATCCGGTCTGCCTGAAAATGGAGTTTCCACCCTGCCCACAAGGGACAGGGAAGCTGTCAGCATAATGCTGAAACTGGATAATTATATTGACGTGATCATCCCCAGGGGGGGAGAAGGCTTGATCCGCGCGGTGGTCAGGGACGCCACAATGCCGGTTTTAAAGCATTATAAAGGTGTCTGTCATATATACGTTCATAAAGACGCGGATCTTAACCAGGCCCAGGAAATCGTTTACAATGCCAAGGTTCAGAGGCCGGGGGTCTGCAACGCCCTTGAATGCCTGCTGGTTCACAAGGATATCGCGGAAACTTTTCTGCCCATGGTTGCCCATAAACTGGGGCTTGCAGGAGTTGATTTCAGGGCCTGTAATAAATCCCTGTCCCTGCTTGGGGAAACTGCCAGTGCGGCTACCGACGGGGATTGGGGTTTTGAATATTTATCCCTTACTCTGGCTGTGAAGGTGGTTGATTCACAGTCTATGGCACAGGATCATATCGACAGCTTCGGATCCAATCACTCTGAAGCAATCCTGACCAGAGATTATTCCAGGGCCATGAGATTTATCCGGGAGGTGGACGCCTCGGCGGTATTGATAAATTCATCCACACGTTTCAATGACGGCGGAGAATTCGGGCTGGGCGCGGAAATAGGCATTTCCACCTCCAAACTCCACGCCTACGGTCCCATGGGGGTGAAAGAACTTACCAGTGCCAAGTTTGTCGTATTCGGCGAGGGTCAGGTTAGAATTTAGTGCAATCCGTGGTTTTTGTGCAGGTATTCTTGAATGAATAAAGACATCCAGGCAGTCAGGGACAGGATTGAAGAGTTAAGGCGCATGGTGGAGTATCATAACCACCGGTATTACGTGCTTGATGATCCCGAAATCACTGACGCGGAGTATGACCGGATATTCAATGAGTTGGTGTCCCTTGAGGAAAAATATCCTCAATTTGATCATCCGGCATCACCCACAAAAAAAATAGGTGGAGACCCTGCCCCGTCATTTTCACCGAGAAAGCATTCAATTCCCATGTACGGGCTTGATAATTGCTTTACCATGGAAAAAGTCCGGCTGTTTATTGAAAGGATAAGTAAACTGATCCCTGAACATGAACTTGATTTCTGGGTTGAGCCCAAGTTGGACGGACTGGCTGTAGAGGTCATCTATCAATCCGGGATCTATTCCGCCGCCTGTACCAGGGGTGACGGAAGCACCGGCGAGGACGTAACAGCAAACATCAAAACTGTAAAAAACCTCCCCCTGAGCCTTATTGATCCGCAGAATGCCCCCCCCTATCTTGAGGTTCGGGGAGAAGTGGTTATCCCCAAAAATAATTTTGAAAAACTCAATGCCCTGAAAATGCAAAAAGGGGAAAAGGTATTCGCGAACCCGAGAAACGCGGCTGCGGGTTCCGTACGGCAGCTTGATCCTAAAATAACCGCCGCCAGACCTCTTTATTTTTTTGCCTTCGGCGCTGGAGTTATTCATTTCCGAGGTGAAAACCGGTGGACTGCCCAGAGCGAGATTGCATCCGGATTCAGGAAACTGGGGATAGCCACAGTGCCTGGAGGAAAGCTGTGCAGGGACTTAAATGAGATAGAGCAATATTTTCAGGAGCAGGCCTCAGAAAGACATGCCGGCCCTTTTGATATTGACGGACTGGTAATCAAGGTAAACGAGAAGTCCCGGCAGGACGCTTTAGGATTTACGGCCAGGTCCCCCAGGTGGGCAATAGCCCTTAAGTTCAAGGCCATACAGGAAAAAACCCGGCTGGAACAAATAAGCATCCAGGTGGGCCGGACCGGGGTGCTTACTCCGGTTGCTCATCTTGCTCCTGTTAATGTAGGCGGCGTCATGGTATCAAGGGCAACCCTGCACAATGAAAACGAAGTCAGGGCCAAGGATCTGAAAATCGGTGACTTGGTCCTTGTGCAAAGGGCAGGTGACGTGATCCCTGAAGTGGTCAGGCCTTTAAAGGAAGAGCGGACCGGACAGGAAAAAAATTTTGTTTTCCCCCGGACCTGTCCTTCCTGCCATACCCAGGCTATAAAAATTAAAAATGAAGTGGCCTGGCGATGTGTTAATCTTTCCTGTCCGGCGAGGCTGGAACAGGGCCTTATTCATTTTGCAAGCCGTCAGGCTTTGGATATCGAAGGCCTGGGCAAAAAATGGATAAGAATATTTGTTTCGCATGGTCTGATTAAAAAACTGACTGACATCTTTCGGCTTCAAAAAGACGATCTGCTCAAGCTTGAGCGAATGGGTGAAAAATCAGCCTCCAATCTGCTTGATTCAATACAAAAATCCAAACAGGACGTAACCCTGCCCAGACTTATTTTCGGACTGGGCATCAGGCACGTCGGCCAGCAGACAGCAAAAGCCCTTGCAGAGCGTTACCGGGATCTTGACGAACTGGCCGGGGAGGATGAAGAATCCCTGCAAGCCATAGCGGACATAGGTCCTGAAGTGGCTTCATCAATAATCAGCTTTTTCAATAATCCTGACAACAGGAACCTGCTGGAGGAATTCAGACAACTGGGTCTCTGGCCGGTCAGCAGTAAGGTATCCTCACAAGAAATGCCTCTCAAAGACAAGAAATTCATCTTTACCGGGAGTTTCCCCGGGTTATCCCGGGAAAAGGCGCAGGAACTGGTGGAGCAATTGGGCGGAAAGGCAGTGAACTCCGTCTCAAAAAATGTTGATTACGTGGTTGCCGGTGAAAAACCCGGCTCCAAGCTGGCCAGGGCGAGAAACATTGGTCTTCAGGTTATTGACCCGGATGAGTTTTTGAAGTTGATTGATAATAAGGACTAATAAACATAAAATTGAACATTTTGTATTTTCTGGCCGGCTGCACCCTTTTGTGCTCTGGAAGTCGCCCCGGACAAGGGCAAAAACCTTTTTATCCGGGTCCTGAGTCCTACGGCCTGGTTCGGGCCACCCTTGTCTTGCCCACGCCATGCCGCTCTCAGAATCAGAACAAGAACTTCCGGTAAATTTATAAATGGGAAGGTCTTTCCCTTTGTCAGCCGGAATCATGGCAAGTAATTTGAAAAAGGAGTTTTTTATGGATAACAAGATAGTCGTCACCGGCGTTAAGGGCCGGATGGGCGGCACCATTGCCTGCCTGGTACAGGAAGATCCCGCACTGGAGCTTGCCGGGGTGGTTGAAAAGGCTGACCGTCTCCACGGCCTGGAAAAATACAATTGTCCTTCAGCAGGTGATCTCTCAGAAATACTTTCCAGGACAGGCAGGTGCGTGGTCATAGATTTTACATCTCCTGAAGCAAGCCTGGATGTGGCCGCTGCATGCGCGGCAAATAAGGCCTCCGCGGTCATGGGAACCACAGGTTTCAGCAGCGGGCAGCTTGAGCAGCTGGAAAAGCTGGCAGTTGAAACCCCCCTTTTCTGGGCCCCCAACATGAGTGTGGGTATTAATGCGTTACTTAAAATTTTGCCTGATCTGCTCAAGCTCCTGGGTGATAAGTATGACCTTGAACTGATGGACATACATCATAAATTCAAGAAAGACGCCCCTTCTGGCACAGCTCTTAAGCTGGCCCAGGTTTTGGCTGCCGCCAAAGGACTGAACCTGGAAGATTACGGAGTATTCTCCAGGAAAGGGATGATCGGTGAGAGGGGAGCCCGGGAAATCGGGGTCCAGACCTTGCGGGGTGGAGATGTAACGGGCGATCATACTGTTTACTTTCTTGGACCCGGAGAACGGATAGAGGTGACCCACAGGGCTCATTCCAGGGAAACCTTTGCCCAGGGAGCCATCAGGGCGGCAAAGTGGATAATGGGAAAAAAATCCGGAAAGCTTTATACAATGACTGATCTGCTAACTTAATTTTCAAACTTGAGTCAGAACCCCTTTTAATAATGAAAAAATTATTCCCAATATTACTTACAGTCGTGATTGTTTTTCTGCTGATTCCTGACAGGGAGGCCAATTCTCAGAAACTCGATCTTTCAAGTTTTCTTCTTGAAACTTACGAAGACAACCTCCAAACCCGGTTTTCCGTAGAAGTCGACGACTTTGAAAAGATTAAGACCGCTCTGGACAATGGCTCCAAGGTCGCCCTGCTCTGCGATGTAAGTATCTTTAAAAATAGAATTATTTTCTGGAACATGTCTGTTGAAGACAGGGAGATTGAGATTGGTCTTGAAAAAGATCTTTTATCAGGAAAATACAATATAATTTATCCGGATCAAAAACGGAGCCTGGACAGTTTTGAGAAAAGCGATTTTCTAGAACAGTTCGGGGACATGAAGATTGAGCTCGTGCCCATGGATATGCTGGAAAGCGGCCAGAAATATACCGTCAGGATTCAGGTTAAGCTTATATCCAGGGGAGTTCCCAAATGGATAAAGAGGACTCTCTTTTTCTGGTCCTGGGATCTGGCCAGATCAATTCGTTATGAAATGGAATTTTCCCTTTAGTCCTGGATAATTCAGATAATCTGATGCAAGACTAAAAAGCTTACCCCTACCGGGCACAGGGTAAAACTTGAAGCTCTTCCCACGTGATAAAATGACGAATCAGAAAGCCACACCATTTTCCGACCCGCGGCAAAGAGAAAAAAGAAAAAAACGAAGGGATTTTTTTCTTATTCTTGGAGCCATCAGCCTTATAGGGATGCTTACCTGGGTTGAACTCAAATACTTTGGAGTGGATTCCTACCTGTTTCTGGCTTTTTTTAACCTGAATTTTATTCTGCTTCTGCTTATTCTTTTTCTTGTGGTAAGAAACATATTCAAACTGATAATTGAGCGCAGGAGGAAAGTACTGGGTTCAAAGCTCAGGACCCGTCTGGTCCTTGCCTTTGTTTCCATGTCATTGATTCCTGTTATGCTGATGTTCTTTATTGCCGTGCGTTTTGTACAGACATCCGTAGACTACTGGTTCCAGGAACAAGTGGCCAGTTCCATGACCCAGGCCCTTGAGGTGGGTCAGCTTTTTTACAGTTCCGTGAAAAAAGGCCTGGAAGTCCGGGCTGTATCTACCCTTGATCAAATTCGTCAAAATGAGTTTCTGTGGGGCGGTCAGGGCATGGATCTCTTTCTTGAAGCAAAAAGAAGCAGCGAACAGGACCTGACCCTGATGGGAGTGATCAACCCAAACCTCAGTGAACAAAACTGGTTTGCCAGTTCCGAATGGGACGAGCGCTGGCCTCTGATAAAGGAAAGCATACCCTGGCCTGACCTGTTGGAAAAACCCGTTTACTGGACAGGGTTGTGGTCCAGCGAAACAGGGGACCTTGTGATCGGGATACTTCCGGTTGACAACGCCAGAACCGGATTTCTGGTGGTTGGACAAAAGGTTGAACCTGGACTTCTGGCCAGGCTTGAAGGAATTGTGCAGGGACTGGATGAGTACAGAAAACTGGAAACCATTAAATATCCCTTAAAGGCTGCCCTTTACACCATACTTGCCGTTATCACCCTTATGATTATTTTCGGCTCAATCTGGTACGGGTTCAAGCTTTCCAGAGAAATATCCGAACCGGTCATGGCCCTGGCCGAAGGGACTCAGAGAATTGCCAGGGGGGATCTGGATGTGCGTCTGGAAGACCACTCCGATGATGAGCTTGGGTTGCTGGTGCGCTCTTTCAACAAAATGGCCATGGATCTGAAAAATTCCCAGAAAAAATTTACCGCGGTGAACCTGCGCCTTGAGGACCAGAATATTGAACTGGAAGCCAGGGGCCGGTATATGGAAGTCGTATTGGACAATATTACTGCCGGGGTAATTTCCGTAGATCAGGATGGAAAGATAACTACTGTTAACAAAGCGGCTGAATTCATCCTGGGTCTTGACAGCAAAAAAGTTCTGGGAAGATACCCCTTGGATCTGGTTGCGGGTGAATACGGAGCCCTGATCAGGGATGTGCTTGTTCAGCTGAGCGATCTCCCGGAATCACAGTGGCAGAGACAGCTGGAGATAGATGTGCGGGGCCGGATGGTCAAGATTCTGGTCAACGCGGTTATCCTGAAGGCCGATAACGGTGACGACTATGGAATCGTGGCCGTGTTCGAAGACATTACCGAACTTGACAAAATGCAGCGTCTGGCTGCCTGGCGTGAAGTGGCCAAACGCATAGCCCATGAGATAAAAAATCCTCTTACGCCCATTAAGCTTTCAGCCCAGCGCCTGGAAAAAAAATTCAGCCACGAGATAAAGGATCCATCATTTATCCAGAGTACCCGGCTCATTATCAGACAGGTGGAGAACCTTCAGCAGATGGTCAGGGAGTTTTCAGCCTTTGCCAAGCTTCCGGATGTCAAACTCAGGCTTGACCGGCTGGATACATTGTTGGAAGAGGTGATATCCATATTCAGACAAAGCCACAGGAATATCACCTGGGATCTTAAGTATATCTCTGCCCTGCCCGAATTCAATTTTGACCGCGACGCCCTCAAAAGGGTGTTTATGAACCTGTTTCTCAATGCTGCGGAAGCACTGTGCGATGTAAATGACGGATTTGCCAAAATCAGCGTTGACTATGATCAGCAGCTGAAAAGGATTTTTGTTCATGTAGCCGACAATGGCCCGGGTCTTAAATCTGAAGAAAGGGCCAGAATGTTTGAACCGTATTATTCCAGCAAAAAGGAAGGGACAGGCCTGGGACTCGCCATAGTCAAATCCATTGTTTCCGATCATGGTGGATATGTCCGGGTAAAAAGCAACCATCCCAGGGGAGTGATCTTTGTCGTTGAACTTCCGGTCCTCAGCAGAAAGCAGCTGAACATTGCCTGATTACCAACATCTGAGCTTTAATGGAAAAAAAGATGCTAAAGGAAAGAATTTTAATTATTGAGCCCAATCAGGACCTGGCTGACGAAATCCTGGAAATTCTCGGGGATACTGAAGTTGAACTGACTTTGGTTCATTCTCATTTCAAGGCTTTGACAATGCTGGAGGATGAATCCTTTTCAATTGTTCTGGTTACAGCTGAAGACTCCGGTATAGACGGGCTGGAGTTCTGCCGAATTTACCGCAAGAGACAGATGGAGGCAGGCAGGGATTTGCCTTACATGATTCTTATGGGCCAGAAATGGCAAAGAGTATCCATATGTGAAAGTCAGGCAGACGCCCATGATTTTCTGATCCGTCCCTGCCTGGCCTGCGAGCTTGAATGGCGGGTTACAGCCGGACTTAGCACGGTACGCGAAATGCGGCAGTTAAGAGAAATTATCTATCTTGATCCTGAGACAGGGGCATTGAATCAGGAGGGACTCCAAAAAGTCCTTCGGGAAGAGATTAATCGTCTGGGAAGAAAAAAGGCATGGCTTTCCGTAGCTGTTCTTGATCTGGCTAATCGTGACTTGATGGAAATCAGTCAGGGCAGGGAAACGCTCATGCTGGCCAAAAAAACAGTGCTGAAATTTTTAAAGCAGGAACTTCGCAGACACGATCATGTGGCTGAATTTAACGGGGAGAAAATCTGTATTATATCCGGAGACTGCGACAATCAGTGTTTTAATGACCTGTTGAACAGGCTTCACGTTCGGCTGAAGAAACTTGATATGCCCTTGCCGGGCATGCAGCAGACAGATGTCGATTTTACCGGGATTTGTCAAAGCATAATTATTGATACAGTGTCCGGAGGGAGTGATATGTGCTTTGCATATCTCTGGAAATGGATAGATGGCATAGAACTCCTGCCTGAACGAATGGAGGCCGGAATTTCTTATCTGGACAGAAACGGACTCCGTGCATCACAAGAAGGCTGAGCGGGCATGCTCTAAGGGCTCTTAACCTTCACTGGCTGACGGTTTCCAGATATCTGGACGTAAACCCCTGGGATTTATCCATGGGGAGGTTAAGTTATGAGAATAATCGCCGGCGAGTACAAGGGCAGGACTCTCAGAACCGGGTCTGGTCCTGGATACCGGCCCGCCACCGGAAAAGTCAGGGAATCCCTTTTTTCCATGCTGGAAGCACGGGGGGTTGACTGGTCGGGGATAAACGTTCTGGACCTGTTCGCCGGCAGCGGTGCTTTAGGGTTTGAAGCCCTGAGCAGAGGGGCAAAGTCGGCCCTTTTTATTGAAAAAAGCTCCAGGGCATGTGCGATTATCAGGCAGAATATTTTCATGCTGGGCATTGGCGGCCAGAGAGCCAGGGTTATCAACACCGACGCCATAACTTTTTTGAACAAGCAAGTCAGAGGTTCTTTTGACCTGGTATTTGTTGATCCTCCCTATGGAATGGATCTGGCCAGGCCGGCTCTGGACGGCCTTTTAAAGACCGGTCTGCTGAGTGAAGACGCATTGATAAGCGCTGAGATAGAAAAAAATCTCCCTCTAGAATCCCGGTTTCTTGCAGGGTTGAATTTAATCAAAGATAAACATTTCGGACAGACAAGGATACTCATATGGAAAAAAAAACAGGAATAGCTGTTTATCCCGGCACATTTGATCCCTTGACCAACGGCCATGTGAGCCTGGTCAAACGGGGGCTGGATATATTTGATAAAATTATCGTCGGTGTTGCCCTCCATACTTCCAAAACGCCCCTTTTTAATCTGGAAGAAAGAGTCAGGATGACCCGCAGGGCCTTTAACGGAGACGCCAGGATACAGGTGGAGCCGTTTGAAGGCCTGCTTGTGGATTATGCCCGCAGTCAGAAGGCCGTGGCCATTTTAAGAGGCATGCGTGCTGTGGCCGATTTTGAATACGAATTTCAGATGGCCCTTATGAATCGCCGTCTGGATAGAAACATTCAGACTGCTTTTCTTATGACTGATTACAAATGGCTTTATATAAGTTCCACCCTGATCAAGGACGTGGCCAGGCTGGGCGGAGATATCCACGGGCTTGTGCCTCCCAATGTCGAAAAAGATCTGTACAGGAAATTCGGACGGTTATAAGTAGATTCAAAATGAGTGACAAAGCCAATGAGTTGCCCAGAATTGTCTGCATCATCGGACCTACCGGAAGCGGCAAAAATGCACTGGCCCTGAAGCTTAGCCAGGAGTTTCCGCTGGAAGTAATTAATTTTGATTCCAGGCAGGTTTACGCTGACCTGCCGATAATCACGGCCCAGCCTTCGGAATCGGAAAAACAGGTCTGCCCTCATCACCTTTACGGGTTTCTCGGGTTGAAAGACAGGATCAGCGCCGGCAGGTTCACTGACAGGGCCAGACAGACCATTTCAGAAGTTCTGGCCAGGGGCAGGACACCTTTCCTGGTGGGAGGAACAGGACTTTATTTGAGGTCCCTGATCTATGGGCTGGCCGACATACCGGCCATCCCCGAAGATATTCGGTTGGAACTGGAGAATGAATGCAGAAATATCGGAGTTCTGAAACTTTATCAGAGACTGCTTCTTGTTGATCCCCTTTATTCGGAAACCATCACCAACAGGGACCGTCAAAAAATTATCCGGGCCCTTGGTGTATACATGGCTACAGGCAAGTCTTTCTCATGCTGGCACAGGGAACAAACCCGTCAGCCTTTTTATCTGGCCCTTAAGCTGGGGATTTGGAAAGAACTGGATGAACTCATGCCCGGACTCAGGCAGCGGATAACCGGAATGACCCGGGCCGGAGCCCTTGATGAAGTTAAAAAGGCATGGGAGAAGAGTGGCCGGGATCCTTCCAGTCCTGCTTTTTCGGGAATCGGCTGTCGGGAGATCATCGGATATCTTGAAGGGCAGACCGATCTGGAACAAGCCATGGATCTGTGGCTGAAAAATACAAGGGCATATGCCAAGAGACAGTTGACCTGGTTCAAAAAAGAACGGGAGATCATATACCTGAATAATGACCAGGTGAACATCAGCCTCAATGCTGTGAATGACTTTTTGAGCTAGCATGTAAATTAAGGCTTAATTATGAAAAAAATGTTTATGTTTTCAGTAATTTTTTTATGGTCAATGTCCGCCGCCGCTGATAATTTTTCATGGGCCGGACAGGACAATTACGTGGTTCAGATGGGCGGTTCTTCAATGGATTGGACCATGGACGTGATTACTTCCGGCGGCAGCAGCATTTTTTCGGCAGAAGGAGAAAGCACAAGTCATAGGGCCATGGTTGCTGAGCGGGAGGCAAGGTTCAGGGCCCTGAAAAACCTTCACGACTCCATCGGGGAAACATATCTGGATTCCTCAACTACAATTAACCACGTTCGGAGCAGGAATCCCGGCGTAACAAAAGATTTCGCCGCCATGGTGCAGCAGGCGACTGTTGTAGACAGAGTGATGATTCCGGTTCCCGGAGGCCAGAACCTTGTCGAGGCTTTTGTGATGCTTGATCTCTGGGATGAACAGACCAGGTTCTTTATGCCTGGATTTCTGTTCGCTCCGGTCGAGACAGGTGATTTCCAGGATTCCGATTCCCTGCTGAGCGGTGATTGCGTCATTAATATAGACGCAGCCGGCCTTGGAGTTTCTCCGGCAATTATCCCGTCCATTACGGATAAACACGGGAACATGCTTTTACGGGCTTCAACCCTTGGCTCAGGCAGAAAAGCCGGCAGGAGCAACATCAGTTATATCCGGTCCTCCTCGCAGGAACCCGGGTTCCGGACAATTCAAAGCCAGGGTCAAATCACGTGGATCAAGGCAGAACGGGCTCTTGGAGAGCATGGAACTGATATCGGGCTTAATGCCGAAGGATCGGATAAATTCATCCAGGTCATCTCAAGCTCCAGAGATGACTGTTCAATTAATATTATTCTAAAGTAAATTATGAAAAAATTAATTTTATTGCTGTTTGTTTTTTTGCTGTCCGGGCCGGCCTATTCCTGGCAACAAGTTGTGATCGAGGAACAGTTTGTAGAGAATCAAAGCCGGGGCCAGCTTCGGGATAGAGCTCTGGAGTCCGGTTTCAGAGAGGCTGTTTCCCTGGAAGTGCAAAGGATAGTTCCCGGCATATCAGAGGATAGGCAATCAGCACTGCTGGACCACATTGACGGGCATGTAGGACCCCTGGTGCAGGGTTACCGCCAGGCATCCTGGAAGGAAAACGATTCAGTCCTTATTCTTGACATGGAAGTCAATATTGATACCGACTCCCTGAGATCCCTGCTCCAGAAGACAGGGGTGTACTACACCAGTGAGTCATTGTGGCCTTATGATTTTAATACCCGGGGAGCTTCTCCCGCGGATTTTTCTCTTTTGCAGAAGCTCCAGCTGATCACCGGGACCATGGTGGATGGAAATGCAGCCACCATCCTCAGTCTTGCCAAGACAGCCGATGGCCTCTGGAATGGAAGCATTATTCATGATGATATAAGCAGGTCCGCTTCAGGAAATGATCTTGATCAGGTCTGGTTTGATCTGTGGGAATATTTTTTTTCACGGCCTGAGATAAAATCGAGTTTTATGCAGAGCCTGGTCCTGACCACGTCGGGATGGTCTGCAACAGATGCAATAATGAATTTTGACAGGATGCTGGAAACCTGGGACCGGGAAATTGAACACAAGAACATAATTTCTGTTTACTCAGGCGTTCATTCTCTAGAGGCAAGCTGGCAGATCCGGAGCCTTAGTCCGGAATTATTGCTGGAACGACTCGAAAATTATCTAAGTGCCAGGGAAATCGATTATAACACCGAACATTAAAGGATCGGCTTTGCCCAGCAACAGAACAATTGTTTACGGTTCCAACTGGACGGTCCCCAATCTTCTGACCATAATCAGAATTTTTATTACACCGGCCTTTGTGGTCGCTTTTTTTGGGGAGGACTTTTTACTGGCCTTAATTCTCTTCGTGGTGGCGGGCATCACGGACGGCCTGGACGGTTTTCTGGCCAGGGTGCTCAAACAAAGGTCCCGGCTGGGGGCAATGATCGATCCCCTGGCCGACAAGTTTCTCCTTTTGACCGCATTTGTCTGCCTGGGAATCCAGGAATGGATACCTTTCTGGCTTATTGTTATTGTGATCAGCAGGGACATGATAATAATCGGGGGACTGTTTGTTCTGCATATTTTCGGGGTGAATGTAAAAAACAAGATCAACCCTACCATAGACAGCAAGCTGAACACCCTGCTTCAGATAATTCTCCTTTTGACCGCAATGACGGGGTATACCTTTGAAGCACCTTTCTTTATGGGTTTAGCCCCAATTCTTGCCTATCTGGTGGGCTTCCTGACAATTTTTTCCGGGATACGCTATGTTCTTCTGGGATTCAGCTTTATCCAGGCCAAAACCAATGAGGAGGGTTGAACATCCTCCCCTCACCGGAAGGAAAGACTGCGGCGCATCAGAATCAGCCCCCTCCTGTTTCAAAAAGAAGGAGATATGCCTGGGGGGAAGCCTGGGCTTATTTGTAATGATTGAAAAAGAATAGGTCTGGGGTATCGGGCTGGAAATGCTGGTGGACAGGATCCGGGAGTGATGCTCGTAAAAAACCGGGCCAGCCCGGTTTTTTATCTATTTGTTTTCTTCTTTGTTCTCTTCGTCTTTATCAGATTTCTTATCTTCCGGAGTTACATCGATTTCTTCAGGTTCCGTGGTGGCCTTTTTGAAGTTTTTTATGGCCTTGCCCATTCCGGCGCCGATCTCAGGCAGCTTGTTGGCTCCAAAGATAACCAGTATGATGACTAAAATGATAATTAATTCGGTCATGCCAATACCAAACATGATTATGCCTCCCTTATCGTACAGATTATCTGTCTGTACACCTCACACAAAACCCGGTCAAGAAGCATTTGTCAAGCCATGAAAATTTCAGGTTGTGTTTTTGGCCTTAAATGATAATCTCCCATAGTCAGGGACGCTTTGTGCAGGCAGTCCTTTTTTTATTTTCCATGAACAGAATAAGCACCTTTTGGTGGCTTATTACAATTGTCAGGTGAAGCAAATGAAAAGGATAGTGATTATTGGAAACGGATACCCGGCTGGCAAGGCTGTCCGCAGGGCCGGAAGAATTCATCCCAAAGCCGATATAGTTTGGATTTCCGATTTTGACGAGGATAAATATTCTTTGTACATGCTGAACATGCTTCTTAATTCCGGAGCCAGAGTCGATGACTGGTCAAGGATAAGAGCCAGGATAAAAGTTGATTTTGAAAAATATCAGCAAAACATCAAACTCTTTCCTCAAAAAGTTAAAAAGATAAGGATCACTCCCGAGGAATCTGAAATTTCTTTTTTAACCAGCATGGGTAATACGTCTTACTCCTTTGACAAGGTCCTGATTTTTACCCCGAAAGTTGTCGCACACCCGGAAAATTTGCCGGACGATCAGCACGTCTGGCCTGGTGACTCCTGCGTACAGCACCTGGTGAACAACTGGGAAAACATTCAGGATCCCGTTGTCGTGGGCTCTGACATGAGCCTTGTTCAGGCCCTGGTTCGGGGGGAAAAAGAATTTGTCTGGGTCAGAACCGGAAATGCCTTCAGCAAGCAGGTTCAATTTTTTATGGATAATCATCTTGAGCGGCTGGGCGTGAGGATTGTTCCGGCAGGCCCGGATACCGATACTGCAGAGATCCTGAAAAAGGAGGCTGGGCAGGGGATACGGCCTGTTTTCTCTTGCGGACATTGCAGGACGGATCATACCCGGCTGGAGGGATACGGTCTTAAAGAAGAGGATACTTCATTTCAGGGCCCCGACAACCCCTATGCCCGAAACGTGGTTTTAATAGATGCTTCCGGAGCTGCTGATGCTTATTGCCTGGGTTTTAGTCCGGAGACACAGTTGGCCCGTTCCCTTAAGATGGTTGAAGCCGCCCTTGAAAATGGTGAATACAGCCCTGGATCTCAGGACACAATATTCTGGAACTTAGGTTTTTTGTCCGCGGCCAAGACCGGCCTTGACGCAGCCGGGGCTCAACAGATAGGCTATGTACCCGAATTTGCACTGATTCACGGATCACACGGCATGTCAATGGACAAGCCCTACGTTTTGAACATGGTAATGGATAAGTCTGCAAGGAAGATTATCGGCCTGGAGGCTGTTGGGGAAAAGGCCCATGAATGGGTGAATCTTGCAGCCTGTCTTGCCCGTAAGGGCTCCACTGTGGAGGATATTTCAGATTACGATATTGTGTGGCCTGACTTAGTCATAAATCCCTTTACCCGCTGCGCGAAAATGCTTGAAAACAAGAGCCTGCCGGGGATTGTGGGAATTACTCCCGATGAGCTTAAGGAGTCGGCCAATGACGGAGCGGTTTTTTACCTTCTGGATGTTCGGAATAAAGATGAATTTGCCCGGGGGAGACTTCCCTGGGCCAGCAACATTCCTTTAAGCCAACTCAAAAAAAGGGTTATGGAGATACCAAGGCTTACGCCGATTGTGCTTTACTCAGAATGTTCCGGCAGGGCTTATGAAGCCGCCCGCCTGCTTAAGGGCATGGGGGCCAGACAATTATATGTGCTTGACGGCGGGTATGGTCTTTACACCCTGGACAGGGATTTAGCTCCTTTGTCCCCGGAACAGTCCGGAGCCGGGGGAACTTGTCCTGGCTGCTGATATATGCCTGGATCTGCAATTGATTAATCCATGGGAAAAATAACCAAACTGCCTGCCTATAATTGCATTTTTTTCAGGTCAGGCCACTGTATTCATGAAGAAGCCATGAATCCCGGTCTGGATCCTGAAAAGCAGTGCCATGTTCTTATGGAACTGGAGAACAGGTATGATCACCTGCTGACCCAGGCGGATATCTTTGACCTGACAAGTGAGCAGGTACAAAGGATTTGGGCCGGGCGCTTCGGCGAGATCGTTTCCTGGGAAATGTTCTGTGATATTTATGTACCCGAAAGTGCTGAGGATGACCGTTGTCATCGTCTTTTCGGCAGCGCCTGTACAAACCGCTTTTCCCGCTGCCCGGGAATTTGTCCTTTGTACATTGCGAAAAGGCCTCAAAAAGATATTGAGAGTTGACAGGTATTTTCGTATAAAATTTTATGTGGTCGTAAACGGTGAACTCAACTTTTTTATGAGGTAGCTGGTGAACAAAGATAATACTGTGATTATTCATTTTCCGATTATGCTGATGGACCTTTTGCCTGAGTCCTTTCGTCCCCTTGCCCTTTTCCTTAATCCGGGACTCTATGAACAGACTGAAAACTCATTTAATCCCGGGAAACTGATTCTTGACCCCGCCGGGGCCAAGAACTTCCTCAGCCAGAGCATCCAATTCGGAGAGCAATTCAGAAAACCCGCGGACATGGCCTATCTGGGAGCGTTAAAGACCAATGACTTTTATTCTGACACTTCTTTGTCCCTTCGCTGGCAGATTTCAACCTATGGTCAGGATAACCATGAACAGGAGGTTGCAAACGATTATTTAAAGGCGCAACAATTATTGATCCTGGAATGTATCTATGAGGAAAGAATGGCCGAGCTTGACTCTATAAGCTTAAACCTCGGAACGGTCTGGGAGGAGCTTGACTCCACCCTGGGCATAGATCGCGAAGACGGGCAGTTCACCACCCTGGACAGGGAATCAAATTTCACCATGAACACTTCCGCCAACTGGAAAAAGCTTTTATGGGCTTTTGCCCTTTTTTTGCCACAGGCATCATATTTGCTGCTCCGGGATCATCAGATCGCAGATGAGCTGGAAGAAGCTGGAGTCGTCTGGAAAGAATCAAGTCCGGAACAATACTGGAATGAATTTCCCTTTGAAGGAAAAATACTTAAAGGAACTCTCAAGAAAGGTCCGAAGAAAACATATCTTGGCAGTGTTAAGCAGGATGTGAATTTTTTATTTGTGAAAATTCTTAAGGAGGAAGGATGATAAAGGAAAGAATTGGTCATAAAATCAAAAAATTCAGGGAACTCGAAGATGTCAGCCTTGAAGAGCTGTCAGCCAGAAGCGGCCTTGATAAGGATTATGTCCGGGCCATAGAGGAAGATGAAATTCATCCTTCCCTTGGTCCGCTGCTCAAGATCGCCAGAGCTCTCGGGACCAGGCTGGGAACTTTTCTGGACGACACCATCAGTCAGGATCCTCTGATCATGCGCCTGGAGGATAGAGAGGAAGAAGACACTTTGCTCAAGGGAAAAGAAAAACCTGCCGCCCTGCGCTTCTTTTCCCTGGGAAGAGGCAAAAGCGATCGCCGGATGGAGCCGTTTTACATTAAAATATCACCCGAGTCAGCAAGGGATAAAAAACTTTCCTCTCATGAGGGCGAGGAATTTATCGTTGTTATGACAGGCTAGGTGGAGATAGTCTACGGCAAGGAAACTCACGTTTTGAAGCCGGGCGACAGCATCTACTACAATTCCATTGTTCCCCATTATGTTTCCTCTCGTAAAAATAAGTCTGCAGAAATATATGCGGTCCTGTATTTTCCTGAATAGTCGCCGCATAAAATACTTAATCCAAACAAATAATTGCGCCTGAGTTAATATTGTGTCAGCCTGGAGTTAATAATGTGGGATAAACCATTAGATAAACCATTACGTGAAATTACCCTGGGCACGCTGCTCGAAGAAACCGTTAAGAAATACCCTGAGAATGAAGCGGTAATTTATGTCGACCGTGATTATCGGCTCAACTACCGGGAATTTTCCGAGGTTGTTGATCAGCTGGCCAAAGGACTTATGTCTTTAGGAGTTGCAAAGGGGGAAAAGGTTGCCATCTGGGCCACCAATGTTCCACACTGGGTTGCCCTGCAGTTTGCCACTGCCAGGATCGGAGCGGTGCTCCTGACTGTGAATACTTTTTATAAAAGCCATGAGCTGGCATATCTGCTGAAACAGTCGGAATGTGAAAACATCATCATCATAGACGGATTCAGGGATACGGATTATGTTCAGACGATCTACGATCTTGTTCCCGAACTTAAGACCCAGCCCAGGGGGTATCTTAAGAGCAGTGAATTTCCTCATTTGAAAAGAGTTTGCTTTCTGGGACAGGAGAAGCACAGGGGCATGTATTCCATACCTGAAATAACGGCTATGGGAAGAACTGTTACGGATTCCGCTTATCTGGCGCGCCAGAGAAGCATAGACCCGCATGAAGTGGTTAATATGCAGTACACTTCAGGGACAACCGGTTTCCCCAAAGGGGTAATGCTCACACATTACAATATCGCCAACAACGGATACTGGATAGGAGAACACCAGAAACTGACCGATAAGGACCGAATCTGCCTTCCTGTTCCGTTATTTCATTGTTTCGGGTGTGTACTGGGAGTTCTGGCTGCTGTGAGTCACGGTTCAACCATGGTTATACTCGAGGGATTCAATCCTCTTCTGGTAATGACCTCCGTTGAAACTGAAAAATGCACTGCGCTGTACGGAGTGCCTACAATGTTCATCGCCCTGCTGGAGCACCGCATGTTCTCAAAATTCGATTTCAGCTCCCTGAGAACCGGAATAATGGCCGGTTCCCCCTGTCCCATAAAGGTAATGCGCCAGGTCATCGACTCAATGAGCATGAAGGATGTTACCATCTGCTACGGTTTAACCGAGGCATCGCCGGTGATAACCCAGACCCGGACTGACGACCACATCAGCAAAAGAGTTGAAACGGTTGGACGGCCAATGCCGGAAATAGAAGTCAGCCTTGTTGATCCTGAAACCGGCGAACCTGTTGGGGCCGGGATTCAGGGTGAAGTCTGCTGCAGGGGTTACAATGTGATGAAGGGTTATTACAATATGCCCCGGGAGACTGCCGAGGCCGTTGACGAAGAAGGATGGCTGCATTCAGGAGACCTTGGGATGCTTGATCAGGATGGTTATCTAAGCATCACCGGCCGTCTCAAGGATATGATTATCAGGGGAGGAGAAAATATTTATCCACGGGAAGTCGAAGAGTTTCTATTTACAATGGACGGGATTCAGGATGTCCAGGTTGTGGGCGTTCCCAGCCGGAAATATGGAGAGGAAGTCGGTGCGTTCATCATTCTGAAATCCGGATATGAACTGGCCCCTGAAGATGTGCGGGACTTCTGCAGAGGCAGGATCGCCCGGTACAAGACACCCAGATATGTGGCCTTTGTCAGAGAATACCCCATGACCGCCAGCGGAAAGGTCCAGAAATATAAACTTCGGGAGATGACTCTGGAATATTTTCCGCAGGCTTTAGAAACATTTTAATTATTTCGGAGGTTTATTTGCTGGTCTGCAATCCCTTTCTAAACAGTTTGAAGCTTGATAAACTTAAGGGGATCATTTTTGACTGCGACGGAGTGCTGTTTGATTCCAGAGATGTAAACATACAGTTTTACAATCAGATAAGATTCCTTTTTGATCTTCCTGCCATGTCTTTGGAACAGGAAGAGTATGTGCACACCCATTCGGTACAGGATTCGTTCAGGCATATTCTGCCGGAAGGCTATGAGGCAAAGTTTCCCGAAATCAAAAACCAACTGGATTATTCCAAACTTTTGCCTTATATGCGAATGGAGAACGGGCTTCTGGAGTTGATGGATTTTCTGTCCCCCAAGACAGTCAGGACAGCCATTAACACCAACCGGACTACCACCATGAATCTTCTTCTGACCACATTCGGCCTGGAAAATTATTTCTGGCCGGTTATTACCGCGGCGGATGTCAGCAGACCCAAGCCTCATCCCGAAAGTCTGTTCAAGATACTTGATCACTGGTCTTTAATGGCTCACGAAGTTGTCTTTATAGGAGATTCAATTGTTGACCAGGAAGCTGCCATGGGAGCAAAGGTACCTTTCTGGGCCTTTAAGAATGAAACCTTGCAGGCCCAGATGCTTATTCCTGATTTCTGGACCCTGAGAGAATTTTTGGCGCGTAGCCTTAAATAGTTATAAAGCTTATTTATAAGTAAATCATGGCCGGGCACTTCAGTCCTGGCCGAACAAGGAGAAAGCATGCTGGCTAATTTCCTTCTGGCCATAATCAATGTAGCGAGTGCGTTGCTCAGCCTCTACTTCTGGGTGGTAATCATTTCTGCGCTGATATCCTGGATCAACCCTGACCCTTACAATCCCATTGTCAGAGTTATCAGGAATCTGACTGAACCGGTCTTTCAACGGGTAAGAATGTGGCTGCCCTTCACCAGATGGGGAGGCATAGATTTCTCTCCCATCGTGGTGCTGATTGCAATTGAGTTTACCCGTATGTTTGTAATCCAGTCCCTTCGCCAGATTGCCGTGGGGATGTGACCCTTAACTTGATTTAGTGTACAACATGACATAAAAGTGCAGGGTAAACTATAAAAGGATTGTCGGGTGAGTACAATGGAAATTTCCAAGATAGACATTCTCAACAAGAAATTTTCTTCTTCCCTCCTCGGATACAAAAAGCAGGATGTTGAATTTTTTTTGCAGGAACTTGCTGATCATATGGGCGTTCTGTCGGAAGAAAGGGTTGAGCTTGAAAGAAGCAAAAGACACCTTGAAGAAAAACTTCATGAGTATAAGAGCAGAGAAGATCTTCTGAAAAACACCCTTGTAACCACCCAGAAGATGACTGATGACATCAAGGCCAACGCCCAGAAACAAGCCGAGCTGATTATCCGGGAATCCCAGGCCAGGTCTGAAGACATTCTAAGACATGCCCATAAGCGCCTGGCCCAGATCCATGAGGATATATCCGAGCTCAAAAAACAAAGAGCTCATTTTGAAATCAAACTCAGGTCCATGATTGAATCCCATCTCAAGCTGCTTGACTCCCAGGATGAAGAAAACCTGCACCTTGAAGAAACCGAGTCAAAGCTCAAGTTTTTGCAGAAATCATAATTTTCACTACATTAGTTGAGGAACATGCAATTCCTTGAAAAAATCAATGATTCAACCTGGCGGATAAAGGTTCTGGTTCAGCCGGGATCCAGAAAAAACGAAGTGGCAGGTGAGCATGCCGGCAGGATCAGAATAAGAATTCAGGCTCCTCCTGTGGACGGCAAGGCCAACAACTACTTGTGTGCCTTCCTGGCCGAATTTCTGGGGATTAAAAAAAAACAGCTGAGCATTGAAAAGGGTTTGACCGGAAGACAAAAAAGCGTGATCATATCTGACATTGATGAAGATTTACTGAAAAGTTTTATGAATAAATATGATAAATTCAACTAAGGAGGGCGTAATGGAACAATACGAACTGGAGTTGATTGACAAGTACCGGGAAACGGATGAAGAATTGAACACCCTTTTGGACAATCACGTTTCCTATGAAAAAATACTTGAAAAATATGAGACCAAGCCTTTTCTAACCCCGTCAGAAGAACTGGAGATGAAGGAAATCAAAAAAAAGAAACTGGCTGGTAAAACCAGAATTCATACTCTGTTGTCAAAATATAAACAAATGGAGGAGTAATATGGAGCTCACAGGGGCTCAGATACTTTTGGAAAGCCTTACCCGGGAGGGAGTCAAACATATTTTCGGTTTCCCTGGCGGTGCTGTAATCGATATTTATAACGAAATTCCCAACTACCCTGTTCAGCATTTCCTGGTGCGTCATGAACAGGGTGCTGTTCATGCTGCCGACGGTTATGCCAGGTCAACGGGAAAAGTCGGCGTTTGCCTGGTCACCTCCGGTCCCGGAGCCACCAACACTGTTACCGGAATTGCCACTGCCTATATGGACTCTATACCAGTAGTAATTTTCACCGGACAGGTGCCCACTCCCCTCATAGGCAATGACGCTTTCCAGGAAGTGGATATAGTCGGGATTACCAGGCCCTGCACCAAGCACAATTATCTGGTCAAGGACATCAAAACCCTTGCCCGGACCATCAAGGAAGCATTTTATATTGCATCTACAGGCAGGCCGGGCCCCGTGCTCGTGGATCTGCCCAAGGATGTGATGCAGACCAGGACCACCTACAGCTATCCGGAGAGCATCAGCTTAAGAAGCTACAATCCCAACTATATTCCCAACCGGAAACAGGTCAAAAAAGCTGCCCGGATGATTTCCAAAGCAGAGAGGCCGCTTATTTACGCCGGCGGAGGGGTGATTTCTTCCCAGGCTTCCGAAATCATGTCCAGGCTGGCCAGAAGATATTCTATTCCGGTCACCGCCACCCTCATGGGATTGGGATCCTTTCCCGGAAACGATCCCTTGTGGCTGGGGATGCTTGGGATGCACGGCACCTATGCCGCCAATATGGCTGTAAACAACTCGGATGTACTGATCTCCGTAGGGGCCAGGTTTGATGACCGGGTTACAGGGAAAGTCAACACTTTCGCCCCCAGGGCCAAGATAATTCATGTGGATATTGACCCCACCTCCATTCGCAAAAATGTATCCGTACATATTCCCATAGTTTCCGACTGCCTGAACGCGCTTCAGGCCATGGAGGAAGAACTGGATGCGCTTGGCGATGTCGACTGGCAGGCAAAGCATGATTCCTGGATCAAAACAACCTCCGGCTGGTCCTCTGAACACCCCCTCAGGTACGATGAAGGAAAAGAATTTATCAAGCCTCAGTATGTGCTGGAAAAGATTTACGAAATCACCAAAGGCGAGGCGATAATCTCAACCGAGGTCGGACAGAACCAGATGTGGGCCGCCCAGTTTTACCGCTATCACAGCCCCAGGACCCTTCTGACCTCTGGCGGACTGGGTACCATGGGCTACGGGTTCCCGGCCGCCATAGGCGCTCAGGTGGCTCACCCCGACAAACTGGTAATCGACATAGCCGGCGATGGCTCCATTCAGATGAACATTCAGGAAATGGCCACGGCCATGAGCTACAAGCTCCCGGTTAAAATCGTTATTCTCAATAACGGATACCTTGGGATGGTCAGACAATGGCAGGAGCTCTTCTACAATAAAAACTACTGTTCAACCTGTCTGCATTTGAATCCTGACTTTGTAAAACTGGCTCAGGCATTCGGTGCTGAAGGCTATCTTGTGGAAAAAACCGAAGATGTGGTTCCTGTCCTGAAAAAGGCCTTTTCCTCTCCCCTGCCCTGCATTATCGATATCAGGGTTGAGCCGGAGGAAAATGTGTATCCAATGGTTCCTGCCGGAGCCTCACTGACTGAAATGCTTTTGGTTTAGGAGTCGGGCTATGAGACATGTATTATCAGTACTGGTGGAAAATGAGCCTGGAGTTCTGTCTCGGGTGGCCGGCCTTTTCAGCGGACGCGGCTTTAACATTGACAGCCTCAATGTCGGCCCGACCCTTGAACAGGGAGTGTCCCTCATGACCATTACCACTCACGGGGAAGAACAGATTATCGAACAGATAGTCAAGCAGCTGCGCAAGGTTGTCTCTATAATCAAGGTGGTCGACCTCACTGATCTTAAATCAGTGGAAAGGGAAATGGTGCTTCTCAAGGTAAATGCGGATGACGCAAAACGTGCTGAAATATTAAGAGTTGTGGATATATTCCGTTGCAAGGTCGTGGATGTAAGCACGGATGAGATAACCCTGGAAGTTACAGGGGATCAGGGAAAGATCCAGGCCATTGTAAACCTTCTGCAGCGGTTCGGGATAAAGGAATTTGCCCGGACAGGAACAGTGGCCTTGCGCCGGAGCATGCAGCTTTAAGTTTAGGGCGTTTAATTAAGACTTTTTCAACATATTTAAGGAGCAGGGATGAAAGTTTATTATGAAAATGACGCTGATCTTACCATACTTAAGGATAAGACCATAGCAATCATCGGATACGGAAGTCAGGGTCATGCCCACGCCCAGAACCTGAGGGATTCGGGCCTCAACGTTGTTGTGGGGCAAAGGCCCGGCGGGGACAATTGGAAACAGGCCAGGGATGACGGATTTAAGCCGGTTTCCGCCAGTGATGCAGCCATGAAAGCCGATGTGATCCAGATACTTGTCCAGGATCAGTATCAGCCGGTGGTATATGAGAAAGAGGTCCTGACCAACCTCACCAAAGGGAAAGTTCTGGTATTCAGTCATGGATTCAATATTCATTTCAACCAGATAGATCCACCTGAAGACGTGGACGTAGTCATGGTTGCTCCCAAGGGTCCGGGTCATCTTGTACGCAGGGAATATGTGCGGGGCGGGGCAGTGCCTGCCTTGTTTGCCGTGCACCAGGACCATTCAGGTAAGGCCATGGATTACGCCCTGGCTTATGCCAAGGGAATCGGATCCACAAGGTCCGGAGTGATCCAGACCACTTTTGAGGAAGAAACCGAGACCGATCTTTTTGGCGAGCAGGCTGTTTTGTGCGGCGGAGTGAGCCAGTTGATCCGTTCCGGGTTTGAGACCCTGGTGGAAGCCGGATATCAGCCTGAGGTCGCTTATTTTGAGTGCATGCACGAGCTGAAACTCATTGTCGATCTCCTGTATGAGGGCGGGTTTTCCAAAATGCACCACTCCATAAGCGACACCGCCGAATATGGCGACTATACCAGAGGCAAAAGAGTGGTCTCTCCTGAAGTCAAGAAAGAAATGAAAAAAGTTCTTGAAGAAATTCAGGACGGCACTTTCGCCAGAGAGTGGATTCTGGAAAACAAGGCCGGGATCCCGGGCTTTCAGGCCATGAGACGCAAGACCCATCAGCATCAGATCGAAGAAGTGGGCGGCAATCTGAGAAAAATGATGCCCTGGCTGAAAAAGTAGCCCACAATCATCAGCGTAAACCCTTCTGAAGCGGGTCTTTTGCAATCTCCTGAAACAAGAAAAACATGCTTAAGCAGACAGATTATATTAAACACGGCAACAGGTACTCTTACCTGGTTGATTCAGGAATAATGAGCCGTGCTGACCTTGAAAAAGCAATGGAGATTGCCAAAGAAAAGAGCAAATCCATGGATGATGTGATAATTGATTCATTCAAGGTCAAAAAGCAGGACCTGGGAAAATCACTGGAAAAATATTATGACACTAAGTTCGTAGCCTTTGACAATTCCTATGAACCCCCATTCGAGCTTTACGAGCAAAAAAAACTTGATCCTGATTTTTTGAAGAAATATGGCTGGGTCCCCTTAAAGAAAGAAGGCAAGAATATTGTTGTTCTGGTCAATAATCCCTTTGATCTGGGACGTCTTGACGAAATAAGATTTATTTTCGGGACTACCCGCATAACTCCTTATGTGGCTTTGATCAGGGATATTGAATTATTTATCGACCTCTTCCATAACCAGTACAAATCAGATCAGGATATATCCTCCCTGGCTGAAGGCATAGATCTGGGCGGGGATCTTGCCGATGATTTTATCGAAGAAGGCGAAATCACGGAGAATGACAGTGAAGTTGTCCGCCTGGTCAATGCCCTTATGGTTGAGGCTTGGCGCAAGAACGCATCCGATATTCATATTGAGCCTAATGTCCGGTCCAGGTATTGTCTGATTCGCCTGAGAATAGACGGGACATGTCATGAATTTAAAAAGCTGCGCCTGGCTCTGGCCCGGCCCATTGTTTCAAGAATCAAAATAATGTCCCAGCTTGACATAGCGGAACGTCGCCTGCCCCAGGACGGCAAGATCAAGGTGAAGTTATCCGAGGTAAGCAAGCTTCTGGAATTCAGGGTAGCCGTGATGCCGACCATAGAGAGTCAGGAAGATGTGGTCATGCGCCTTCTGGCTTCAGGCAAACCCATGTCCCTGGAGCAGCTTGGACTCACCAATGACAATTTAACCAACTTTGAAAAACTCATCCACAAGCCGTACGGACTCATTCTTGTTGTCGGGCCTACCGGATCAGGCAAGACAACCACCCTGCACTCCGCTGTAAGCTACATCAATACACCGGAGAAAAAGATATGGACGGCCGAGGATCCTGTTGAAATCAGTCAGGACGGCTTAAGGCAGGTCCAGGTCAACCCCAAGATCGGTCTTTCCTTTGCCGCTGTGCTCAGATCATTTCTAAGAGCGGATCCCGACGTGATTATGATCGGTGAAATGAGGGACAGGGAAACCGCCCATATTGGAGTTGAGGCCTCGCTGACCGGGCACGTGGTTTTCAGCACCCTGCATACCAACACCGCTCCGGAAACTATTACCAGGCTATTGGACATGGATCTGGATCCTTTCAATTTCGCCGATTCCCTGCTTGGAGTTCTCGGCCAGAGACTGGTTAAGACCCTTTGTGTCAAGTGCAAGGAAAAATACAGCCCTGCCAAAAAAGAGCTTGTTGAACTGGGCATTGAATACGGCCCGGGCTTTAAGGAACAGCTCCAGAAATCTTTCGACAAGGAAGCAGCGCTATACAGGGCCAGGGGATGCAGGCATTGCCTCGGCGGGTACAAGGGCCGCATAGGCATCCATGAGTTGATGCCCAATTCCGGAGGGATCAAAAAGATGATCAAATACAAAAAGCCGACCGAGGAAATCAGGGACCAGGCCACTGTTGAGGGCATGCTTTCTCTCAAGCAGGACGGAATAATCAAGCTGCTTAAGGGTATTACCGATATTCAACAGATCAGGGCTGCCAGCGGTGCAGCTTAGATTCATTATTCACGAACACTCCGGAGCCCCTTAAGTCCACTTTTCAAATCAAATCATCCTGCAATACTTCGCCCTTTGAATGTTAGCCCCTGGCCCTGTTCTGAATTATGAGTCCGGTCATGATCAGAATCAGACCGGCAATGGTTGAGGGCATTATTGTTTCTCCCACCAGGAAATAAATAAAAATCAGGGACAGAAACGGAGATAAATATATCAGATTGCTCACCTGGGCCGTTGTCCTGGAAAGTCTTAATGCCATGAGCCAGAAGACAAAGGTTATCCCCATTTCAAAAACCCCCACATAAACGGCGCCGTAAAACCCCCGGCCATCCTCAAAACCGAAGGTGGTGACAAAGGGCAGAAAAATGGAAATGTAGACCAGCCCGGCGCAAAAATTCAAAAACAGTTTCAGAACCGGATCCAGGCTGTCCCTGGTGTTATAAATCCAGTAAAGGGCCCAGACAATCGTGCTTCCCAGGGCCAGGGCCACTCCCAGGGGATTTGAGAATTCCAGCCCCGTGATGTTGCCTCTGGTGGATATGACCAGGGTCCCGCTGTAGCTGATCACAATGGCCAGGATCTGCAGCCTGGTGATCCTCTGCTTTAAAAGTGGTATGGACAACAGGGCCAGTGTGATGCCCCATGTATAGTTGAGAGGTTGGGCCTCCTGTGCGGGAAGAAGGTCATAAGCCTTGAACAGGACCAGATAGTACAGAAAGGGATTTAAAAAACCCAGCAGTAGTGAAGACCTTATATTGGCCGGAGATATCAGTCTCCAGAAACCCGGACCAAAAAAATACAGGCATAAAATGCCCAGAACAAGGGTTGATGTCAGGCTGGAGTAAAAAAGAAGCTGCACATGATCCAGGTAGCGCAGGGATATTTTAAAGGCCGAGGCCACTGTTGACCAGATGGCCACTGTAAGAAGAGCGAAGAGATATGCTTTTTTCTGATCTGGCATGGCCTGGCCTGGCAAAATCAGGGCCTGATTTTTTTACTTGAAAAGAAACTCATCCGGATTTATCTAAAGCGTTTGTCTTAATTTTTCAACACCTGTGATGATCGAAAAACAAATCACCTGCCAGGTTAACTGATTGATCGTCCGGCAGTCTTAAATCGTATAATATCGGCAAAGCAATGAATGACCTCCTTTCACTTATCGGCAACACCCCTCTGGTTGAGATTAAAACAATTTCTCCCAATCCGAAGGTCAAAATTTTTGCCAAGCTTGAAATGAAGAATCCCGGTGGTTCGGTCAAGGACAGGGTAGCCCTGTTTATGATCAAAAACGCAGAGGAAACGGGCGTCCTGGGTTCCGGCAAGACGGTAATCGAAGCCACTTCCGGAAACACCGGCATAGGCCTGGCCATGGTCTGTGCGGTTAAAGGATATCCTATCAAGCTTCTCATGTCCTCGGCCGCTTCAGAGGAAAGAAAAAGGATCATGAGGGCTTACGGCGCAGAAATTATCCTGACCCCCGCCCACATGAGCACAGACGGAGCCATAGAGGAGGCTTACCGCTTAGCAAGGGAGGATCCCGAGAAATATGTACTTATGGATCAGTTCAATAACCCGGCCAGTGTTGACGCCCATTACCAGACCACCGGTCCGGAGATATGGGAGCAGACAGGAGGCAAGGTTACGCATATTACGGCCTGTCTGGGAACTACAGGGACAATTATGGGCATTACCAGACGGATGCGTCAGATAGCCCCCCACGTCAGGTGCATCGGCATTGAGCCTTACCCGGGACACAAGATACAGGGGCTCAAGAATATGCAGGAATCATATCCGCCTGGTATTTATGACAAGAAATCCCTGGATATGATTGCTCACGTCAAGGACGAGGAAGCCTTTGCCATGTGTCGTGAACTGGCCCGCAAAGAGGGCCTTTTTGTGGGCATGAGTTCCGGAGCGGCCATGGCCGGAAGCTGCAGGCTGGCCAAAGAGCTGAAAAGCGGATTTATAGTAACGATTTTTCCTGACAGCGGTGAACGTTACTTGAGTACTCCCCTTTTCAGAGTGCCTGAAAAGGACGGGATCAGGCTCTTCGATCTTAAGGCCAGAAAAAAGATTTCATTGCAAAGCACCGCCGGCAGGCCTGCTTTATTTACCATTGGACCCCGAACAAACTTTCTTGATGATCCTGACTTCTGGAGAAGAGCGGTTTTCCTGGACGTAATCAACCGCTACCTGGCTCACAGGGGAGATGAACCAAAGCCTGTGGTGGCAGTGGCTGATTTTGACGACCGCACTCTCGAAACTGTCCGGGCCGGAAGCATCGGTTTGAATGATTTCAGGCAGGAAACCATCAGAGGACTTGAAGTTTTGTCCGGCAGGATGAACCTTAGCAAAAACTTTAGATATATCCCGGCCTCAGAATACCTTGATGAAGGCATCAGGGTCTGTTCCAAGCTTTTATCCAAGGGACTGGCCTACGAAAAACTCAGGTCCGTCTACTTTGACGTGGGCAGGGATTACGATTATGGAAAGCTGGCCGGAGTTGATCCCTCAACCATAATATCCGGCAAAACAGTTGACCTGGAAGATTACGTCAAGGACAGTCCCAGGGACTTTACCCTCCTTAAAAGGGCAAGTCTCAAGGATCTTAAGGAAGACAGCGTCCTCAAGACCAAATGGGGCAATGTCAGGCCTTCCTGGTATTTGCAAATGGCGGCTTCCGTGCCGGAAAATCACCTGGATCTTGTTTTCGCCGGCGAAACGCACTTTTTCCCTCATCTGGATAACCTGCGGAGCATATGGGAAGGGGCCATGGGCCTTGTGCCCCAATGCTGGATAATGGCTCAGTCAGTGAAGACCGAGCCCGGCAGCGAAGCCACGCCCGGGCTTAATCTCATGGCTGAAAAGGAGGGCGGCTATTATGTCCTGCGCATCTGGCTTTTGTCCGGCTCATACCATAAAACGCTTTTGTACTCTGAAAAGAGTCTCGGCATGTGGACTAAAAACTGGCACAGAATTCAGGAGCTTTACGCCCATTTAAACATAAAGGAATTCGGTGATACTGATATTTCCGGTGATATGGTTCAGGGTCTTTGTGCGGATTTGTACGGGTGCCTGAAGAGGTGGATAGAAGAGGATTTATCCGTATATAAATTCTGGCCGGATCTTTTCTCTTTCTGCAAAAAAATCCGCAGGCTGACTGACGAGGGAAAAATGGGAACCCGCCAGGCACGGGAGTGCCTTGAAACTCTTAAAAAGGTAGATGGTATTCTGGGCATCCTGGACTGGAACAACCTGCCCCTGGCTGAAAAAGAATATCCACCGGATCTTTCCGGCCTTCTCCGGAAAAGGGCTATGGCCAGGCAGAGCAGGGACTACTTACTGGCTGATGAAGTGAGGCGTGAGATCCTGGACATGGGATTCATGATTGAGGATACCCCTGACGGGGTCAGGGTCTATGAACGGAAAACCGGTAAATCAGCCGGCGGGTGAACTTGTATTCCATAACTAGAAGCGAGCCAAGCTCATAATCAGGGCAAGAGATCATTGAACCGCCCCCTGCACCTGTCTTTTGATAAGTTTGTGTACTTCTAATTTTTTAGCTCGTATCCAAAAAATGTATATGATTTCCATGCCTTGAATAGGTGCCGGGCAGGCTGCTCCAGGACTCAGCTAAACACAAAGGTCGCCAGGGAAGAAACTCAAAGGATTTGATGCATATTCCAAAACACTGTTCCTGTTTTGAAAATTATGTCGCTCCTCCTCTGAACTTGCTGTCCCTTTGCGTCTTTGTGGTTAAATTCTTCTTTCTGTTATTTTATGACAGTTTTCAGGTTTAAGTCACTAATTTCAAAGACCGAAAAATGGAGACGGTGAAATGTCCGATTTCTGGATAGCTTTTGGCGACGTGCATGAACGCTTGGGAAATATTCATTTGATTGAGGATATTACAAAAGCCTCGGCTGTGCTTATTTCAGGTGATCTGACTAATGTCGGGAACAAGGCCAGGGTGGCCGCCATTCTGGATGAGATAAAAACTTTGAACAGAAACGTTTATGCTCAAATCGGGAACATGGACACCAGAGAAGTGGAAGAATACCTGGATGAAACAGGAGTCAATGTTCATAAAAAAATGGTCAGGCTCTCTGATGATGTCCATCTTCTGGGGCTTGGGTATTCAAACCCCACGCCCTTTTCCACCCCCTCGGAAGTTGATGAAAAGCAGCTTGAAACCTGGCTGGACAGTGTGCTGGATCAAGCCCTGGAGGCAAGAAACCTGATTTTCATGTCCCATACTCCCCCCTACGACACCGGGGCCGATCTCCTGAGTTCAGGAAAAAGGGCTGGAAGCAGGGCAGTGCGTAATTTCATAGAGAGGGTACAGCCCGGAGTATGTGTGACCGGGCATATTCATGAAGCCAGGTCAGTTGACCATATCGGAAAGACAATAATCATCAATCCTGGAACATTCTCTTCGGGAAGCTACGTCCTGATAACTTTTGAGGACCGAAAGCTTGATGCGGAACTCAGGCAGATACAATGATCATCCATTCCTGGAATGTGAACGGATTTCGCTCAGTGGTGTGCAAGGGCTTTTGGGACTGGTTTCACCATGCTGATTCTGATGTGGTCTGCCTCCAGGAGATCAAGGTCATGCCGGATCAGCTGGTTGACAGGGACAAATCCGTATCCGGCTATGAAATATTCTGGAACCCCTCCAGGACCAAAAAGGGTTATGCGGGTGTTGCCTCGTTTTACCGGACCCGGCCCCAGGGCATTTCCATCGGCCTTCCTGATGAAAAGTTTCAGGGCGAAGGCAGACTTATCCTAATGGAATATGAAAAGTTTTATCTTTTCAACGTATATTTTCCCAACGGTCAGATGAACGAGGGCCGTCTTCAGTTCAAGCTTGAATTCTATGACTCTTTTCTTGATTATGCCCAGAAGCTGAGGAAAAAGAAGCCGATTGTGGTTTGCGGGGATTTCAACACCGCCCACAAGGAAATCGACCTGAAAAATCCCAGGGCCAACGAAGGACGCTCAGGCTTTTTGCCCATAGAACGGGAATGGATGGAAAAATTCATTGATACTGGATATGTGGACACTTTCCGGATGTTCAACCAGGAGCCGGGGCAGTACTCATGGTGGTCATACAGGTTCGGAGCCAGGTCCAGGAATGCCGGATGGCGCATTGATTATTTTTTTGTTTCTGAGGAGTTAAGGCACAATGTAGTTCGCTCCTGGATCGAACCCCTGGTCACGGGTTCAGACCATTGTCCCGTCGGGCTGGAAATATTGTAGGGCGTATATAAGCCCCTGGATAGTTCCATACGGAAAGTCTTTCTTTCCGGATGGAACTATTGGTTTCTTTACGGAAACGAGAAATTTTTTTCATTTGGGAAGAAATTAATCAATTTTGAGGAAGCGTATCTAAATACGTTGACCAATTGTGCGGATTGACGCAGCCAAAAGGAAAAAGCACCGTTTTCGGATGAAAACCAGGCAACAAATCATTTTTACGGTAATATAACAGGAGGTTGTATGCGTATTGACAGCACAGTGTATGTGCCGGCCGTTTCCAGGCAGGCCGCTTATCTGGACTGGCTGCAGATGTTTTCGGGGATATGTCTGATAATATTTATGTATCTGCATGCCCTTTTTGTAGCCAGCATTATCTTCGGCACAGGGGCTTTCAACACCCTGGCCGACTTTTTCGAAGACTATTATCTTGTTCAGACAGGCGGTCCAGTTATTGTTTTAATCTTCCTGGTTCATTTCATTCTGGCTGCCAGAAAGATTCCTTTCAGTTCCGGGCAGCAGAAAACCCTCTGGGTACAAAGCAGACAGCTTGCCCACCGGGACACCTGGCTGTGGGTGGTCCAGGTAGCTTCGGCCATGATTATCCTGCTTATGGGCTCCATTCACATGTGGGTTGTGCTGACAGACCTGCCCATCACTGCCGACAAAAGCGCGGCCAGGATCCAAAGCGGTTTCTGGCTGACTTTTTTTCTGATCCTTCTGCCCCTGGTCGAGCTGCATGTCGGCATCGGCTGGTACCGTCTGGGCGTAAAATGGGGATTAATCAAGAGTAAGGCCAGAAATAAGGTCAAAAGGTTTGAATATTACTTCACCGGCTTTTTCATTTTGCTGGGGCTTGTAACACTCATTCGTTTTCTGTTTGTAAAAATATAAATCCGGAGTGCATTCATGCAGATAATTTATTCTGATCTACTTTGTATCGGGTCCGGGCTGGCCGGGGAAAGGGTTGCCATTGAAGCTGCCCAGGCCGGTTTTGACGCTGTTTGTCTAAGTCTTGTCCCTCCAAGGCGCTCCCATTCCTCGGCGGCCCAGGGTGGAATGCAGGCCGCTCTGGGAAACTGCATCAAGGGCGAAGGAGACTGCCCTGATGTACACTTCCTGGACACTGTCAAGGGTTCTGATTGGGGCTGCGACCAGGAAGTGGCCAGAATGTTTGCCGACAACGCACCTGTGGCCATCCGTCAGATGGCTTACTGGGGAGTCCCCTGGAATACGGTGGTTCCTGGACAATCCTGTTATTACAAGGGCGGCGAAAAGCTGGAAAAAGAAGAAAAAGCTGATTGCAAAGGCCTGATAACCGCCAGGGATTTCGGAGGCACTGCCAAGTGGAGAGCCTGTTACTGTTCCGACGGAACCGGGCATGCCATGCTTTACGCCCTGGATAACGTGGCCGTGCAGAGCGGGGTCAAGGTCCATGACCGGACCGAGGCCATCAGTCTAATTCATGACAATGAGAAATGCATGGGGGCTGTTGTCAGGTGTCTTAAAACCGGAGAGCTCCGGGCCTACCTGGCCAAGGCCACCCTGATCGCCACCGGCGGATTCGGAAGAATCTACCGGGCCTCCACCAACGCCATCATCAATGAGGGCGGCGGACTTGTCATTGCCCTGGATACCGGTGTTGTTCCCCTTGGAAATATGGAGGCGGTTCAGTTCCACCCCACAGGAATCGTGCCCACGGATATCCTGGTTACCGAAGGCTGCCGCGGTGACGGAGGAACCCTGCTGGACGTCAATCAGGAGCGGTTCATGCATGTGTATGAGCCGGAAAAGGCTGAACTGGCTTCCAGGGACGTTGTTTCCAGGCGCATGACCGAGCACATCCGCAAAGACCTGGGGGTAAAAAGTCCTTACGGGGACCACCTTTGGATGGATATTCGTCATCTGGGAGAAAAGCACATCACCACCAAGCTGCGCGAAGTCTATGAAATCTGCAAAAATTTCCTGGGCATTGATCCTATCCATGAACTCATCCCGGTCAGGCCCACCCAGCACTACAGCATGGGCGGAGTCAGAACCAACAAGGACGGGGCGGCTTACGGACTTAAGGGTCTTTTCTCGGCAGGAGAAGCTGCCTGCTGGGATATGCACGGATTCAATCGCCTTGGGGGCAATTCCCTGGCAGAAACTGTCGTGGCCGGCATGATCGTTGGAGAAAAGATTGTTGAATTCCTGAAGGAAAACGAAACAGGTTTTGATACCGGGGTGGTCGGTTCAGGCCTGAAAAAACAGCAAGAAAGGATAGAGAAGCTCATCTCCGGGGAAGGAAAGGAAGAGGTCTACGCAGTCCGGGACGCCATGCAGGATGTTTTAATGGACTATGTGGGCATCTTTCGGAATGAACAGGATCTTTCCCTGGCTGTGGATAAACTCAAGGAAATCCATGAACGGGCCAACAATATCAAGCTGAAATCCAACGGCCTGGGGGCAAATCCGGAGATGGCCATGGCCCTTCGTTTGCCGGGAATGGTCAGGCTGGCCCTTTGTGTGGCTTACGGCGCCCTGGAAAGAAAGGAAAGCCGCGGCTCCCACGCCAGAGAGGATTATCCGGAAAGAAATGACCGGGACTGGCTGGTCAGAACCCTGGCTTACTGGAAAGAAGGCAGTGAACTGCCCGAGCTAAAATATGAACCGGCAACCACTATTGTGGAAATTCCTCCCGGAGATCGTGGATACGGCGGAGGAAAGATAATCAGCGCTGAAACAAAAGAGGCATAATCATGGTTAGAAAACTGATATTCAGTATATTCAGATATAATCCCGCGGATCCCTCTTCCAGGCCGCAGACGAAGAAGTATAAACTGGAAGAAACCGAAAATCTCAACCTGTTCGTGGCCCTGAACAAAATTCGCGAGGAACAGGATCCGTCTCTGCAGTTTGATTTCTGCTGCCGGGCCGGAATCTGCGGGGCCTGCGCCATGGTCATCAACGGCCGTCCAGGTTTGGCCTGTCATACCAAGGCCAAGGATCTGCCTGCGGACATCTCTCTCATGCCCCTGCCGGGATTCAAGCTGGTCGGAGACCTGTCCGTGGACACCGGAACCTGGTTTCGGTCCATGAATGAAAAGGTTGAGTCCTGGGTTCATACTGATAAAAAATTTGATCCTCAGGCCGAAGAAGAGCGCATGGGCAATGACGTTGCTGAAAAAATATACGAGCTGGAACGGTGTATCGAATGCGGCTGCTGTGTGAGTGCCTGCGCCACGGCCCAGATGCGCGATGACTTCCTTGGTGCTGTTGCCCTGAACCGCATCGCCAGATTCATCATTGACCCCAGGGACAAGAGACAGGAAAAGGAATACTTTGAAGTAGTGGGCACTGACCAGGGCATTTTCGGATGCATGGGACTTCTGGGGTGTGAAGATGTCTGTCCCAAGCATTTGCCTTTGCAGGATCAGCTGGCCTTTGTCCGCCGCAGGATGGGCATTCACGCCCTGAAGCGCATACTTCCCTGGAAGAACTAAGATAAAAGGAAAAAAATCATGCGTACAATCAATGCCGGTGAAATATCCGATTTGGTGGCAAGAACTGTTGTTGAGGCCAATGTAAAGGCCCCAGACGATATCCTGATGGCTTTTAAAAACGCCCTTAAGACCGAAACCAGCCCGGCCGGGCGGGAAATAATCGGCCAGCTGCTGGAAAACGTGAAACTGGCCGGTGATACAGGTCTGCCCCTTTGTCAGGACACCGGCCTGGCGGTCTTTTTTGTGGAAATGGGCGCAGACTGCCGGGTAGAGGGCGATTTATACCAGGCCATAAATAAGGGAGTCAGGCAGGGATATGAAAAGGGGTATCTGCGAAAATCCGCCTGTCATCCATTGACCCGCAAAAATACAGGTGACAACACCCCGGCCATCATCCACCTGGATCTGGTCCCGGGCGATAAAATAAAAATCAGGTTCATGGCCAAAGGCGGGGGAAGCGAAAACATGTCCAGGGCGACCATGCTTACTCCGGCCCAGGGATGGGAAGGAATAAAGAAGTTTGTGGTACAGAGAGTGGCCGAGGCAGGTCCCAATCCCTGTCCGCCCACAATCGTCGGGGTGGGCATTGGCGGAACCTTTGATTTTGCCCCCATCCTGGCCAAAAAGGCCCTTTTCCGGGCTTTGGATGAAAAAAACAGCGATCCGGAGATAGCGGCCATGGAGGATGAGCTTCTGGCGGCGGTCAATAGTCTGGGCATTGGCCCCATGGGCATGGGAGGCAATACAACCTCCCTGGGAGTCAAGATTGAAATGGCCCCTTGTCACATCGCCAGTCTGCCTTTAGCCGTAAATATCCAGTGCCACAGCGCCAGGCACAAGGAGGTCACAATCTAATGTCTGAGACAATAAAACTTACCACGCCCCTGAAAGACGAGGACATATTAAAGCTTAAGACCGGAGACAAGGTTCTGTTGAGCGGCAGGATCTATACAGCCAGGGACGCCGCCCATAAAAGACTTCTGGCTGACATCGATGCGGGACAAGAACCTCCCTTTGAGCTTCAGGGTGCGGTGATATATTATGTAGGACCTTCTCCGGCCCCTCCGGGTCGCCCCATTGGTTCGGCGGGACCAACCACCAGCTACCGCATGGATACTTACGCGCCAACCCTGCATTCCATGGGAGTAAAGGCCAGCATCGGCAAGGGTAAAAGGGGCGACGCTGTCAAAGAAGCTCTGAAAGAACACAAGGGCGTATATTTCGGGGCCACCGGCGGGGCTGGAGCTCTCTTGTCCCAGCGCATTACAAGTGCAAAGGTGCTGGCCTATGAAGATCTGGGGCCCGAGGCCATCCGGGAGCTGGAAGTTGAGGACTTTCCGCTTCTGGTGGTCAATGACGCTTTCGGCGGGGAGCTTTACGCGGTACCGCGCGTCTGAGATCAGGTCACTTTGTGAGGCAGGTAGATGAATAAATAAGAGTTCTGTCCACGAATCTACACGAATAAGAAAAAGAGGTATACCCTGGCTTATCGCCAGGGAAATAATTTCATCACCTGCGGCGAAGATCTCTTTTCTTACTCTTTAACGCTGAACTCTGAACCTTGAACATTGAACTCTGAACCTTGAACATTGAACTCTGAACCTTGAACCTGTTGTCTGTGGACTACTTCCACTGGTGGACAATATCAGCGAGTGCCGCTTCAATGTCCTCGAACTTGAATTCAAAACCTGCCTCATGAAGGACTTTGGGGATACACCTTTGACTGGCCAGGAGCACATTGGCCGCTTCTCCGAAGCGCAATTTCAAACCAAAGCCCGGTACTCTGAATAAGGTCGGCCTGTTCAGAGCCCTGCCCAGAGCATGGGTGAAATGTTCATTGGTCACAGGCTTGGGCGAGCAGATATTAACCGGCCCCTTGATCTCCTTTTTCCGGCTGAGGAAATACAGAGCCCTGGTCAGGTCGAATATGTGAACCCAGGGAAACCACTGCTTTCCATTGCCCAGTTTTCCTCCCATTCCACGCTTGAAAACAGGCATCATCTGATCCAGTGCTCCGCCACCAGGGCCGAGCACTGCCGCGAATCTGGACACCACCACCCTGTGGCCCAGATTCTCGGCACCCATGGCCGCCTCCTGCCATTTCACGCACACGTCTGACAGAAAGTCCTTTCCAGGGGATGCGTAATCAGTAATCATTTCATCACCCCTGGATCCGAAGTAGCCCACCGCATTTGCGCAGATAAAGGTTTTTGGTCCGCTGTCCTTGAGGGCCATGACCACATTATTGGTGGAATCAACCCGGCTGGAAAGGATCATTTTTTTGGCCTTGTCTGTCCAGGTGGTCATAATGGGAGAACCGACCAGGTTTATTATGACATCGGATCTGACAAGCTCCTTTTGCCAGTCGCCCTGCTTTAAAGGGTCGCCTTTGACCGGTTCCAGGTTGGGAGACCGGATTTTTATTTTTGATTCATCCCTGACCAGGGCGGTCACATCATCCCCCTGATCCAGGATAAATTTGATCAGGAAGTTACCGACAAAGCCTGTCCCGCCAAGTATGAAAAAGTTCATGGTTACCTCCCCGTGTCTGTCCATTTTTTGATATACGCATGAACATCGAATTTTCTTTTGCAGCCGCCAAAGCTCATATATCTGATGGTACCGAAGACCTGCCTTTCCTTCCAGGGCCTGTCATGCAGTCCTCCCACCGACCAGAGGATGCCGGTGTATCCGTTGGGATCACGGCCATCAAGCTCATATTTGTCATTAAGACATATGGCCATCTCAATAGCCTGGCAGGGATCAGCGGTCCATTCAAGCATTTTTTTGGCCCAATACATACGCATATAACCATGCATCCTGCCTGTGGCAACCATCTCCGCCTGGGCCGCGTTCCACAGTGGATCGTGTGTCCGGCCCTGCTCAAACTCATCAAGGGAATAAAGGTAAGGTCTCTGGTCTTTCAGATGTCTGATCAGGGTTTTTTTGCCCCATTCGGGCAGCCCTTCAAAGTTATCATAATTTTTGTTGTAATGGCAGTAATTATCCGAAAGTTCCTTTCGAACAATGAGCTCTTCCAGAAAAGAATCAGTTGATTCCGGAGATATGTTTCTGTGTTTTTGTATTTTCAGGGCTGCGGTCTGGGAACAGATCTGTCCAAAATGCAGGTAAGCGGAGAGACCGGATAATGCGTCTTTGTTGGGATCGTTTCTCTGTTCGCCGTATGCAGGCAGCTTCCCGGAGATAAAGCCGTCCAGGGCACGGAGAGCCTCATCAGGGCCGGCCGGCCGATCAACCGGAGGAGGGCCGTGTTTCAGGTTCAGATCCCTGATCACCTGCCCGGGATCAAAAAGAGCAGCCTGTATTTCTTGAGGGTGGGCATCCAGTCCGGGGAAAGGCTCCAGAAATTCATCAAGCTTTTTATGGATTTTGGGACGAATTGTCCTGGCCGCGTATTCCTGCTTGTCTGACGCGGCCCAGCAGGGAACGATGTTGTGGGCGTCCACCAGATGGGTCGAAATGTTTGTCAGGTCCAGGACTCCGGATTGCCGGCTTTTATTGATCTTTAAGGGATCAAAATCCATGACCAGGAATGAGGCTTTGATTTTTTCCAGGTATTGGGGCAGAATCTCCCGGGGCTCGCCCTGAATCAAATCAAGGGGAATGTTTTTGGACCGGGCCTTTCTGCTGCATTGAGCGAGCCCCTTGAGCAGGAAGTCGTATTGTCTTGGCCCGGCCTGAGAAGAGTCCTTTGCCAGGCAGAAAACTATCCGCAGGGATCGGCCCCCGGCAAGAGCCAGATCCTGGGCGTGAATAAGCGCCCAATTATCATCTATTCGCTGATCCCTGCTCATCCAGTATACGACAGGGCCTGCGCTTTCCGGACCTGACTTCAGTTTCATGATTCTCAGGGGATTTACGCGCATGAGCTGTCCTTTTTTGTTTTAACCTGGAACACGCTTCGTCACGCGCCTGGCGTGTTTGAAACTTGAAACTTGAAACTTGAACCTTGAACATGCTGACAATCAAGTGCTCGGGATGTAAACGTAAGCTTTGGAAATACAGGAAAGTCGGTCCTGGCAAAGTATTGCGCTGCCACAAAAAAAGGATCACCAGACAATTTGAGTATAAGGAACTGGAAGGAAAAGTCTACTGCGCGTGCGGCCGTGCCGTTGGCATCGACAAGGGAAGCTATTACAGGATGATCCCCCGGTCATTTACCTGTTCCGGCCTCAAGGACAACAAATGATCATAACCTGAATTCCCCGCCGGCCAGTTCATCCAGGCTTTGAATATCCAGCAGTTCCACCTTGCTCCCCTTTATACCGATCAAGCCCTCGTTCTTCATCTTTCGGATGACTCTGGACAGGGTTTCCGGAATAGTGCCAAGCAGAGACGCCAGCTGGCTTTTGTTAATGTCCAGATTGAATTCATTCCTGCCTGTATTATCTCTGAGCAAAAGAAGGTGCGCGGCCAGCCTGGCCGGAACTTCCTTTAAGCTGAGTTCTTCCACTTTTCCCACCATTTGCCTTAGCCTCATGGACATAAGCCCCAGCAGGCTCATGCTCAAATCCGGAAACTCCGCAAGAAGAGCCCTGAACCTGTCTCTGGGGAAAAACATGAGGGTGCTTTCCTCCAGGGCCATGGCATTGGCTGGAAAATCATGTCCGGCAAATACCGCTACTTCAGCAAATATCTCTCCGGATCCAAATATGTGCAGAATATGCTCCTTACCCAGAGGAGAGCTTTTAAATATCTTTATTTTTCCGTCCAGTATCCCGTAAAAACCGATACCCGGGTCATTTTCCATGAATATGATCTTTCCGGACAAATACTTTGAAACCTGGGTTATATTCTCTATTTTCCTGACATATTCAGGAGAAAGAGAGGAAAAAATAGAAATCTTTTCTATATTTTTTTTCATTTTCTTTTGTCCTTTTGACTTAAGTCAAAGGTTTTTATCTTTAAAAGGTTACTTTCGCAACCAGGAACAGGGCGTTATTCCTATTGTGCTGTCTTGCTTCAAGAGTTCAGATTCTTATGTTGTATTAAAAATATTTATCGAACCTGAACTTTCCAGCGCCTTGTCACGCCCTGGCGTGAAATTTGGCCCGCGGGGTCATGTGGTGTGTAAGGTGGTTTTGTAAAAGTCAGATAACGACATGCAGTTTTTAACCATGAAGGAGAGTAAGATGTTTTGTTTTCAATGTGAACAGACGGCTAAGGGGCAAGGCTGCACCAAAATCGGAGTATGTGGAAAGCAGCCTGAAGTCGCTGAATTGCAGGACCTTTTGGTTTATGCCCAGAAAGGCCTTGCCCAGGTGGCTGTGGCTGCCAGGGAAAAAAATGTAAGCGAGCCCGGGTTAGGCCATTTCATGGCCGAAGCCCTGTTTTCCACTTTGACAAATGTAAATTTTTCCCCGGAAAGGTTGGCGGAGCTGATCCTTGAAACAGTAAGAAAACGAGATGAGCTCAAGACTGCGGTCCTTCGGGCCGGAGGCAATGTTCCTGATTCCGATGCCCTCAAATTTGACCTTGGGCCCGGACTTGATGAAATGATCGCCCAGGGAGAAGAGCATGGCGTGCTTGTGGAAAAAGACCCTGACCCGGATATCCACTCTCTGAAAGAGACTTTGACCTACGGAATCAAGGGAATTTGCGCCTATGCCGATCACGCTGCCATTCTTGGTCAGGAGGATGACGCTGTATATCAATTTATTGAAAAGGGGCTGGCATCTACCCTCCGCGATGACCTGTCCCTGGAACAGTGGATCGAACTGGTTCTGGAATGCGGACGAGTCAATGTGCTGACCATGGAGCTTCTTGACGCGGCCAACACGGGAGCCTATGGCCACCCCCTGCCGACCGTGGTTCCTCTGGGCCCAAAAAAGGGCAAGGCCATCGTCGTTTCGGGTCATGATCTCAAGGATCTTGAGATGCTTCTCAAACAGACCGAGGGCAAGGGAATAAATATCTACACCCACGGAGAAATGCTTCCCTGCCATGGATATCCCGGGCTGAAAAAATATCCGCATTTTTACGGACACTATGGAAGCGCCTGGCAGAATCAGCACAAGGAATTCTCCCAGTTCCCAGGGGCCATCCTCATGACCACCAATTGTCTCCAAAAACCCCAGGAGGCCTACAAGGACAGTATCTTCACCACCGGGCTGGTGGCCTGGCCCGGAGTCAATCATATAGGAGACAATGATTTTACTCTGGCAGGAGTCAATGATTTTACTTCGGCAGGAGAGAAGGATTTTATTCCGACAGGAGGAGAGGCTTTTACTTCGGCAGGAAAGAAGGACTTTACTCCGGCAGGAGAGAAGGATTTTGCTCCGGTAATTCAAAAGGCCCTGGAAATGGAAGGCTTTACCCAGGACGAAGACAAGGGTGAGGTCATGGTGGGTTTTGCCCATCACGCTGTTCTTTCAGTGGCAGATAAAGTTATCGACGCGGTAAAGGCAGGCAAGATAAGACACTTCTTCCTGGTGGCCGGATGTGACGGAGCCAAACCAGGTCGCAATTATTATACTGAATTTGTGGAACAGGTTCCCCGGGACTGCATTGTCATGACCCTGGCCTGCGGCAAGTTCAGGTTTTTTGATAAAAAGCTCGGCGCTATAGAAGGCATTCCAAGACTCCTGGATGTAGGTCAGTGCAACGATTCCTACTCCGCGGTTAAAATCGCCACCGCCCTGGCCGAGGCTTTTGAATGCGACGTAAATGATTTGCCTTTATCCATGGTACTTTCCTGGTACGAACAAAAAGCAGTGGCCATTCTGCTGTCCCTCCTGGCTCTGGGAATCAAAGATATCAGGCTGGGACCCTCCCTGCCTGCTTTCCTGAGCGAGAACGTGCTGAATTATCTGGTGGAAAATTATAATATCAAACCCATTTCCACACCTGAAGAGGATCTTAAGGCCATACTCGGATAAATCATATCTCCGCCCTCCTCAGTATTTCTCCGGCCTCTTTGCAATATAATTCTATTTTTGCACAGAGGCCGGGAAATACCTGAAAAAACAGGCTTAGTATTACTTAATGAAATCAGGTGAAGAAGGCCTGTTCGCTTATCAACACTTATCTCTTTTCTGTATCTGTTGCTCAATGAATCCTTTTTGTGCTTTTTCATGTTTTATTCTATTGATATACTGATAATACGGCTTAATGATATAAGTAAGAAGCAAGGAGGTTCGCTTATGAAAAAACAGCAAGGAGTGTCTCTCCTGGCTGTACTGGTCATACTGCTTGCCGGTATGATTCTGACGGCCGGTGCCGGATTTACCCTTAATGCGACGGATCAGGCAGAATTTTGCGGAAGTTGTCATGTAATGTACGAGTCTGTACGCACCCATCAGCAATCCGTGCATGCGAAGCTGTCCTGCAATGAATGTCATGCTCCCTTCTCAGCGTTGCCCAAGATGCTCTTCAAGAGCTATGCGGGAACCAAGGACGTCTACAGAAACATCGCTGGAGATATTCCGGATGTCATTCACGTAACCGACAGAAGCAGGGACATAATTAAAGACAACTGCATCAATTGTCATACCATGACCGGTCTGAACGTGGCAGCCAGTGAGGTTAAGCCTTATTGTACCGACTGCCACCGGCAGATCCCCCACATGAGTAAACTTTCCATTGCCCAGAGGAGGGTGGCTGATGAATAAGCAAGTTTTATACTCATTCGCGTTATTTTCCATGTTTGCCCTGTTTTTTCTCTTTGTCGGATGCACCGAGATACCTGATCCGCAAACGCCTGCATATGCGACAGACCTGACTAAGGAGGATGCCGAGAAAAACAGCTCCTTTGCAGATCTTTTTCCCCTCCAGTACCAGACTTACCAGCAGCTCAAGGCCGAGGATTTTGACATTGGTGATGGACAGATGACCGAATATGGTGGCTCAATCCCCCATGCAAAACATTTGTGCGGAGATTTGCCCCAGGCTTACAAGTATTGCCAGCCTTACCTGAAAAATCTCTGGCTGGGCTATCCCTTCAGCTTCGAGTACAACCGGGCCAGGGGACATGCCAATGTGATCCACGATATTCTGGATATAGACCGTTTGAACAGATATGGCGAGAAGGCCGGGCTGCCCGCCACCTGCTGGAACTGCAAAACCAATAAGATGCCGGGCTATATTGAAGAGTACGGAGACGATTTCTGGGCCAAGGATTTTAACGAATTCCGCGAAGAACATGATTTGGTTGAGCATGCGGTCGGGTGTAATGTCTGTCACGATCCCGTGGATATGAGCCTGCGCATCACCAGTGTTCCTCTGGATGAAGCATTAAAAAGAGAGGATAAAGACTGGAGGGATGCCACGCGCAATGAAATGCGGACTCTGGTCTGCGCTCAGTGCCATGTAGAATATTATTTCGAGCATGGGGAGATCGGTGTGGCAGCCAAGCCCAGGTTTCCCTGGGATCTGGGCAAAAATCCGGAGGATATCTATGAATATAAGAAGGGTTTCGGAATAACCGACCGGGAGGGTTTTGAGGGCTGGTTCATTGACTGGACCCATGCGGTTTCCGATACTCCAATGATCAAAACTCAGCATCCGGAATACGAAATGTTCCATGACAGCACCCACGGAGCGGCCGGAGTGTCCTGCGCCGACTGCCATATGCCCTATACCCGTATGGATGGAAAGAAAAAGATATCCAGCCACTTTCAGACCTCCCCTTTGAGATCCCTGGATGCTATAGAAAAATCCTGCGGGCAGTGTCATACCGGACATAATCCGCAATACCTGAAAGACAGAGTAATCTACTCTCAGGAAAGAACCTGGGACCAGCTTATGATTGCCCAGGAGGAATCCGTGCGTGCTCATGAGGCGGTCAGACTGGCTTCTGAATACGATGGTGAAGTCCGGGATAATTTTAATGAACTGATGATCCAGGCCAGGGAGCGGGTGCGCAAGGGACAATGGTTCTGGGATTATGTTTCAGCGGAAAACAGCGCCGGGTTTCACAATCCGTCCAAGGCCATTGAAACTCTGGCCAGATCCCAGAAATACAGCCGCCAGGCAGTTCAATATGCCATGCAGGCCACAAATTACGGCATAGCTCCGGACCTGGAGGGAGATATTTATGAGATCGTTCCTCCCATTGAGGAACACAGCCGCGAGCTGCAAATGAGCCGGGAACATCTGGATTCCCATGAATGGCTGGGTTACCTGCCCCTGCTTGAAGAGGCCGAACTTATGTGGGATCTGAATGAAAGGATCAGATAAGTAACCGGCTGCTTTTCGTCTAACTGAGAACCCCGGTCTGCATATGCGGACCGGGGTTATTTATTGCGGCTCTTCGACGTTAGTGTCCAGGAACCAGAATTAATACCTTTCTTATCAGCGTAAATCAGCGCAATCAGCGGCTAAAAAATCCTTATCTTTGCCCTGATGCTTGAAGAATGAAGCCAGAAGAATTTAACCGCCCCAGTTAAATGAAAGAAGTTCCACGGGGCAGGCAGATCTCGCAGGTCTTCGCAGACGGGATAAATCCTTATCCGCTGCTCGGCAGACCCCCTGACCTATTCAAACCCCCCTTCCCTGTGTCTGGCCGCAATGGTCCGGGCCAGTTCGTCCAGGGCCTCATAAGTGTCCTTGCCAGGTTTGCCTTTGCACAGGACCGGTTCAAGAACCTCGGCCTTGAGGTTTGGAATCATCCCGGCCAGAGTCTCCACTGTTTTTCCTCCCCATCCGTATGATCCGATGATGGATACATACCTGGCGCCCGGTCGTAAGGCGTTGGCCAGGAAAGTTCCGTAGGCTGCCACCGGATGCGGTCCTGCCAGAACTGTAGGCGTTCCCACAACTATCGTGCCTGCGTCCACTAAAGCTATGGCCAGTTTGCCGATGTCGGTAACAGTCAGGTTAAAGGGCTCCACCCTGACCCCGTTTTCCACCAGCGCCTGAACCAGATAGTCCACCATCAGCTGGGTGCTTCCGTGCATGGACACATAGGGCAGAACAACCAGGTTTTTAGGCTGACCTGATGCCCACTCCTTCCAGGCATCCATGATGAACGCCGGCTGCTGGTAAATCTGTCCGTGGCTGGGGGCAATCATGGATATCTCATAAGGTTCGAGCTTTGCCAGGTTTTTAACAATAAAGCTTCTGAAGGGCATCATAATTTCGGCAAAATAGCGTTTGGCAGCCTCGTAAACCCGGCCTTCATCGGTCAGGAAAAGATCCGAGGTGGCGATATGGGAGCCAAAAAAATCACAGCTGAAGAGTATCCTGTCCTCCTCAAGATAAGTGACCATGGTTTCAGGCCAGTGTACCCACGGGGTATGGAGGAACTTCAGGGTCCTGTTTCCCAGGGATAAGACCTCCCCGTCCTCCACTGTAATGAAAGCCTCTTCCGCAATGCCCAGATGATCCATGAGCATGCCCCTGGCTTTGGGAGTGACCACTACTTTGGCTTGAGGATACTTTTCCAGAACATGGCCGATGCTGCCGGAATGATCTTGTTCAGCGTGGTGGGAGATGATGTAATCGATTTTGTCGACATCTTCCAGCTGGGCCAGCAGATGCTCCGCCATTGGGGGATCAACGGTGTCCAGAAGGGCGACTTTTTCGCTTCCTTCCACAAGATAGGCATTATAAGTAGTCCCGTCGGGCAGGGGAATAAGAGCATCAAACAGACGGCGATCCCAGTCCACTGCTCCGAGCCATGATATGCCGTCCTTAATCTTTCTTGTCTTCATTTGCCTTCTCCTTTATCTAATTTGTTTCCATCCGGGAATTTTTCTTTCCGGATACCGGAACTATTGGTTTTCGGATGAAAATTTTGTGGTTATAGACTTTTTAATACTTTTGTAATCAACTTCTAAGTAATTTAAAGCATATTGGCAATTAGCCATACAGATTGCTTAGATCGCTGCGCTTCCTCGCAATTGACAGGTGAGGCGTGCCAGGACCGTAACTATCAGCTGATAAGGGAGATATTAATTCTGGTTCCTGGGCACTAATGAGTGGATTGAACAAAATCTAAGGCTAACGTCGAAGAGCCATAAACAAAATGTGCTCACCCTGATGTCTTGCAGCCTTCTTGACTCGGTTGATCACGGTCAGCCAGGTGCAAGCAAGGGCCTTGGAGTTATCACCTGAGCTCATCCGGCTGCTTAAAGACGGGATTATTGCCATGCAGAACATAAATGACATTCATTTTATTATTGATGCCTGCCGGGGGTTTTCGAAGAAGGGTTGCTCCAATTGTGTTGCCCCGGATAAAGATCTACTGGCCAGGCTGGAAAAGATTATAACTGATTCTCCCTGGAAAAGGTTTATGGCCGCCGAAGCCCGGTCAGGACTAAAACCCCATGAGAAGCTGAAAATCAGTCTCTCCGGCTGTCCCAACGGCTGTTCAAGGCCGCATATATACGATCTTGGATTTATAGGCGCTGTCATGCCTGTGGTAAATGAAGCGGGATGCAGCGAATGCGGGGTGTGTGCTTCTGCCTGCAAAGAAGAAGCGATTGATATTTGCGGTGGCCGGGCCGTGATAAAATATGACAGGTGTCTTTTTTGCGGGCAGTGTTTGCCGGCTTGCCCGGAAGGGGAAATTGCCGAAAAAAAGCGTGGATACAGAATGGTGGCCGGGGGAAGACTGGGCAGGCAACCCCGGCTGGCTGTGGATCTCGGAGATATTTTCAGTATTGACCAGGGATTCATGATCCTTAATACATTACTTCAACTGCACCAGAAGTCCTTTGAAAGGAAAATGCGTCTTAGTGAACTGTTAAAAGATCCTGAAAGCATCAAAGCTTTGTTCCACGCAAATGCCGGGCTATAATGCAAAACCGTTTTGAAATTCTTACTTCGCCTTGCTGAATTATGTGGTTTCAATCAATTCAGCATTAATTATTTAAAAAAAATTTTGACATGTATGAATTAAAACATAGATTTGAAAATTATCTTAGATTTATGCTGAAACCGGCGACATGTTTTTTTAATTCCTGCTTGCAAGGAGGTTGTGATGAGTAAGAAGGTCATAATCGTGGAAGAAGAATGCATCGGTTGTGAGACCTGCGTGGAACTTTGTCCGGAAGTGTTCGCCTTTGATGAGGAAACGGAAAAGGCCAGGGTGATTAAGGAAACCGGAGGTCCTGAAGATGAAATTCAGGAGTCTATCGATTCATGCCCTGTGGAGTGCATACACTGGGAGGAAGAGTAAGCTGCAGTCGAGTGGTCAGTGGGCTTGAGATCAGAGGTCAGGAGGCTGTGGTCAGTGGTCGGTGTTTGATCCCCGACAGTCCCCAAGTCTTCAACGTTGAACCTTGAAACTTCTTCACCCTTCTCTGACCTCTGACTCCTGACTCCTGACTCCTGACCACTGTCCCTCTAAATCGGAGGCGCAATGGTAACAACGGTTCGCATGTCCGTGTCCGCCCTGATGCCGTGGGGCACGCTGATGTCACAGACCAGCACATCCCCGGTCTTTGCAGGAAGAGTCCCGTCCTGGGCCAGAAACTCGCCCTCTCCCTCCAGGACCAGGATGGAGAGCTGGCCTTCAATGTCATGAGAATGAATGGGCAATTGCTGCCCGGCCTTAAAATTGAAGTTTAAAATTTTAAAGTACGGTGAATCATGTACCAGAAACTTTTTCATCGCCTTTTCGCTGAAGTCGTTGGCCTCGAACAGATTGATCTTCTTCATGAGTGTCCTCCTGGTTGATATTGTGTGTGTAACAATTTTAACTTAAACCTGAAATCCTGCCTGCTCTGGAAAATTTCTTTCATTAACACTGGAGTCATAGGGAAATAAGAAAAAGCTTTGAACCACAGATACTCTTGGGACGCAAAGTATAAGACACAAAGCAGAATATTGTCCAAAACCGGGTAACGCTTTTGGACAGGCAACCTTTTTCATTTGCCGTTTCCCGGCAAATGAAATTCATCACCCCTTGAGTTTCTTCCCTGGCGACCTTTGTGTCTCCAGCGAGTCTTCGAGCGGGCGGTTAAAAAATCTGTTTGGGTTGCGGGCATAATCCACCTTAGTGCAGATTGATCAGAGTTTCTCCCTCAGGCCTGGTTGCGTCCCCGGCTTCGGGCAGGATCTCACCCTGTCTGCTCACCTTGATTTCTTTAAAAGGTATCCGGCTGCCGGAAATGAAAATGGCCTGCCGTACAATCTGCGCCAATCCGGCACAGCATGGAACCTCCATGGACAGCACGGTAACGCTCTTTATTCCTGCCTGCCTGAAAATTTCCGCAAAGCGCTGCACATAATCCTGAGCATCGTCAAACTTCGGGCAGCCGAGCATGATCACCTTTCCGGGCAGCAGTTCCTGGTGCAGAGCGGGATAAGCCGCCGGAGCACAATCGGCTGCGACAAGGAGATCCGCCCCTTTAAGAAACGGAGCATGAGGAGGGATCAGACGGATCTGCAACGGCCAATGAGTCAGGGCCGATGCACTGCTTGTCCCGGATTTCGGCTCGGGGGCGGTTCTTGCCGGTTCAAAAGTGGTCATGGCAGACCCCGGGCATCCGCACCCCAGGTTGGGGACTGATTCTTTCAGCACTTCCGATTCAAGTTCGTTCAATCGCTCTTCCACTGCTTCTTCGTCAAAAGGTTCCGCCTCGCGCTGGATCACTGTGATGGCATCTCTGGGACATTGTCCCAGACAGGCGCCCAGGCCGTCGCATAATTTTTCAGCCACCAGCCTGGCCTTTCCGTCGCGTATTTCAATGGCTCCTTCGGCGCATTCAGGAACGCACACTCCGCAGCCGTCACACAGTTCCTCATCAATTTTTACGATATCTCTCAGTTCTCTGGTCATGGTCAAGACCTCCTGTTGATTTGCTTTTTTTCGAACTACGAGTCCTGAATATCCCGGGGGGCTTATTTCCGCCCCGGCCTCTTCAGTCGCCGCGTGAGTCCTTTATGCACTCCAGGCAAAGATAGCGCCTTGACTTAAATCAAAACATTTCAGAAAATAATATTTTTAATCAACTTGTAAATACAGGTCTTTATTTTCATAAGGTCATATATTCTTCTTGTTTTTTTGCAGCTCTGTTTATTCACCATTAATTTCTGATGCTTTTGAACATATAATTCTAAAATTCAGGAATTAGCTCGCTCCGAACCTAAATATCACTAAATAACCTGAGTACTGCAATTTCCGTTCAAAAGCCTGAATATCGCATATTCCGTTCACCCAGAGCTTGTCGAAGGGCTTTCTGAATTGTTCGCAATTTCCGGAACCTGAGTATCCCCTTTTCCGTTCGCCCTGAGCCTGTCGAAGGGTTGAGGGAGGTCTGACTGAATCAATCAGAAACAAAGTGAAGTAAGATCCCCTCCCCTTATGAGATCCCCTCCCCTTATATGCTGCTGGCCTAAGAGATAATTGCTGCCAAGTGTTTCATTTCGGAAAAAAACGCCGGTCTATGTTAAATAAAGCTACTCAGAAAGAAAAAGAACCTTGTTTAGCCCGGCTAAAATGGATTGACATTCAATTTAAGTCTGGTTAATAAGTGATTCCATGAACAATCAAATCTTTCTTCTCGAGCGCCTGCTGCAGATCAACCCCTGGATAGGCAAGGCAAGGGACTCTGAGCAGGCAATGAATATGATTAAAGCCCTGATGCCTGTGGAATACATTTCCCGCCAGACATCGAATTCCGTCGTGGTCCAGGACAAAGCTGTGGTGATCATCGGTCCGAGGCAGGCTGGAAAAACCACATTTGCCTGGCATTGTCTTCAACAATTCACTCCTAATGTGCTTTATTTGAACATGGAGGATTTGCTGGTCAAAAGCGAGCTGAGTTCTCCGTTCATTCTTGTTGACTTGCTCATGAACCGGCTGTCCTTTATTCAGGCCCTGTTTATTGACGAAATACAACACATGCAGGAGGCAGGTTTGTTTTTAAAGGGCCTTGTTGACTCACGTCTTGGTCGGCCCATCCTGGCAACCGGATCGTCCTCCTTTCATTTGCATGCTAGAACCCGGGAATCCTTGGCCGGCCGGGCGGTCAGGATGAAGATTCTGCCCTTTTCACTGACCGAAATGACCAATCATATATCTGCTCACAATCCTCTGGCCAGGGAACAACATGTCTTGAGACTCCTGGAAGACTCTTTCATATATGGTTCCTATCCGGCAGTTCATCTGGCAGATAGCCGGGAAGGCAAGAAGCAAATCCTGACAGATCTCTGCGAGGCACTGATTCTAAGAGATGCTTCAGATGTTCACCGTATTCAACGCATTGACGCATTTCGAAAGCTTTTAACCCTCCTGGCCGGACAAATCGGCAGTCTGGTCAATATCTCGGAACTGGCCTCGCATTGCCAGGTAGATAGCGGTACTGTAAATTCATATCTTGAGATTCTTGAGGAAAGCCACATTATTTCAATGGTCAGGCCCTATGCAGGTGGCAAGCGACGGGAGATCACGTCCGCGGTGAAAGCGTTTTTCATTGACAATGGCGTTAGAAATCTTCTGGTACGCAATATGGACGAAAACTTTGCGCTGCGAAACGATAAAGGAGCACTCATTAGGCTTTGTGAATGACTTGAGGATTGCAGGCTTGGTGGCTGCGAGTGCAGGCTTCACTATTCAAGACATACTGATGCGCGAAAAGTTCCGTAT
>SKKD01000057.1 GCA_007121655.1 Desulfonatronovibrio sp. | reverse complement strand
GACAAGAGGAGGAGTCTTTTTAAGAATATGCTCAAAAAAGTGTTCCAGGAAAGAGTCCGGACCGCAGGAGAAATTGGTCATGTGTACGGCAAACCAATTGGGTTTATCGGCTACAAGTTTGGCGATCTTGAGTATTCTGCCTCCAAGGCCCCAGTACATCCGGGGGAAGTCGGACAGATCCTGTTTTTCGTGATCCATGAAGTCCATTGGCAGGGCGGTTATGCCGAGCTTGGCCAGCTGTTGCCCAAGCCTAAGGTTCAGTCTTTCATCATAAAGATTATACGGTCTGCCGGTAACTATCCACAAGGGATTGCCGGAGTCGAGCCCGGCAAGGATTTCCCTGCCCCGCATTTTCAATGCCTCACGGAACCCGATCTGCTTTTCCCAGGCATTTTGAACAATGCGAAAGACTTTTTTCCTGTCCGGTCTTATTTCTTTGGGCAGGGAGTTGAATATGCTTTCAGCCGCACTCTTGGGTCCCTCTTTGAGAAAAAGGGTCGGTCTGATGATTTTTTCGTCTTTAATCTTCAGAGCCGCCTTGACCATGTACTGGGAGCTTTCCACCATGGGGCAGAACAGCCCGCGTTCGTTGTCGTCTCCGGATGGAATGTTTATGGGGTTGGGGAGGAAGAGATAGTCAGTATCCATGTCCATGAGATTTTTGACATGTCCTTGAAATACCTTGACCGGAAAACAGGTCTCAGCCGTCATGGACTCCACGCCCGAGGATACTATGGCCTGATTGGTGGGCGGACTTAATCTGACGTTAAATCCCAGCCCGGAAAAGATATCCGCCCAGAAAATCCCCCATTCCAGGGAATGAAGGGCCATGGGAATGCCTATGACCGGCTTTCCAGGCAAGGGCTTTTTTCCATTGCCGGACATGATGAAATCCTCCGGCAGGAAGGATTCAAATATTCTTTTTCTTTCCAGAAAAAAGTTGTTGTTTGCAGGCGTTTGTCCGGCCGTGCTTTCGTATTTTCCGCAGTCCCCGCCCCAGACACTTTTCCGGTCTCCAAACCGGTAGATCTTGAGTTTGCATTCGTTGTGACAATTCTTATCGGCCCGGCAGACCGATTCCTTGAAGTTAACGCTTATTTCAGCCAGGCTGGACAAAGACCTCTTTTTCACTTCCATTTCCCGGGAGTCGAACAATTCCTTCACAGCCAGAGCCGAGCCGAAGGCACCCATGACTTCACGGTGTCTGGGGGTGATGATCTGCTTGCCCAGGACTCTTTCAAAAGCAGCCACTATTCCCTTGTTCAGAGATGGTCCTCCCAGAAACATGATTTTATTGCCTATGGGCCGGTTCTCCACGACCCTGTTCAGATAATTGCGCACAATGGCAAAGCAGAGTCCGGCAATGAGGTCTTCACGCCTTGCTCCCTTCTGGGCGTAGCTTGCAAGATCTGACTCCATGAATACAGTACACCGCTCTGCCAGATTAATGGGGTTTCCGGCTGAAAGAGCGATATCCTGAAATTCCCCGACTATATTGATTTTCATTTTGTTGGCCAGCTCATGCAGGAAACTGCCCGTTCCCGCGGCGCAGATCTTGTTCATGACAAAATCCACTGGATAAGAGTCTTTAATGGATATGTACTTGGAATCCTGACCCCCGATTTCAAAAATGGTGTCAATATCCTTATTCACAGTGACTGCACCCTTGGCATGTGCGGTTATCTCATCAATGATCAGATCTGCGTCAATGAAATCTCCCACAACGTTGCGTCCCGATCCGGTAGTGGCCACTGCCTGGAGATCTATTTTTCCGCCCATCTCCGCTTCAAGGGTCTTGATGAGCTCCTGGGCCACTTCAATGGGTTTGCCTTTGGTGGCCACGTAATTTTTGTGAATGATTCTGCTCTGTTCATCTATGAGGCAATATTTGGTGGAAGTGGAGCCGATATCAACGCCCAGAAAGGCCCTGATACTTCCATCAGCATCATCGACAGGTTCAAGACTGTTGTCAGGATCAAAGACTGATAATTTTAGATCAAGCTGGTTCGCCCGGGGAAAAACATTGCCGGAATCCTTTCCGCCAGGTTCGAGCTTCTTCAGATCAATGGAATTGGTGATCTTTTGCTTTCTGCTCTGCAGGGCAGCGCCTATGGCCCCGAGGGACGCGTGATGGGGAGGGACTTCAAGTTCTGGAAAATAATTCTTAAAGGCCCGGACCTGGAGTTCATTGGAAGCCATGCCGCCGATAAAGGCTATGGGGGAGTGCATCTTGCGGTTGGAAACGATTGTGCTCAAGTAATTGGCCGCTGTGCCGTGATGAAGCCCTGCAATTATATTGCTCAGGGATTCGCCCTTGTTTTGCAGATGAATCATGTCCGACTTGGTAAAAACAGTGCACCGGCAGGCTACCGGAGCCGGATAGGTGCTTTCCAGACCAAGGTTTATAAAATCCCTCAAAACCTTTTGCAGCTTGTTCTGGTCCATTTCAAAGTCGCCGCCGTACATGGCAAAGGCCAGCCGTTCCGCCTGCTGGTCAATGAAAGATCCCGTACCGGAAGCACATGGGGAATTCAGGTTAAATGCTTCCAGATACCACTCGCCTTCCTGGTTGTAGTCAAGCTGGAAAAGTGCGGCGTCCTGTCCGCCCACGGCAATGATGCTCCTCAGACCGGGGAGGGCATTCGTGGTTCCCAGAACCTGGGCAATGGTCTCCACTTCAAAGGGAGCGTTCAAAAGCGAGCTTATTGACTGGCCCTGGCAGCCCGTAAAGGATATGGAATTAATAAGATCTTGATTATATTTATTAAAAATATCCTGCAAGGTGGCTTTGGTCTCTTCAACCACAAGCCCGAAATGCCGCTTGTAAGGTGTTTCAAAAATTACCCGTCCCTGTTCATCAAGCACAGCGCAATTTATGCTGACAGAACCGATATCAATGCCTATATCATATTTCATAATCAGCGCTCCGTAAAAAAGTTGATGCCAAACCTGAAAGTATAAATGCGTTTAATGAAATATTCAAGTTTTGGTTTTTGCGTCAATTATCATTTACTTGACACCTGATGTTTAACTGAAGAAGATAAAAACAAAAAAGTGAATTATCTTATCATAATTCAAATTAAGATATAGTCAAAACTTCTATTGCCCTGATAAGGCAATGCCCTGAAGCATGCGTACAGTTTCAGGACTTTTCCGGTTTGACGGTCCGAGTTGCGGGGCTGTCCGGAAATTTTCCCACTGAACTGGTGAATGCTTGCCGGGCAATTTCTGGAGATATATTATTATATAAATTGTCTCAAGATTCAAACAATAACTCTGAAAGGTGAATTAAATACAAATCCTTTCCCGGGCAAGACCGTTTTCAAGTTAAACTGCGAGGTGTATCATGCAAGGATTGTTTATCCGCTGGCTCATTCTGACCGTGGCCGTTGTAATCTGCGCTTATCTGATCGAAGGAATTCACGTGAGCGGGTTTTTCTCCGCGCTTGTGGCCGCGGCATTTTTGGGAATTCTCAATGCCCTTCTCAGACCTCTTCTTCTCATAGTCACTTTGCCGATTAATATTTTGACCCTGGGACTTTTCACTTTTGTCATTAATGCCATACTTTTGCTTATGGTATCCGGGGTGGTTACCGGCCTTGAAATCAGAAGCTTCTGGTCCGCTCTCGGCGGAGCATTGATCATTGCCATTATCAGCTGGGTGTTGATGTCTTTTGTGAGCGACCGGGGCAGGGTGGAATATATTGAGCTTAAAAAGCGCGGCGCTCGTTGGGAATAAATTTGAATTCAGTCAGCTCTTCTCCCCGGGTTTCTGTTTTGCTGCCGGTTTACAATGGCCGGGAAACTATAGTTGCTGCTGTTGAAAGCATTTTAATCCAGAATATGCCTGATTTCGAGCTGGTCATTGTTGACGACGGCTCAACCGATGACACACTTTACCAGCTTTATTCCCTGGAAAGATCCGACAAGCGTATAAAAATATTTACCAGGCCAAGGCTCGGCCTGGCAATGGCTTTAAATTTCGGGCTCAGTCATTGCCGGGCGCCATTGATCGCCCGAATGGACGCCGATGATCTGTCCAGACCGGACAGGCTGGAAAAACAGGCAGGTTTCCTGGATAAGTTTCCCCAGACAGGGCTTGTGTCCGGACAGGTAAATTACCTGGGGGATAAACAAAAGAATTTCGGATACTATCTTTATGTCCGCTGGATCAACTCTCTAAACTCCCACGGGGAAATCAGCCTGAACAGGTTTATCGAATCTCCGCTGGCTCATCCTTCAGTCATGTTTCGAAAATTTCTGACTGAAAATTCCGGCCTATACGCTGATGGTCCATTCCCGGAGGATTACGACCTCTGGCTCAGATGGCTTGATCAGGGTGTGCAAATGGCCAAAATTCCTGAAGTTGTTCTGGACTGGCGTGACCTTGATCACAGACTTTCCAGGGTTCATTCCAATTACTCTTTTGAAGCCTTTTTCAAACTTAAGGCCGGGTATCTTGCCGCGTGGCTGAAAGATAACAATCCTCATCATCCGCATGTCTGGGTCTGGGGCGCGGGCAGAAGGACCAGGCAGAGAGCGGAACATATTACCGGGCATGGATGCGTCATTAAGGGATATATAGATATCAGGGCAAACATGTCCGGGTTATTTATCCACCACAGGCCGGTGCGGCATTATATGAACCTGCCTCCGATTGAAGAAAGCTTTATAGTTGTCTATGTGCGCAAGCGCGATGCCAGGGAGGAGATAAGGAGATATTTAAAGGTTCAGGGACGGATTGAAGGCAGGGATTTTATTGTAGCCGCCTGATTTATATTACAGTATCTACTAAATTTTCGTAAAGATGTTGCCTTTGTTTCAATAAAATATTATTCCCGGTAAAATTTTTTGGCGGCATTTAAAACTTTTTGTTCAGAAACTGATCCCATCCTAATTTGAATCCGGAACTATTCAGGAGGCGGCATGAATTTCAAGGCGGTAGTCATCGCGGTTCTTTTGGCTTTTGTTATTAATGTTGAAAATGTATATGCTGCGGGCTTCTCCCTGTACGAATGGGGGGCAAGAGGCACCTCCATGGGCGGGACCATGCTGGGCAGGGCTGATGATCCTTCGGCTGTAGCCTATAATCCGGCAGGTATCACCCAGCTGGAAGGTTTCCAGACCATGATCGGAGTGTCCATGGTGGCGCCCAGCGGGAAGATTGATACTCCCGGTGAAACAACCAGTATTAAAACCAATTATTTTTTTCCGCCTCATGCTTTTCTGACCTATCAGATGACCGACAAAGCCTGGCTTGGTCTTGGTCTTTACACCAGGTTCGGACTGGGGACCGAGTACCCTGATGACTGGCCGGGCAGGTACAACACTCAATTCACCCGGGTTCAGTCTCTTTCATTAAATCCCAATATAGCTTATAAGCTGACCGATTCTCTGTCTCTGGCCCTGGGAGCCGAGGTCATGTGGTTTGATTTTTACCAGGAGAAGGCAATCGTCAATCCCTTAGCACCCGGACTAAGGGCGGCTGACATTGATGCCGAACTGGACGGGGACAGCTACGGATTTGGGGGCAATGTTGCACTTCACTACAGGCCCAACGACACCTGGGCCGTCGGCCTGACCTATAAAAGCCGGGTCAAGCATACCATAGAGGGTGATGCAAAGTTCAAAAATTCCCCATTACCCGGATTTTTTGAGAATACATCAGCCGAAGGAGATATCACCCTGCCCGATTCCTTTGGTGCGGGGATTATGTTCAGGCCTCATCAGAAAGTCAGCCTGGAAGCCAATGCAATTTATACTTTGTGGAGTACTTATGATGAACTGAAGATTAAGTTCGGTGATCCCTTGAATCCGTTAAATCCCGCCAGCGACGTGACCTCAGCAGATAAAAAATGGAGGGATGTCTGGAGGTTTCAGCTGGGCGCCGAGTATGATCTGAATGATCTCATTGATCTCAGGCTTGGTTATGTTTTCGACCAGATCCCGGACAGGGATAAATATGCCGATTATATGACTCCTACCAGCGACCGGCATATTATAACCACCGGTGTGGGTTTTTCCTGGGAAAAGCTGAATCTTGATCTGTCCTATTCCTATTTGTGGTTTGAAAACAGGAGTATTGAAGCCAGGGATTCGAACGGCGACGGATTTACCGATATTCTGGACAGCAGATTCAAGGACGGGCACACTCACCTGGCCGGAGTAAGCATTAGTTACAGGTTCTAGCCTTTTTCAGAATAATCGCTTATAGCATGGGAGCAGGCAGGAAGCCTGCTCCCTTTTTTTGTCCCTGAATGCACGCAAGGAGTTGTTATGAGCAAGGTATTTTTCTGGAACCTGAGGGCGTCACGCAAGATGCCCTTTGACCTGCGGATTAAAAAGCTTTTGAAGAAGCTCGAACTCGGCGCGATGCTGGATCCCGGGATGCTCACCGCAGTAAAGATCCATTTCGGAGAGGGCGGGACAACCGGTTTTATTTCACCTTTATGGATCAAGCCCATTGTGGAATTTGTAAAAAAAGCCGGGGCCAGACCTTTTCTTACAGATACCAATACCCTTTATATCGGCAACAGGGGAGAGGCGGTATCTCATCACCTGCAGGCCGCGATCCATGGATTTGATCCCAATATACTGGGCGCTCCGGTGATCATCGCCGACGGTCTTAAAAGCAGGAATGAAAGAAAGATAAACTACCAGGGAAAAACACTCAGGGAATTTTACCTGGCCGGAGATATTGTCGACTGTGATTTCCTGGTCAATGTAAGCCATTTCAAGGGCCATGAACTGGCCGGATTTGGAGGAGCCCTGAAAAATCTGGCCATGGGCTGCGCCACCAGACAGGGGAAAATGCATCAGCATTGCGGACTGGGGCCAAAAGTGGATTTGAAAAATTGCAGGGGTTGCGGCATGTGTGTGGAAATCTGTGCCCCCGGGGCACTTGTTCTTGACGACGGAAAGGTTAAACTTGATCTTGAGAAATGCGTGGGCTGCGCATCCTGTTTCCTGTCTTGCAAAACAGGATGTCTGCAAATAAACTGGACTACCGAGATTAAGGAGTTTCTGGAGCGGATGACTGAGTATGCGGGAGCAGTCCTGAATCTTAAAAAGAAGTTGTGCGTTCATATTAACTATGTGTTTAACGTAACTCCGGACTGTGATTGCCCTGGTTTCAGCGATGCCCCGGTTTGCCCAGACATCGGAGTGCTGGCTTCTACCGATCCCGTAGCCATTGATCAGGCCTGCCTGGATTTGGTAGACCGGGCCCAGCCTCTCTTTCCCAGCAAACTTCCCGGTCATGCCAAAGCTGGTGATGATAAGTTCGGACTTATCCATCCTGGAACCAGCGGACGTTACTGCCTGGAATACTCCGCGCGGCTTGGTCTCGGGTCAAGGGAATATGAGCTGGTCAATGTGTAGCTTTAGTCAATAGTTTGATTGTCTGTTTGAAAATACACAGGACAGCGGGACGATAAGCGAAGATAATGGTCCGGAGGATCCAACAAATCTCTGGACAAATGGTATCTTTTAAAGATATGTATTTCGTTTAGTTTAGATTAATCAGGAGGAAGATATGGGAAGTCATAAGAAGATTGAACGCCATAAAGAGATTGACCGGCGCAGAAGGCGTCGCAAGAAAAGGCTTAAACAAAGAATTAAAGAGGCCAAAAAGGCTGCGGGAAAAGAATAGTTCCAGATATTTAAATAATCATTAAGGTTGACAGAATTCTTAATGATCTTAAATATTCTTTTTCATTTTGCCTGTAAGGAGGAAACAAAATGCCCATCTATGAATACAGGTGCAACGATTGCCAGCAGTTATTCGAGGAATGGCAAAAAGGATTTGAAGACCGGGAAATGGTTTGTCCTGTATGTGGTGGAGTAGCTTCCAGATTGATTTCCAGTTCCGCTTTTGTTCTGAAAGGAAGCGGCTGGTATGTGACAGATTATTGTAAAAATCAGCCCGGGTCCGGAAACGGCACCGCAAAACCCAAGACTGCCGAGACTCCGGCCTCACCGGAAAAATCATCCTCGAGCACCGCAGATTCGCCTGCTCCAACAACAAAATCTCCGAAAAGTTAAGCCCAAAAAGGCAGCCTGAAGCTGCCTTTTTTTGTATGTATTAAACTCAATTTTGTCCACATAAACCTTTTAATTGGATGAGTATGTTTTTTCATGATAGAAAGATACACCAAAAAAGAGATGGGCAGAATCTGGACCCTGGACAACAGGTTCAGGGCCTGGCTTGAAGTTGAACTGGCAGTATGCGAAGCCTGGCATCAACTCGGAGTGATTCCTCAAGGGGACCTGGAAAATATTCGGACCAGAGCTGATTTCGATCTGGATCGGATTCTGGAAATAGAAGAGGAGACCAGGCATGACCTCATCGCCTTTCTGACTGCTGTTGAGGAAAAGGTGGGACCTTCATCCAGATATATCCATCTTGGATGCACATCTTCGGATATCGTGGATACCGCCAATGCTCTGCAGCTTTACCGGGCGGGGATTCTTATTTCAGAGGAGACAGACAGTCTCCTGCAGACCCTTAAGTCCCTTGCCTTAAGATACAGGGGACGGCTTGTCATGGGCAGGACTCACGGCATTCACGCAGAACCCACCAGTTTTGGCCTTAAGATGACAGGCTTTTACGCGGAGTTCCAAAGGCACCGGCAAAGATGGAGCCGTGCCATTGAGAATATCAGATTTGGAAAGATATCCGGAGCTGTTGGTACCTACGCCCATCTTGAACCGGAAGTTGAAAAAATTGCCTGCGGGATACTCGGTCTTCAGGCTGATCCTATATCCACCCAGATAATCCAACGGGACCGTTATGCTGAATATTTCACATCCCTGGCCATCATGGCCGGAGGAATTGAAAGGATTTGCGTGGAGTTGCGCCATTTACAACGCACAGAGGTTCTTGAGGTGGAAGAAGGATTCTCCAGGGGACAGAAAGGTTCTTCAGCCATGCCGCATAAGAAAAATCCCATTTCAGCCGAAAATCTTACCGGGCTTTCCAGACTGGTACGGACCAATTCACTGGCAGCCATGGAAAACATGGCCTTGTGGCATGAAAGGGATATAAGTCATTCTTCCGTGGAGCGGGTCATTATGCCTGACTCCACCATTCTTATCCATTACATGCTCTCCAGGTTGAACAATCTGCTTGCAAATCTACGCGTCAACGACAAAAATATGGACAGGAACCTCAATTTGTCCATGGGTCTGTTTTTTTCCCAAAGAATACTTCTCGCACTGATCAGCCAGGGCATGCAAAGGCAGAAAGCATACGAACTGGTCCAGAAGGAGGCCATGTACTGCTGGGAGAATTCAAAATTTTTTCCGGACAGGATAAGACAAAGTTCTGAAATTACAGATTTTCTGGGCAATGAAGAACTTGATGCTCTTTTTGATTCGGAATACTTTTTAATGCATGAAGACCTGATTATGAACAGGGTGTTTACAGATGAACAGCTCTAAATTAAGAACCAGACTGGCCGGATTATTATATGCCAAATCATATAGAGAAGGTAATTTTACCCTGACCTCAGGAAAAAAAAGCGACTATTATTTTGACTGTAAGCAGACCGCTTTGCATCCCGAGGGCGGATATCTTATAGGAAAATTGTTTCTGGAAATAATACGGGAGCAAAAAATGGATATTCAGGGGGTGGGAGGCATGACTCTCGGGGCCGATCCCCTGATCTCCGCGGTAACCGTTCTGTCCTATCTGGATAAGAACCCTCTGCCAGGGTTCATTATTCGCAAAGAAGCCAAAGGGCATGGTACAAATTCCTATCTGGAGGGAATGGCCAATCTTGAACCCGGATTTAAAGTCTGCCTGCTGGAAGACGTGGTGACAACCGGCGGTACACTTCTGACTGCATGTCAGAGGGTGAGGGATCAAGGACTGGTAATCAAGGGCATTTTATGCGTTCTTGACCGGGAGGAAGGCGGAAAAGAGAATATCATCAGGGCCGGCTATGATCTGGTTTCAATTTTTACCAGGAAAGAACTGGTCAATGCAGCAAAAAGCTAATCACTTCAGCGTCCTTCTGATCTTTTCCATCCTGATTTTGCTGGGAGGATGCCAGGAAGGCAGGGTGTCCCAATTTCTCTGGCCGGAGCTGGATGATCCATATTCGGCAACAACCCGGGATTGGACAAGATCAAGCTCACTTTACACTGGAATTGAAACTGATGCCATTGTCCATGCCACCTTTAAGAGTAGAGAATGGCAAAAGGCCTATATTGAAAAGAGAGCAGAAGTTTACAGCCTGACACAAAAAGAAAAAGAAGAATTACAAGCAACCATGGCGGATGCTCTGGACAGGGAAACAGAAATATTTTTATCCCTGTTCAGCCCCAAACCGGAGCAGGCCAGGATAAGGTTCAATGATCGCTTATGGTCCATATTCATCCAGGATCAGGATAAAAAAATCTACCCGCTCGAGATCAGACCGGTGCGACAGCCCCTGGCAAAGCTTCAGACATTTTATCCCTATGTCCGGCAATGGCAACAAAATTATATCCTCAAATTTCCCCTGCCGACCCCCGATTCGCTTGTGCTGATCATGACCGGCCCCCTGGGCACGGTTGAACTGGATTGGTGAGCCCTTAAACTTGCGCACATTTCTTGTTTT
>SKKD01000062.1 GCA_007121655.1 Desulfonatronovibrio sp. | reverse complement strand
CCGACCCTTTTTCTCAAAGAGGGACCCAAGAGTGCGGCTGAAAGCATATTCAACTCCCTGCCCAAAGAAATAAGACCGGACAGGAAAAAAGTCTTTCGCATTGTTCAAAATGCCTGGAAAAAGCAGATCGGGTTCCGTGAGGCATTGAAAAAGCGGGGCAGGGAAATCCTTGCCGGGCTCGACTCCGGCAATCCTTTGTGGATAGTTACCGGCAGACCGTACAATCTTTATGATGAAAGGCTGAACCTGAGGCTAGGACAGCAGCTGGCCAAGCTGGGCATAGCCGCCCTGCCAATGGACTTCATGGATCACGAAAAACAGGATCTGTCCGACTTTCCCCGGATGTACTGGGGCCTTGGAGGCAGAATACTCAAGATCGCCAAGCTTGTAGCCGATAAACCCAACTGGTTTGCCGTACACATGACCAATTTCTCCTGCGGTCCGGACTCTTTCCTGGAACACTTTTTTGAGCATATTCTTAAAAAGACTCCTCCTCTTGTCCTGGAGCTTGACGAACACAGCGCGGTTGCGGGCATGCTCACTAGGATCGAGGCTTATGACAATGTTGTGAAAAATATCCAGAGGGAAGCAAGAAATGATGGATAAAAATATCACCCAAAATAACTCATTCCAGGAGAGACTGACCTCCAGGGTGAGCCAGTTTGATATCTCCGGCAAGACCCTGCTTATCCCGGACATGGCTCCTTTCGGCTCCAGGCTTCTGGCCGCGGGATTCAAGGCCTTTGGTGTTCCGGCCAGAGTCATGGAAACATATACAGGCCTGGAGATGGGCAAGGAATTCACTTCAGGCAAGGAATGCTTTCCCTGCCAGGTGACTCTGGGAGATATTCTACACTTTTTACACACCGAGAAAGAACGCCTTGGCGATAAATTCGTTCCTGATCAGTATGTTTATTTCATGCCCGAGGCTGACGGGCCTTGCCGCTTTGGCATGTACAACAAACTGCACCGTCTTGTCCTGGATAAGTTCCCTGAATTTGAAGACGTTGCCATTACCTATCTTTCTTCAACGGACAGTTATCAGTCATCTGAGATTCTGCCTCCGGAAAAGTCCAGACTGTTTCGCAGACTCGGCTATGTTGCCACAATTATTGCCGATGTCCTGGACAGAATCGTCTGGCGGGTCAGGCCTTATGAAAAAATTCCCGGGCAGACCGATGAATTCATGGAAAAAGCCTTGCAGGAAATGGAACAGGCCATAGAGGCTTCCGGCGAGTCAAGGGATTTCAAGACTCTTTATTCCCTGTTGTCTGATATTGCCTTCAGGGCCAGGGATCTGATTGATCCTGAAAAGCCCAGGCGTCCCCGCATCGGCATAATCGGGGAAATATACCTGCGCACCCATCCCAGGTCCAACCAGGATATCATCCGGGAAATTGAAACTTACGGCGGAGAAGTAGTTGACGCCACCCTTGGTGAGTGGATCAATTTTGTTACATATTCCAATCTCAGGACCACCCGCAGAAAATGGAACCAGGCATGGAAAAACATGGACATTAAGGGTCTTATGGAGTCATCGCGCAAATGGCTGGACAGCAAAATCGAGATCCAGTATCAGCTCTTGCGGCAAAAGCAGGCTTACGCCCAGGCCCTGAAACACCTTGATATTCAGGACGATCATCCCATCGGACTCCTGGAAAAAAGACTTGATAACGACAGGTTATTCAATTTTGACATCGGCACGGAGGCAGCCATCAGCATAGGCGGAGCCCTGGAGTATGTTCATGATGATTTCCACGGGGTGGTCAACGTATTTCCCTTTACCTGCATGCCAAGCACTATTTGCTCGGCAATCCTGAAGCCCATACTCCTGGAGAAAAAGGTGCCCTTCCTTGACGCCCCCTATGACGGTTCCATACAACCCAATCGGGATATCGCCATTAGGACGTTCATGTATCAGGCCAGGCAAAGGCTGATTAAAAATCAAAAACCCGCCTGAGAGGCGGGTTTTAATAAGGTTTACATCCCAACATTACGACAGGCGGAATAACCTGCCTGTCCTAAAGAACCGGGAGGTATTTCTTTATTTCGTATTCGGTTATCTGGATGCGGTAGTTGTCCCATTCGATCTTCTTGTTTTCAATGAACTTGCCGAAAATATGGTCACCAAGGGCTTCCCTGATCACCTCACTTTTGGACAGTTCGGTAACCGCCTCGAAAAGACTTCCTGGAAGGCTCGCTATGCCGTTTTTTTCCCTCTCCTGAACATTCATCTCAAAGATATCCTCCTCAATGGGAGCAGGCAGCTCATAACCGCTCTCGATGCCCTTGAGTCCGGCGGCCAGCATGCTGGCAAAGGCCAGGTAAAGGTTGCAGGCCGGGTCCGGAGAACGCAGCTCAACTCTGGTAGCGGCCTCTTTGCCGGGCTTGTACATGGGCACGCGCACCAGAGATGACCGGTTTCTTCTGGCCCAGGCCACGTATACCGGAGCTTCATATCCCGGAACAAGACGCTTGTAGGAATTTATCCACTGGTTGCATATGGCGGTAAGCTCCTTGGCGTGCATTAGCAGGCCGGCAATATACTGTTTGCCCTCAACACTCAGATTGAACTCTTCCTTGGGATCGAAAAAAGAATTTCTGCCATTTTTGAAAAGCGACTGATGAACGTGCATGCCGCTGCCGTTTTCTCCGAAAAGCGGCTTGGGCATGAAGGTGGCGTAATAGCCGTGTTTTCTGGCCACCTCCTTGACCACAACCCTGTAGGTAATGGCGTTGTCAGCCATTTTCAGGGCTTCCTGGTACCTGAGATCAATCTCGTGCTGGCTGGGGGCTACTTCATGAT
>SKKD01000018.1 GCA_007121655.1 Desulfonatronovibrio sp. | reverse complement strand
TAAAACCCATACCAGGCTTAAGAGTTTGGGAGATTGTAGCCAGGAGCAGGATTATGGATGGTATGGAAGATAGATTCTGGAATAGAATGGCAATTTGATGGCCGGATCCGGCAATAAAACAACAGAGAACTAAAGATAAGAGCTTGTGGTAGCCGAAACTGTTAAACATAAGAATAAGAAGATGAGTAAAGTAAATCAAAAATCAGTACTGAATTTTTTCAAGGAAATGAACAAGCCTTTAAGCCAGAGGGAAATCAGGGACGGCCTGGATATAAGCAAAAGAGAGAACGAAAGGCTTAGGAATATACTGAAATCTCTTGCCGACAAGGGCCGTATATTTAAAACCAGAAAAACATGGTGCCTTGTGGATGAATTACCTGTCCAAAAGGCCGTACTGGAAGTTCAGAGGTCAGGAGTGGGCTTTGCCATTCCGTTTGACAAGAGGCGCAGGGATATCTTCATTCATCCCAGAAATTTTCAGAATGCATGGCACGGGGATACGATCCTTGTGGCTACTTTGCCGGGAAAGAAGGGAAAAAGCCCGGAAGGCAGGGTGGTCAGCATAATAGAAAGGGCTACCAAACTTTTGCCGGTCAAGGTGGTTAAACCCATGGGACCAGGATTCTTTCTGACCAGGCCTGCCAATCCAAGGTTGGATTTTTCTCTGGTGCTGGAAGCCGGGGAAGAGGTTTTGCCCAAAAGCACTATGGTCATTGCCGAGCCATTGGAGCAGATGGAGTCCAATCTTTGGTCAGGACGGTTGGTCAGGGTAATGGGTCATGAACATGACCTGGTTGTCCAGGAAGAGATAGTCAAGCTTAATCATAAGGTGCCTGTAATTTTTCCGGCAAGCGTGCTTAAAGAGGCTGATAACCTGCCAGGGGAGCCGGGCAAAAAGGATTTTAAGGGTCGCAGGGATTTAAGGGATAAAATGTTTGTGACCATAGACGGAGCACAGGCGAAGGATTTTGACGATGCTGTCTGCATTGAGCCTGACGGCAAAGGCTTCATTCTATACGTGGCCATTGCAGACGTCTCCCATTATGTTCAGCTTGGATCAAAGCTTGATCAGGAAGCTTTGATCAGGGGCAATTCATACTATTTTCCCCTCTCTGTTGAGCCGATGTTTCCTGAAAAACTTTCCAACGGGCTATGCAGCCTTAACCCTGATGTGCCCAGGCTGGTCATGACCGCCCAGATGCATTTTGATTCCAGGGGCCTCAGGAAAAAGGCCTCATTTTATCCGGCAATAATCAAAAGCAGTAAGAGGCTGACCTACAGCCAGGTTAACAAGGCTCTTTATCTGAATAATCCCGAGGTTGTTCAGGAGCTTGAACCTGTTATGGACATGCTTAAAAACGCGGACTTCCTGGCCAGGCAATTTCTGGATATTCGCCGCAAACGGGGCAGTATAGACTTTGATTTACCCGAACCCGAGGTTCTGCTGAACATCCTGGATGGAGGCCTGGAAATCAAGGCCAGAACCAGGAACTTTGCCCATCAGATCGTAGAGGAATTTATGCTGGCGGCCAATGAGGCAGTGGCTCAGTTTCTTCAGGATAAGGAATCCCTGTTTCTCTACAGGGTTCATCCATCTGCGGACAAAGACAAGCTTGATTCCTTGTTTGAACTTTTATCCAACACGGAACTGGGCTCAAAATTGCCTAAAGAACGCGATCCCGGGAGTCTGCAAAAACTCATTGATATCTCCAGGGAGTATGAACTGGAATTTCTTGTCAGCCGCCTAGTCCTCAGGTCCATGATGCAGGCCAAATATTCCCCGGACAATGAGGGACATTTCGGTCTGGCCTCCAAGTCATATTGCCATTTCACCTCTCCCATCAGGCGTTACGCTGATCTTGTGGTTCATCGGGCTTTAAAGGACGCTCTTGGTGAAGGGATTCAAGCCGTGAAAAAGCACAAAAGCCTTAAAAGCATAGCGGAATCATTAAGCTCCCTGGAAAGGGTGGCCATGAAAGCTGAACGCGAAATACTCAAAAGGGCCACCATAATATTTCTCAAGGAAAAAATCGGACAAAGCTATACCGGCATAATATCTTCCCTGGCAGATTTTGGATTCTGGGTTGAACTGGAAGATGTGCTGGCCGAAGGCATGGTCAGGCTGTCCACCATTAATGATGATTATTACCTTTTCCGTCCTGAAAAGCAGGATCTGATCGGCAAGCGGACAGGAAAGAGGTTTTATCTTGGACAAAAGATCCGCGTTGTCCTTAAGGACGTGAATCTGGACAGGCTTGAGGTGGATTTTGCTTTAGACTAGGCAACAGAAGACAGGTCTAGATCTTACTCCATTGCTCCAGCTTGCCGCGTATAAACTCAATAACTTTCCTGTGCTCCTCCCTGCCGTTGCCCTCGACTTTCATGGATTGACCAAAGGAAAAGTGAATCAGACGCTCCGGCCTGATTCGACCAAAATCCTTGAGAGGCCATCCTGAACCCCAGGCGTCGGTCTTAAGGGCCAGGGGGACCATCGGCACTCCAGCCTTTCTGGCCAGCTTCGCCCCAATGGAATTAAACATTTCCGGATCCAGTGCCGGGGTCCGAACCGATTGAGGAAAGACCACAATTGATACTCCGGCGGACAGCTTTTCCTTTCCCTGTTCCACCATGATCCTGAAGTCCTCTCTGGGGTTTTTTCTGGAAACAACTATGGGCTCTATAGATTTTAAGACATGCTTGAAAAGCGGGTAACGGATCAGACTTTCCTTGATTACAAAGGTTACCGGACGGTGTGGCCTGATAATGGCCCCTAAAGCAAAGGTTTCCAATGTACTCATATGGTTGGCCACAAAAACACACGGACTCTCAAGATCAATAAAATTTTTCTTGCCGGCAACAAAAAACCGGCAATCCACTGTTTCAAGATGGCGGATTACCTCCAGACTGCATTCAATCCATTCTTCCTTGAAAAACCTTTTCTTTTTGGCCTTGCTTGATGCGTATAGAAGAACGCCAAGCATCCTCAGGTAGAAATAAATTCCGGGGACCGCGTGCAAAAACATCGACGACCCGCCGGGATTTGTCACATATGCGTCATCTGTGCTGGTTATGGCTATCATTGATACTCCGGTTAAATACTCACAATCAGCTTGCAGGTTACTATTGCTGAAGCGTCACCCTTTCATCTTTACCTGCTCTCCTGAACAACAACCAACAGGGAACTTGAAGAAATTTTCTGCTCCAGATCCAGGGCGGAATTTATAGTGGAGATTTTTTCTACCTGCAAGCCAAGGTTCTGCATAAGGTAGATTTTACTGTTCTCCGGAATGTGCTCCATTACCGGCGCCATCCATGTCAGATCATCTCCCAGAAGAATAACGCAAAGGTCTGTGATAAAAAGTTCCCGGGCTGCCTGGGTGGTTTCTCGCCCATGCACGCTCAAAACCGTAGCATTGGTCCAATCCAGCCCTAATTTGGCCGAAGCAAGCTGGACCGAGCTTATCCCCGGAACCACCAGGCAGTTTTTCAGGCCGAACCGGTCAATTACCAGCCTGCTTAAACTGAAACATCCCGGGTCGCCGCTCACCAGAAGGGCAATATCTTTCTCTTTGAAATATTTTTCAATAATTTCCAGGATAAGACTGATTTTTTTTCCGGACTGGATAATCCGTCCTGATATGGGTTCAAAAAGAGCCGTAAACTTTTCCGGACCGATTACTACTTCTGCTCTGCTGACCAAATCCATGGCCTTGAAAGTAAGATAGTCCTTTGTACCTGGACCGCATCCGATAATATAAATCTTTTTACCTGACATGAAATGCATTTACCTTTTTAAATAGTAATTGAAAATCTGAGGTGTTGCCAATGGAAAAGACAGCGTATACTCTTATTGCAAATATCGGACAAGTAAAGAAAAACAGTTTATGTAAGAGCCCGATGAACGGAGATCCCATGTTTGATCAGGCAATCAATAAATTCATGAATGAAGCCATAACTTTATCCGAAAAAAATCTGGAAATGATGCACGGTGGTCCCTTCGGGGCTGTTGTGGTCAAGGATGGCCGGATAATCGGCCGGGGATACAACCGGGTAATCCTGACCAATGATCCCACAGCCCATGCGGAAATCATTGCCATTCGCGACGCCTGCAATAACCTGAAATCTTTTCTCCTGGAAGGATGCGATATATACTCCAGTTGCGAACCTTGTCCCATGTGCCTGGGAGCAATATACTGGTCCAGGCCCAGAAAACTTTTTTATGGCGCTACCAGACATGACGCCGAACTGATTGGTTTTGACGATTATTTTTTTTACCAGGAAATGGAAAAGTCAGAAGAGCGAAGGGTTATCAAAACAGTCCGGATAATGCGGGATGAAGCCTTAAAGGTATTTCAGGAATGGGAAAAAATACCCTGGAAGCCGGTTTACTGATGTAATTTATCATAAGATATATTTTCCGGCAGACATTCGGAAAAACATTGTTTTTGTTCTAAATTTTCAAAATGACAGGAGGGTTTCAGATGAGCGGAAAAGAAAAGGATTATTATCATTCATTATATGAAGTGGCAAAGGTCATCAATTCCAGCCTGGATCCTGCCGAGGTGCTGCAGGTGATAGCCCGCCAGGTAACAATGGCCATAAATATTAAGGCCGCTTCCATCAGGCTTCTGGACAGCGAGGGCAAGAAGCTGTTGCTTGGATCTTCACACGGACTGAGCAAGGGATATATTCGCAAGGGAGCGGTAGAAGTGGAAAAAAGCGGCCTGGACCGGGAAGTTTTGTCCGGAACTAATGTTACCATCAGCGACGCCTGCTCAGACCCAAGATTCCAGTATCCTGAAAAGGCAAGGGAAGAAGGCATTGCCTCAGTAGTGGTCGTTCCGTTGCAGATTGAAGGAAAGTCCATCGGCGTCCTCAGGGGTTATTCCGCTGAATGTCGCGAGTTCTCCGATGATGAGATCGAGTTCTTGACTATTATCGCCAACCTGAGTGCCATAGCTATAGAAAATGCCAGGCTCCATCAGAAGCTCAAACTGGATTTTGAATTGCAGGAGGCTTTTGAATTCAGGCTTTTTGAGGATTAACCGGCTTTTCTGAAATATTTACTACACGAATCAACCCTGAAGTCTGATCGGGATTAAATGACTGATTAACCGGAGGAAAAAATGGATAAAATTAGAATTGGAATTAATGGTTTTGGCCGGGTGGGTAGACAGGTGCTCAAGGCCATCCTGGAGGATCACAAAGACCTTTTGGAAGTTTCAGCCATCAATGATCTGTTTGATATTAAAACCAACGCCCACCTTCTCAAATACGATACCAACTACCGACGTTTTCCCCATGAGGTGAGGGTGGAGAATGATAAAATTTTTGTGGAAAACTGGGAAATCTCCAGCTATGCGGAACGAGACCCTTCCCGGATTCCCTGGAGGGACACCGGGGTTGATATTGTGCTGGAATCCACAGGAATCTTTCGCACCGGGCCTAAGGCCGCTCTGCATCTCCAGGCTGGTGCCAAAAAGGTGATAATCTCAGCTCCTGCCAAGGAGGAAGATATTACCATGGTCCTTGGGGTCAATGAAAAAAATTACGATCCGGCAAAACACAATATCATTTCCAACGCTTCCTGCACCACCAACTGCCTGGCACCTGCGCTCAAGGTCGTGCAGGATAATTTCGGGATAGATCACGGAACCATGACCACAGTTCATGCCTATACCAATGACCAGCGCATTCTTGATCTTCCCCACAAAGATCTGCGCCGGGCCAGGGCAGCTGCCTGCAATATCATTCCCACAACCACCGGTGCAGCCAAGGCTGTGGCGCTGGTAATTCCTGAGCTCAGGGGCAGGCTTGACGGTTTTGCTTTGCGGGTGCCGACGCCAACTGTTTCAGTTGTTGACTGTACACTTATTCTTGAAAAAAGCGTTTCCACCGGAGATTACAGGAAAGCCTTTGAGGATGCTTCCAGGAGCAGCCTCAAAGGGATACTGGCTTACACCCGGGAACCGCTGGTTTCATCAGACTTTATCGCTGAATCAAATTCATGCGTAGTTGATGAGGAATTCACTCTGATCATGGGAGAAACCGGAAGAACAGCCAAAATGTTGGCCTGGTATGACAATGAATGGGGGTATGCCTGTCGTTTAGCCGATATGGCCGCATATGTGGCAAAATTTGGAGTTTGAACGATTGACCTTCAACCACTTCCTTCTTTGGTTTAATATTACAAACACATGGGATGCTGCAGAAAAATTCATTCAGCATGGTAATTTGCCGGCAAACCATGGTGCGATCCTGAAATCTTGCCGTAAAAGCTAAATTATGTCTTCAAACCTGCTAATAAATTGTCAAAGCATTACAAAATCCTATTCCACTGCTCCTCTTTTTTCTGACCTGAACCTTGGATTTTGTTCTGAAGAGCGAACCGGCCTGATTGGTCCTAACGGCTCCGGGAAATCAACCTTGCTCAAAATCCTTGCGGGCCTTGAAACTCCGGATTCGGGAGAAGTGACCTGCAAACGAGGTATCCGGCTGGTGTATCTCGCGCAAAGCGAAAATTTTCTTCAAGACCAGACTGTTGAACAAGCCTTATTAGAGGTTTTGCCTCAAAATAATCATGACCAGAATACCCTTTTCAAGATGATGAAGACCGCAGGCCGGATGGGCTTTTTCAGTCTGGATAAATCTGTATCCTCATTGTCTGGAGGCTGGCTTAAAAGGCTGGCCATGACCAGAGCCCTGATTCAGGAACCTGATCTGCTCCTTTTGGATGAACCCACCAACCATCTGGACCTGGAGGGTATTCTCCAACTGGAAAAGGTACTTGCCAACCCTGATTTTGCTTTTATCCTGGTCAGTCATGACCGTGCATTTCTGGAGAATGTTACCAATCGCATTGTTGAGCTAAATAAGCTCTATCCCAAAGGATGTCTGCGGGTTGAGGGAAATTATTCCTTTTTTCTTGAAAAGCGTCAGGAATTTATCAGTTCCCAGGAGAGGCTTGAACAAACTCTGGCCAATAAGACGCGAACCGAGATCGAATGGCTTCGCCGGGGGCCTAAGGCAAGAAGCACGAAGGCAAAGCACAGGATAAACACTGCTTACATGCTTCAGGATGAGCTGGGTGAAGTCAGATCCAGAAACATTCAAAAAAAGGTTGCCGGGATTGAATTTTCAGGCACTGGTCGAAAGACCAGAAATCTATTGCGGGCTGAGAACCTGTCTCTAAGACGTCAGGGTAATTTACTTTTTGAAAATCTCAGTTTTGTCCTGTCTCCGGGAAGTTGTCTGGGCATTATGGGACAAAACGGAGCAGGAAAAAGCAGCCTTCTGCGTCTTTTGGCCGGAGAACTGCAACCCGATCAGGGATCTGTCCAAAGAGCGGATGGCTTGAGGATTGTCTTTTTCGACCAGAGCAGGGGACAGCTGGATCAGGATCAGACTCTTAAAGAGGCCTTATGTCCCAGCGCTGACCAGGTCTTTTTTCAAGAGAGGCCCCTGCATGTGGTGTCCTGGGCCAGGCGCATGCTGTTTAAACCTGAACAACTTCCCCTGCCGGTCTCCAGATTGTCGGGAGGCGAACAGTCCAGGCTGCTTATTGCCAGACTTATGCTTGAACCAGCAGACATACTGCTTCTGGATGAACCTACCAATGACATTGATATTCCGACCCTGGAGATTCTTGAACAAAGCCTTAGCGAGTTTCCTGGAGCAATTGTGCTGATTTCTCATGACCGGATGTTTCTGGACACTTTATGCGACAATCTGCTTTTTTTGGACGGACAGGGAAAAGGAACTTTTTTTGCCGATTATGCTCAGTATACTCGGTCCACGGCCCATGATGACAAGCCTGAAGCCACTGAGCCCAAAACATCAAAATCAAAATCCGGAAAAGCGAACAAAATGTCCTATAAAGACAAGCGTGAGTTTGAAAGTATTGAAAGAGATATTGAGTTGGCGGAAATCGAGGTATTCAGGCTGCAAAAAGAAATGGAAAATCCTGAAGCATTAAGTGACGGTAAACGACTTGTAAATTTATGTGCAGAACTGGAACAAGCTGAAACAAAGGTTTCCAGGCTGTATGCCCGATGGGAGGAACTGGAAAACCTGGAAAATCAGTTCAAAGGCTAACCTTCATTAAGTATCCGGCTCCCGGCCGGCATCCGGGAGGCTCTCTGGAGATCTCCGGGTGCCGGACGGGGAAACATGTGTTTTAACCTTCAATAATATCCGGCCTGAAAATCCTGATTTTGGCCTGATTGCGAAGCATGTTGATAAACGACTGAAATATCTGCTGCTTCTGCATTTCGGCGTAAGAACTCATCCACAGGTCCTTTTCCTGATTAAACGCTTCTTCTGAAGGCCGGATATGTTCAGCGACCCGGGCAACAACATAGCCGTTTCCGATATTGTATACTTTTTCAAGCCATTCCCCCTCTGAAGCGGCGAAGGCGCCAGTAGCGAGATCGGAGGATATGCCCAGTTCCGGAATAAAACCCTGCCTGTCAAACGGTTGGCTTGTATTCAGCGTTGCTTCTATTTCATAGGTTATTTCTCCGGCCTGAAACATGTCCAGGTATTTTTCCGCTTCTTCTCTGGCCTTAGTCATACCCTTCTCGCGGACAAGCCTTCTTTCAATCTCATTTGCCACTTCTTCCAGGTCTTGGACCGAAGCTTCCCGAACATCTGTTTTTTCAGCAAATACAAAGCCGTCCTCTATCATTATCGGAGTTTGGGTAGTTTCTGTAATCGCCATATCGAACAAGCGGTTGACGGCCACTGTTGGAAGTGTAAAATCTCTTGGCCCCTCCTCGCGGGAAAAGAAGTCCGTCTCCCTGATTTCAAGGTTAAGCCTGTCAGCGGCACTGGACAAATCTCCTCCGGTCATGACTATCTCAAGAATATCATCCATGATGTCTGCCAGTTGATCCATGGCCTTTTCCTCTCCAACCTGCATCCGAACTCTGGCCCGGACCTCTTCAAACTCCTTTGTCCTTTCCGGAATAAGATCATAAACATTGATCAAATGCCACCCGAACCGGGTTCTGACGGGATTGCTTATCTCCCCGGGATTCATGTCGAAGACCACATCTTCAAATTCAGGAACCATCTGTCCGCGTCCAAAGCTGCCCAAGTCTCCCCCCTGATCGGCACTGGGACAATCGGAATATTCTTCGGCCAGCTCTGCAAAATTCTCTCCTTTATCAATTCTGGCCCGGATCTCCTGGAGTTTTTCCCTGGCTTCATTTACTTCTTCTTCACCTGCATTCTCGTCGACCATCAGCAGAATATGTCTGGCAGCCACCCTTTCATCCTGGGCAAATTCGCTTAAATTGGCCTGATAGTAGGCCTCCATTTCTTCTAAGGATACGTCCTGCATTGGAGCCAATGCCCTTGGAGTAAGCTTTAGAAAGCTGATGCGGATTTTTTCCGGCAGCATAAACTCAGCTTGATTTTCATTGTAATAAGCTGATATTTCATCATCCGAGGGCTTTATCTCATTTCTGAAGTCCTCCCATGAAACTTTCAGGTAATCGATCCTGGTACTGGTACGTATATAATTGAAGAACTCAGCAACTTCCTGTTCATTGGGTCTTGCCGGCAAAGATACATAAGCTTCCATTTTTTCCAGAAGGAGATTTTGCTGAAAATCTCTTTCAAACTGGGCCGGAGTCAGCTGGTGTGAGCGCAGCACTCCTTCATAAAGCTGAGGGTCAAACCTCTGGTCTTCACTCAAAAAAGCCGGGAGTTGGGTAATTTCCTTGCGAAGTTCCCCGGAAGTTACCGTAAGGCCAAGCTGCCTGGCCTTTTCCAGGAGCAACGCCGAATTGAGCAGCTGATTAAAAATCTGCTGCTTTAGCTGCATTTCGCGAAGGTCAGCTGCGGTAACTTCCGGATTTTGCATTCTGATCCCCTGCACTGCATTTTCGTAAGCCCGGACATAATCATTAATCATTATCTGCTTATCATTTACCACCGCCAGGATCCCATCCCGATCGCCGGTGAAACTGCCGACTCCCCAAAAAACAAAAACAATAACAATGGCCGCGAAAAGCACCTTTACGATCCACGACTGAGCGTTATCCCTTAATACATCCAACATTTTTATTTTCTCCTGGTTTCCGGCTGATTTTCCATTGCCGGTAACTGATTATTATCAGAAAATCTGGTTGTCATCAATGCCATGAGCAAAATTCCGGCATGCTTTACCTGGTTTTTTTATTGACATAATTCAACAATCCACCAGCCTTGATAATTATCAATTCATTGGTCGTCAAATCGTTTTTAACCTTGATGGCCTGGCCCGAACTGGTATGGATGTATGAATCTTGGCCCGGGTTAATGGATGATGTATCCAGGTTCAAAATCTGATCCTGTTCCAGAATATCGTAGTCAGACTGTCTGGCCAGAGTAAGGGGGAGAACTCCGAAATTCACCAGGTTGGCCCTGTGAATCCTTGCGAATGACTTGACCAGAACTATTCTTACTCCCAGATATCTTGGTCCCAGGGCCGCGTGTTCACGGCTGGATCCCTGACCGTAATTTTCACCACCAAGAATTATCCCCTGTCCGGCTTTTTTAATGCGCGGGACGAAGTTTTTGTCTACCCTGGAAAAGACGTATTCGCTAATGGCCGGAATGTTTGATCTGAACGCGGTAATTTCCGCTCCCCCGGGCAGTATATGATCGGTTGAAATATTATCCGGGCATTTGATGACAATTGGCAGGACAAGTTTTTCAGGCATGGGGTCAAAACGGGGTAAAGGGACAATATTTGGGCCGCGGTATATTTCAGCCTCAGGGCTTTGCCCGGG
>SKKD01000165.1 GCA_007121655.1 Desulfonatronovibrio sp. | reverse complement strand
ATCTGCGGCATACATTGTTTTAATAGAGGCTTTTCTATTTTGTCTGTCCAACAGTTTTTTTTCCGGTATTATTGGTTAAAAATTCTTTATTTACTTTAATGACGGGAGGACAAATACAGCTGCCGCTGTATCATGCCAAGCCTGCCTGTTATCAGGCAGTGCAGCACTTATTAAGATCTGCAGCTTATGATGAAGGAATGCTTTTGGCTGAAATAAGGAATTTATTGATATATTGGTACATGAACTTTTCCTGTTCCTTGAATTTTGCCTGGATAGATTTCCAAGAAAACGGTTAAATCAGCTGAGAAGCAAAGCCAATATGATGTTTCCATGCAAAGTTCAACCATGCCCTGATGCATGGAGACACATGACGATTTCGAGCAGCTTTTCTTGCTGGTGAGTCGATATCTTCCAGGTGGTGGTGAATCCTAATTCGTTCCATCCGAAAAAGCTTATTTTCCGGATGCTGATGTTTTTGGTTTTCTTTACGGAAACAAGCAGCTTTCCCTCTTGGCAGGGCAATCAAGTAATATGAGGAGGCGTTGTAGATATTTCACGTATTGAAATAGACAAAAAGTAAAAGAACCTTCCGGATGAAACTAACTGTCATTGACTCGGATGAAATCCTGAATACTCATAGATAAAGATGAAGACACCAGGGGCTTAAGATCTACATTGAATATGTGCTGATAAAGGAGGTATAATAATGTTAGAGAAAATGTGCAGCTTGAAAAACAAAACCGCGATTGTAACCGGAGCGTCCAGTGGGCTGGGTGTACAATTCGCCAAAGCTCTGGTGGAGGCGGGAGCCGAAGTGGCCCTGGTTGCACGCCGTGAGGAAAAATTAAAAAAGGTAAAGGACATCCTTACGCAAATGGGCGGCAAAAGCGAATACTATACCGCAGATGTTACAAAACCCGATCAGGTGGAAGAATGCATAAAAGCTGTTCGTAGAGATTTTTCACGGATAGACATACTGGTAAACAATGCCGGTTTTGCAACTTTAGAACCAACAGAAGAGCATAGTCTTGACAGCTGGCAAAAGGTTATTGATACCAACCTCACAGGCCTGTTTCTGTTTACCAAATACGCCGGGAGGATAATGATAGAACAAAAGTATGGCAAAATCATCAATATCTCCTCAATGTACGGCGCCGTGGGCAATATATATATGCCCGCATCCAGCTATCATGCCTCTAAGGGTGCGGCAAATACATTTACGCGCGCGATAGCCGCCGAATGGGCCAAACATAATATCACTGTAAATGCCATTGGGCCCGGCTTCTTTCCCAGTGAAATGACGGAAGAAATTATAGACAATGATGGATTTATGGATTTCGTCAGGCACCAGTGTCCCATGGAACGGACCGGCAGGGACGGCGAACTGGATGGAGCTCTGCTGCTTTTAGCCTCTGATGCCTCCAGCTATATCACCGGACAGGTAGTTTATGTTGATGGCGGATGGACATCTGTTTAAATAAATCAAGCTTTTCTTGCACCGGACACCTTATTTCCTGCTGCGGTCGGGAAATCTTCGATATCATCCAGGCGGAATCGGCTGGTCCAGAATTGGAATCAATGCAGAGGAAATTGGAGGAATAAACTTCCGGTCCGATTGTGAGACCGGAGCTGGTTTCTTCAGCCGTTCAGCCCATCTCGGATTTGGGCCGGGTGAAGAGAAAGAAATGGATTGCTTCGGTCGCTTACGCTCCCTCGCAATGACAGGTGAGACGATGCTCCCTGCTCTTCTTCCTCTCCTCAATTCTTCAATTCTTCAATTCCTCAATTCCTCAATTCCTGAATTCCTGAATTCCTGAATTCCTGAATTCTGACTGTCATTGCGAGCGAGTCTTCTTTCCCTGCCTGCCCAGTTGAATCTCTTCCATTCAACCGGGGTTGAATAGATGAAGTGTAGGCGCAGCCATTAAACCGGGCGAGCGCTATAATCTCAGTGGCATAGAGGGTTGCGAGCAAAGCTAAACAGCAGGTGTTTAAAAATTCCAAATGTCAGTCCGGCACCTACATGAGATGTCGGCAGCTTGGCGGCGTAGTCGGTTTTTAATGAAGAATTGGCCGACTCCATCCTTGAGGGTTATGTTTATATACCGATAAACCTGTTTTTGACATCTGGTGTAGGCATCATACAACTGTTGGCCTTTCCAAAAAGCTTGTACCTGTTTCGGGCAAAAATACGATAAAACCAATCTCTGACTGGCGGGGGAATCACCCTGAATACATTCAACAGATACCAGTATCCGGTGAGATCCCTGGCAATTTCCAATGCGGCTTTTGTCCGGACAAAAGTTTTCCCATCCTTTACAAGGATAATTGTATCAGCATCCACGCTCGTAATACGGTGTGAACGCAAAGTCTCCTGTGCAAATTCGCTTTGCATTGGTGTAAAAGCAAACTTTCCGTATGGATCACGTTCAATTATAAAGTTCACAGCTCCATTACAGAAATTGCATACCCCATCAAAAATGACCAAATATCTGTTATCCATGATACTCTAAACATAATGCATGGACACGAAAACACTACCTTAAAAAAATTTTATATTAAGGAATTTAGGGATTGAAAGATCGTCATTCCGGCGAAAGCCGGAATCCAGAAGAAAAATCCTGGACCCCGGATCAGGCCAGGGATGACGGAAAAGAAAGGGATCTAAGAATTTTAGAAATTAACCCTCAACTTTCCACTTTCTCATCTTCCAAACTTCTTACTTTCTCCCCCCCTCTGTGCCAATGAGAGTGAGACACTGACCGTTTGAGAATTTAAACAAGGGCGGTTAAGGTGACTCACATGTTACACAAGAAGAATGAACATGATGTTTTCAAGTTAATCTCTGACAGTACCCAGGATAATCCCT
>SKKD01000133.1 GCA_007121655.1 Desulfonatronovibrio sp. | reverse complement strand
TTTGATCATCTCTACCGCTATGCCAACCTCATGGACATGGTCCAGGGAAACGCGGCTGACGAGGTAACCAAACAGTTTACCGAAATCACCGTGGGCCGGCCTACCAGCGCCGAGCATCGGCACCCCTTTGACGAAATTCGCAAGCACTATGACGCGCAATCCGCCGATTTTCTTACAAAGCTGCACGTGCTGACGATTATTGCGGCTGAACAGCAGACCATGAACCTGTACATGAATGTGGGCAACCGTCCGGAAGACCAGCTGGGACGAGGTCTTTACCTTGAAATTGCCCAGATCGAGGAACAGCACGTCACCCACTACGAATCCCTGGCCGATCCCCGGGCCACCTGGTTTGAACAATTGGTGCTGCATGAATACAATGAATGCTGGCTCTATCACTCCCTGACCCTGGATGAACCAGACCAGCGGATTAAAAAGATTTGGGAAATGCATCTGGAAATGGAAATCGAACACCTGCAAATCGCTTGCGAACTAATGAAGGAACATCAGAAAAAAGACCCGGAAGAGATGTTGCCCAAGACATTGCCGGCTCCCTTCAGGTTTGAATCAAATATCGATTATGTGCGAAAAATCATGGCCGAACAGACCGATTTCAACGCAATGGGCACTGAATTCGTTCCGGGTGACCAGCTTCCAAAGGATTCCTATTACCAGAAATACCAGGAAATGGTGAACAAAGGCGGAGTACCCAGTGAACAGGTGATTGAGGCACATGTAAAAGAAAAGGGGAAAGAATACCGTCAGGAACTTAGCGGACCTCATCCCATAGAACGGTTCAGAAAATAAAAGGTCCGAAGATAACCGGCAAGAATCGGGGTAACGGTTACATCTAACGGCATAGTGTCCGGGCGGACACTATGCCGGACATGCGATCAATGCGGGCATCGTCGACAAAAATGATAAAAATGATCATCATCCGTTTCGGACTGCCTCAATGAGTTCCTGCCGGTTCATGGAACTCCGCCCGGATATCTGAAGTTCTTTTGCCTTATTGTATAGCTCGGATTTGCTGAGACTCTCCAGGGACTCTTCATCTTCATCACTTCCTGAACCTTTCCGTTTCCCTGATTCTTTTTCCATGCTTCGTTTCATAACCTGCATCAGATCGATGACTTTTCCCGCCTCCCGGAACTGCCTTTCTTCTTCGGGAGATTCAACCAGATCCTGTCCTGCTGAACGCTTTTGCTCCACCAGTTCGGTAAGATGCTCGGTATAGGTATCTTTGAGCTCGTCCATATCCAAATCATCGGCTGCGGCATTGCTGATTTCTTTGACCATGGCCTTTATCCTGGTCCCGGAGATATTTTTGGATGACACTTCCCCTGTGATCTCCGGCGACCGGAGTTCATCGGCAAAGCGCAGGGTTTCAGCAATCAGAATGCCGTTTTCAGCCAGGATAGCCACCAGATATTCTCGTGAGCGCATGACAAATGTGGCAATACCGGCCTTTTTGGATTTCTCCATGGTTTCGGTCAGCAGCCTGTAGGGTTTCCGTGACTGGCTCATGGGAACCAGAAAATACGGCCGGTCCAGAAACTTGAGCCCGATCTGTTCCACAGGAACAAATCGGCGAAGATCTATTTCCCGGCTTTTTTCCGGTGCCAGGGCTTCAAGTTCGTCTTCAGTCACAGTGACGAATTTTCCTTTTTCAATTTCATAACCGCGAATGATTTCTTCAGGCTCAATCTGACGGTCTTCCCTGGGGCAGTAATATTGCCGCACAAGTGGTGTCCCATCCGGAGCGAGCATGCGCATCCGGATTCGCTGGGAGCGCTGACCTGGAAACAGTCCCACCGGAATGCTGACCAGTCCGAAGGTAACTGTTCCGTACCAGATGGATCTGCGTCTGATTTCCTTGTCGTTCTGCTCAGGCACTTTTCTGTTTCCTTATCCCTGCAAGGCTCTGTTCAAGGGTATCGGCAAGGGAGGCGGTTTCAGGGCGGCGTCTCTTTGGTTTTTCAAATCTGTAGACATTCCCCAGGGCCTTGGTGTTTATAAGTTCCCTGACCCGGTGCTGATACTCGTCCCGGTAGGCTGCCGGTTCAAAATCACCGGTCAGGGCGTCCACCAGCTGCCCGGCCATCTGCAATTCCATGGGTTCGAATTCGCGGCCCTCAGGCCGGGGAATCGCCCCCGCGTCGATTACTTCTCCTGCATATCTAAGGGTGATCAGCTTCAGGCGGCCATTTTCTCCATTAAGGGCACCGACATAACGCTTTTTTCTCATGGTCCACCTGGCAACGCCCTCTTTTCTTTCTTTTTCCAGCGCCCAGGCCAGGGCCATGTAGTTTTCATTTCCTCCGTCCGGACCCAGATAATAAGGACGATCATACCATTGATAACTTATTTTACCTTGTCTCATGAACCGGGTAATTTCAATTTCTCTGGATGCTTCAGGAACAACCCCTTCTAGTTCTTCTTCTGAAAGCATCACGATTTCACCGGTATCCGTTTCCACACCGCGGCGAATCTGCTCTCCCGGCACAGGTTTTCCGTTACGGGGGTCGACCATGCGCTGCTCGACCGGAGTACGATCCGGCTCGTGCAGCAGCCTGAAATGAATTTTGCGATCCTCCACAGCGGAGTAAAACCTGACCGGAACTGAAACCCCGCCGAAACTGATCTCTCCTTTCCATATCGCACGCGCGGACATGATTAATCCCATCCAATATTGCTGCCGCAGTGGCCATGGCAATCCGGACACAGGTTTGATTTATCCCTGTTGATTGAGATGCAGAACGGGCACAAAGGCCCATCACAATGGGTACAGCGGCGCTGCATCTCGTAGCTATACTGCTGGAGGCAATATTCGCAGATTTCGGTTTCGTTCCTGTGCCAGACAGAGTAAACAGCGCTTTGCCTGACCCGTTTTTTCTTTACGTTCTCTCTCATTATAGAGTCCCTCCGCCGGGTGTACGTTTTTCCCATGAATACAAATTGCCTTTCATATTAAAAAAAGGGGTTTTAAATCAGTCTTTCCTGATTAATAATATTAAAAACAAAGGGAGCAATGTTTTGTTGTTGCCAAAATCCATATTTCCATCATGACTTTAATAGAATACCAGAAAAAAAGAGATTTCCGCAAAACTCCCGAGCCAAAAGGTAAAGACGAGGATTCGTCTTCCGGAAGGCTCTTTGTTATCCAGAAACATGCGGCCACCCGGCTGCATTATGACTTGAGACTGGAACTCGACGGAGTACTTAAAAGCTGGGCGCTGCCTAAAGGACCCAGTATCGACCCGGGCAAAAAACGTTTGGCGGTTCACGTGGAGGATCATCCTCTTGAATACGGATCCTTTGAGGGTATAATCCCCAAAGAAGAATACGGTGGCGGAACCGTGATGCTCTGGGACCAGGGAACCTGGATGCCAATGGGAGACCCCGGGGAAGATTACCGGAAAGGAGCCTTGCATTTCCAAATCCAGGGTGAAAAGCTTCGTGGACAGTGGCGATTGTTTAAAATGGGCAAAAATGGTCCGGACAATGACCGGAACTGGCTTCTTGTCAAGTCTTCGGATGAGTACGCGGCTAAAGACCCTGAAGACCTTTTTCTGGCCGAAAAAAACCTGAGTGTATCCACGGGAAGGACCATGGAGGAGATTGCCGCTAATTTCTCCGACGCTGACCATAAGTCCAAAAAAGAAACAATTTCCCCTTCCGGCCTTAAAAACTCCCTTAAAGGAAAAATGCCTGCTGTAATTCATCCCCAGCTGCCTACTTTGGTGGATGTCGCGCCCCTGGGTGACCGCTGGTTTCATGAGATCAAATACGACGGGTACCGAATCATTGCCTTTCTGAAAAATGGTTCGGTGCGTCTGGTGAGCCGAAATGATAAAGACTGGACCGGCAGGTTTCCATCCATTGTCCGGGCTTTATCCGCATTTCCCGCGCAAGAGGCGGTCATCGACGGGGAAGTCGTGGTTCAAATGCCTGACGGGACAACGAACTTTCAGGGTCTTCAGAATGCCCTCCAGGGAATAAAATCAGGAATGCTTATTTATTACCTGTTTGATATTCTCTATTGCGACGGATACGACCTCACTAAAACTCCTCTGGAGCAACGAAAATTGTATCTGAAACATTGCCTCGCCGGGATGCAGCCCAAAACCGAGGCTGTCCGGTACAGCGACCACGCGGAAGGCTCAGGTGATCTGGTTTACAAACATGCCTGCCGGCTTTCTCTGGAGGGGATCATTTCCAAGGACAGCATGAGCAGCTATCAGCAGAAGCGCACCCGCGGATGGGTGAAGGTCAAATGCCTGCGCAGCCAGGAATTTGTCATTGGAGGATATACTGAACCATCCGGGTCCAGAACCGGTTTCGGCGCTCTTTTATTAGGTTTTTACGATGATGAACAAAATCTCCGGTACTGCGGGAAAGTAGGAACAGGATTCAACCAGAAGCAGCTTTCATCATTGAAAAAAACCATGTCCGGCTTTGAACAGAAGAACCCTCCCTTTATCAATCCCCCGAAAGGAGCCGATGCCCGCAATGTCCACTGGATTTTACCAGTACTGGTTGCGCAGGTAAGCTTCACCGGCTGGACCAGCGAAGATCTTCTGCGCCACCCCGCATTCAAGGGCCTGCGTGAGGACAAGCCGGCAAAAGATGTCCGGCGTGAAACCATTACTCCCAGAAGTGAGGCTCGTGGGAAAAATCAGGATCAGGATGATAAAGGGCCCGGAAACCGAAAGCAGGCCCGCCTGACAAATGCCCAGCGCGTTTATTATCCTGAACAGGGAATAACCAAATATGATCTGGTCCGTTATTACCGGCAGATATCCGGGTACATCCTGCCTCATGTGATCCACCGCCCCCTGTCTCTGCTTCGCTGCCCCAGGGGCTGGGGCCGGGATTGCTTTTTTCAGAAACATTTTCCCGAATCTCTTCCAGGCTTTGTAAGAGGTGTTGAAATTAAGGAAAAAAATTCCGTGGAAACCTATATCGTAATCGATGACATTGAAGGCCTTATCAGCCTGGTCCAGTTGGGGGTGCTGGAATTTCATCCCTGGAATGCCAGGGAGGATCGGATCGAAAAACCCGATCTCATGATCATGGATCTGGATCCCGGACCCGGAATCAAAAATGCGGAAATAGTGGAAGGCACCAGGCTGCTGCAGGATTTTTTTACTTCAATCGGCTTAAAAGGGTTTTTAAAGACATCGGGCGGTAAGGGATTTCACGTAGTCGTGCCTCTGATCAGGCGCTCCGGATGGGAAGAGCTGAAAACTTTCGCACGGGGCGTAGCCTATCAAATGACCCGTTTATATCCTGACCGGTTCGTTCCCGTAATGAGCAAAAAAAAACGGGAGGGGAAGATTTTTATCGATTATCTCAGAAACACCAGAGGAGCCACCAGCGTTGCCCCCTACTCAACCCGCGCCAAACATGGAGCTCCCATTTCCACGCCCCTTGCCTGGAATGAGCTGACCCCACAAATCACTCCGGACATATACCGGATAGACAATATCGAAAACCGAATCAGCAGACTGAAGGACGATCCGTGGAAGGATTTCCATAAGACATCACAATCCATAACAAAAAAAATGAAAAGAGAAGTTGGAGTATAAATATATTCCTCCGGCATTTAAGAATGTCTCACACCCGGCCTGCCTCCGGCCCATAGGGCCTAGCCCCGGACTGAAGCAGGCCTCGAGCTCACGGAGCAAGAGTGGAGTAAGAAAACCTGATATTCATATCCACCGAGCCGGTGCATATAAATAACAGGCTCCCCGCTGCCTGCCCGGCACATATCTCAGGGATGGTCATGCTCATTGCATAATTTTTCTATGCTTTGATAACCAGCGAATAAGCGAACTATTCGTAAATGATAGGTGCCGGGGGGCGGAAGACTCCTTTTTCACTACTAAACCGGAAAAGCATTCTTCATGTTGCTTAATCGGAAACATACCCAGCCGCCATTTGACACCATCCGTCTCGAAATTAATCTGATGTAGTGATGAATCCACGACAGTTCCGGTAAATGACGGCTTCGGCGTCGTGCGTTTAAACACCTGACACCTGGGAAATCCGTGGTAATCAGGGAATATTTGCAACATGCAACCATCATGGAGAATAAAATGAGCAATAATGAAGGCATGCCACCACAAAAACAGGAGAAGCAACCGGGAGAGCGGTCCCAGATGGATCCTGTACCCCAGGACGAAAACCCCAACTACCGGCCAAGTCACAAACTGAAGGGGAAAGTTGCCCTTATCTCGGGCGGGGACAGCGGCATCGGAAGAGCCACGGCCATTCTTTTTGCACGGGAAGGCTGCGATGTGTCGATCATCTATCTGGACGAACACAGTGATGCCCGCGACACCTGCAAAAAAATAGAAGAAATCGGGCAAAAATGTCTTGCAATAGCCGGAGATGTGGGGAACCCGGAATTTTGCAGACAGGCAGTTGAAAAAACCCTTAAGGAATTCGGGAAGCTGGATATTTTGATCAATAATGCAGCTGAGCAGCACCTGGGTGAAACCCTGCTTGATATCAGTGATGAACAGATGGAAAAAACTTTTCGGACCAATATTTTTTCCATGTTTTATCTGACCAAGGCGGCTCTCCCTCATCTCGGAAAAGGATCAGCCATTGTAAACGACAGTTCAATCGTGGCGTACATGGGGCACCCCAAGCTGATTGATTACGCCAGCACCAAAGGCGCGATCACGGCCTTTACCCGTTCTCTTTCGATGAATCTCATTGACAAGGGCATTCGCGTCAATGCGGTAGCTCCCGGGCCAATCTGGACCCCTCTGATTCCAGCCAGCTTTGATGAGGAAAAAACATCGACACACGGGTTGAGTACGCCGATGAACCGGGTGGGCCAGCCATATGAAGTCGCCACTTGTTTTCTATTTCTGGCTTCAGACGATTCTTCCTATATCAGTGGACAGGCTATTCATCCTAATGGAGGTGTCGTTGTAAATGGATAAGAACTAATGAATTTCCCGGCAGACAGGAGAAAGGAGTATAAAATGGCAAAAGATCACGGACCGCAGATCAAAGATGACGAACAATATGAAAAACTGCGCGAGCAGGGGATGAGCAAGGAAAAGGCGGCCAGGATAGCCAACACGCCGCGTTCGCAGGCAGGGACAAAAGGGGGAAAATCAGCGAAATACGAAGATTGGAGCAAAGAGGAACTCTACAAACGCGCCGGAGAAATCGGCATAAAAGGGCGTTCCGATATGAGCAAGGCCGAGCTTATCGATTCCCTGCGTAATCACTGAACATATTAATCTGATCCTGCAAATGTCGTCTTTTACGCTTTTCGTTACCGGATAAAAGTGCTATGAATTGCCGATGAGTCAGACATACAATCTTGCCGACCTTATAAAAAAAATGGACGCGGCAGTTGCCGGGGTTCCGGGCAACATAGGCCGGGGCGCAAGGGAGCAATTCACTGTCCTGAGGGAACTGTTCGTGGCAGCCAGACCACCCGCCGTCTTGGTTTCAGGCCGGAACAGCAGTGAAAGGCAGAGGTTTATCAGGTCTTTGTTCAATAATGATCCTGCGGGGCGGATAATGGCTTCTACTGCAGGGCTTCACTGCTGGACCCCCTATTCCACAGGTCTTGGAACCATCAATATAATGGAGACCGGAGATGTGGACACTGTTCTGAGCCCGGAAACAGGACAGGAAGGGCCGATACCGGACTGTATCGCGGTTATGATGGGCCGGGTTGATCAAAGGGATTTTTCAAGACAGATAGCCGGGTGGAGAAGAATCCGGCAGCGATCATCCGGACAGAACATGCCCGGGTCTGCTTTGTTCTTTCTGCTGGAGGGGCAAGGCAAATTACCGGAAGGAACCGGGGCGGGCAGCCGGACGATTCCGGAATCTGAAAAAATAAAATCGGAATCGGGAAAACCCTTTCCAGAACGTGAACATTTTATGATTGTTCCGGAAAAATTTTTCAGCAGTGACGGTATCCTGGCCGTGGAAGATCTATTGACCAGAGATATAATTATCCGGCAGCTGGCCGACATTCTTCCTCTGTCTGCCAGGCTTCAGTTCGCCAGGCTGTGCGGGAACAGGGAGGTTCAGAAACAGGTTGCCGACCAGACTATTAAACCCGTGGCCACGGCCTGCGGGGCTATTGCCCTTAATCCCCTGCCCGTAGCCGACATCATGCCCATGACATCGGCTCAGCTGGCCATGGTCAGCGCCATAGGCTGCGTGGCCGGCAGGGAAATGTCCAGGAAAACCGTCCTGGAATTTTTATCGGCTGCGGGCATGAATATCGGCGGAGCCTTTGCCCTTAGAGAGGCAAGCCGGGCACTTTGCAAAATCATGGCTCCGTTGATCGGTAGCGCCGCCTCAGCGGGTGTGGCCTATACCGGAACTATAGCCGTGGGAAAAGCCGCCACGGCCTATTTCATTGACGAAAAACCCGTTCCCCGGGTGAAAGATATTCTCGGACAATTTCGGAAAAAAACGCACGGCTTGTAGCTCATTGCGGAAAAAATTCATTGAACCGCAAAGTCTTCCAGTTTCATCATTATCTTCAAAACGTTTGAGAAGACAATATTGCTTATTCCGGATCCATGGTTTCCAGAAGTTCAATCTCAAACACAAGGGTGGAATTGGGGCCGATTAGCTGTCCCGCCTGCTGTTCGCCGTAAGCCAGCTCCGGAGGAACAACAACTTCCCATTCGGATCCCACGGCCATCAGCTGAAGTATTTCAGTCCAGCCGGGAATAACCTGATCCAGGGGAAAAGTGGCGGGAGCACCGCGCTCAACTGAACTGTCAAAAACAGTCCCGTCCACTAGGGTCCCGGTATAATGCACAGTGACCACATCTCTTGGACCTGGCCTCTCGCCTTCGCCCTCTGTTATCACCCGGTAAAGAATCCCGCTGTCCGTCTCCATTACATCGTCCCGTTCCCTGTATTCTTCCATGAAGGCCATGCCCTGTTCAAGATTTTCCCGACCTTCTTCCCGGGCTCGTTCCATTTGGGCATCCATGTACTCTTGCTGCAAAGCCATAAGGGCTTCAAACTGTTCATCCTCGGTCATCAGGGGCTCGCGTCCTTCCAGTCCGTCGCGCAGTCCTCTCAGCAGGACATCGACATCAATGGACATTTCTCCTTCGGCAATATTTTCCCCGATATCCAGTCCCAGTGCATAACTGGATCTCTCTGTGGTTGTCTCAAGGCTTACCGGTCTGTCCTGCACCTCGGGCTCGGGTTCTGTGGGGCCGCATGCAAAAAGCAACAGGCAAAGCACCGGTAGAATTAAAAAACGAACACTCATGAATTTTCTCCTTTGAATTAGTGGAAAAGTTTTAATGGCAATCCATAATTATTAATTCACCAAAATGATGATGTCCAGCCTTCCTTGATCTGGAAAATCAAAGAAAGGCTTTCAGTACAGCCAAAAAAAAGATGGCCGGCCCAATGTTGACATAACCCGGGTATACCTGTTTACTTGAATCTTGACTGAAAAATATTTAGCATTAAAGAATAAATTATGACCGATACCTTTCTTCCCCGCTACTCCAGAAATGAGGAAATCGCCAACAGCATAACTCATGCGATAGGCCTGGTACTGTCCATTGCCGGGCTGGCAGTACTGGGCGTGTTTTCATGGATGCTGGGCACTCCCTGGCATATTGTCAGCTGCGGCATCTACGGAGGATCCCTCATTCTTTTATACACCGCATCCACCCTGTATCACAGCGTACAGGATCCCCGGAAAAAGCAGATTTGCAGAATACTGGATCACTCGGCTATTTTTATTCTCATTGCCGGCACTTATACCCCCTTTACCCTGGTAAACCTGAGAGGACCATGGGGTTGGAGCCTTTTCGGTCTGGTCTGGGGTCTGGCGATATTGGGGATTATTGTAAGCGCGGTGTCCAGGTGCGGGTGCCGGGCTCTTTCCCTGATTCTTTATGTTGGAATGGGTTGGGTGATCTTGATTGCCATCAAACCCCTGCTCGGTTCGGTTCAGACAGGCGGACTGCTTTTTCTGCTGGCCGGTGGTCTTTTCTACACTTCAGGTCTTGCTTTCTATGGCTGGAAAAGGCTCAGGTATCATCACGCCCTGTGGCATGTAATGGTGCTTCTGGGAAGTATTTTTCATTTCTTCGCTGTCCTGTATTATGTCATTCCCATTGCGGCCTGAGCCCTGAAAGAGAACTTAAACATATTTAAAAATAAAAGGAGACAATATGACAAAAACTCAGAAGAATCTCGCAGAAGCCTTTGCCGGTGAATCCCAGGCCAACCGAAAATATCTGGGCTTTGCCCGCCAGGCTGACAAAGAAGGATATCCGCAAATAGCAAAACTCTTCAGGGCCGTGGCCGAGGCTGAGACAGTTCATGCCCTGTCTCACCTTAAGCATATGGACGGCATCAAATCCACCAGGGAAAACCTTCAGGATGCCATAGCCGGTGAAATCCATGAGTTCAAGAAGATGTACCCCAGGATGATTGAGGAAGCTGCCGAAGAAGGAAAAAATGCGGTTAAAAGATCATTTGAGTTCGCCAATTCGGTGGAAGAGATCCATGCGGGACTATACCAGGAAATCCTGGATAATATGGATAACCTGCCTGAATCGGATTATCACGTCTGTCCGGTCTGCGGATACACCGTAAGCGGTGAACCCCCGGATAAGTGTCCGGTATGCAACGTTGCTAAAAAGTCTTTTTTTAAGGTTGATTAATGCCTTGACAGCTTGTTGAAAAAGTCCCTGTCCATCATCACTGTCATTGCGGGCACCCGAAGGTGGCGTGGCAATCTCATGCATAACTAACCGGGATACCTGGGTTAGCTCGCAATGACGGGAAAAAAATTCCCAGCTCAGGTAATATTTATATAAACCCCCTGTTGA
>SKKD01000203.1 GCA_007121655.1 Desulfonatronovibrio sp. | reverse complement strand
GTTATGAAAAGGGTCTTCCGCCCCGGGCGGGGAGCTTGTTATTCATATACACTGGCTCGGTGGATAGGAATATTAGATTTTTTTCCTCCAATCTTGCTCCGCGACTCAAGGCCTGATTCAGGCCGGGTGAGAGATGTTCTTAATTCTTTGCACTAAAGGGTAGCTTACTTTTCAAAATGCCCTCCAGCCGGATGAACCAAAAATCAGAGGCCCGCTGAAATACCAGCTACCCATCCGGTGGAAAAGGCGGCCTGGAGGTTGAATCCTCCTGTATCCGCGTCTATATCCAATACTTCCCCCGCAAAATAAAGCCCCTGTACTTTTCTCGACTCCATGGTTTTGGGGTTTACTTCCGGCAATTTAACTCCTCCTGATGTAATAATAGCTTCATTAAACGAACGGTAACCGCTTATCTCCAATTGCAACTCCTTACACCACATTCGCAGCTTCTTTTGTTCACCGGCAGTAACAAGGTTGCCCTGTTTCTCCTGATCAATACCGGATTGTTCGACAAAAACAGGAATCATTTTCAGGGGCAAAAAGTCTTTGAGAATGTTGATCAGCTTTTTTTTGCCCTGTTCATGCATTACTCTGGCAATTCTGCTTTTAAGCTGGGTATGGGTTACCCCGGGTTTGAGATCTATGGTCAATGTTACTTTCTGATTTTGATTCAAAGCCTGAACCGCTGTCTTGCTCATGGTAAGTATAATCGGGCCTGATACGCCGAAGTGGGTAAAAAGCATTTCTCCAAAACCCCGGGCCTGTTTTTTTTCATGGACAAAAATCTCCGCCTGTACATTACGCAGGCTGAGCCCCTGCATCTTCTGAGCGGTACTTCCTCTTGTCTCCAGGGGTACCAGGGCTGGATGCACAGAAACTATGCCGTGTCCCATCTCTTCAGCCAGAGCATAGCCGTCTCCTGTTGAGCCGGTGGCCGGGTATGAAGATCCACCCGTGGCAATGACTATACTGTGTGCTGAAAGCAGTTTCTCTTGAGCTGTTTCTGATCCATCAGGTCGTTTCCGGCTGTCTTTAATTATCGCGCCTGAAACTCTTCCATTTTCAGTAATTATTCTTGTTACACGCGTGTTGGCCCTGATTTCCACTCCCTGATTCTTAGCCCAGTTAATCAGTGTACGGACCACTACCTGAGCATCTTGAGCAAAAGGAAATACTCTTCCTCCTCTTTCAACTACTGTTTTTACGCCGAGTTCATTAAAAAAAGAAATGAGATCATGGTTTGCAAACCGACCCAGTGCAAAACGCATAAACTTTGCCCCTTTGCCGAAAGAGCTCAGGAAATCATTTATTTGCGCAATATTGGTGAGATTGCAGCGGCCCTTTCCGGTAATGCCGAGCTTTCTGGCCGGGAGATATTTTTTTTCAAGCAGGGTTACCTTCATTCCCCGTCCGGCTGCCTGACCCGCAGCCATCAGACCCGCCGGTCCGCCTCCGATTACAATGACGTCGTATTTAATCATGAACAATATCCATGGAGGACAAGAATTTTTCCAGATCGTCGAGGCCTGGATATTTTCCCTGAAAAGCAGGATGATCATTGATAAATATTACAGGCAGACCTTGTTTTCCCTGATTCTGAAGGATTCTGGCCAGTTCAGGCCTGGCCTTGAACTGCTGAAGGTGAAGGTTCAGAGCGTAAATCATATATGAAATGTCATCCCTGTATTTGTTCTTCAGCGCAAGCAGGGTTTCCTGAAAAACCTCAGACTGTTTATCCTGTTCAGGGCTGGATGGTCCGCAGGGGCAGCCCATGTAAGGTATGTATATATCCAGGTTGAATTTGGCCAATGCTTCCTCCGTTTATTGTTTGCGTCAATTGAAACAGATATCAGTATCTTGAATACAGTCTCCATATCCAGTCGGAAAAGTATCCGATGATAATGGGAAAAATCAGGCTGGCTCCCAGTCTGCATAATGTAAATTTCCATCCCATTATGGGAGCTTCATAGATAACCACCCTGTGTAGTCCGATAAGCGCCCAGGAGCTTAAGAAAGCCACAAGCGGGCCTATGCCTGCCCCGGCGTTCAAAAGCACGGCCATCATAGGAAAAAGAACGAACGGACCACCCGGCATTATGGCTCCTGCCAGCGTTCCTAAAAAAAGACCCCGGAATCCTGAATCCCATCCAAGAATATGAGCCAGGTAATCCCTGGGGATAATTTTTTCCATCATTCCAGCAAGAATAAAGGCTACCACAAGAATGGGCAGTATTCTCCAGAGCATTTTTAGTCCCTGGATCAAGCCTTCATGTGCCAGTTGCGGATCTTTTCTAAAGGCAATAATGGTTGCCGTGAGACAAAGGATAAGAATAAAGGCGAAAGTTCCCTTCATTAATCAACCTTGGAAAGTCTGGTTTATATCAGTTTGCTGTTTGTTTAATTCAGAGTTCATTCCTTTATAGTCTCCCTCCTTCAGATAACCATACAGGTTACTGTTTCAAAAACAGGCGGTAATTAGACAGGAACAATATTTTTTTTATATATCTGAAATCAATAACATCATTAAAAAAATCTACCTACAGGATGGCGAAAAATAATATGAATTTGCAGGAAAAAGTTAGTCTGACAAATGAAATTTTTGAACGGGCCCTGTCCATCGCCCCTCTCAAACAAACATATGTAGCCTGGACCGGGGGTAAAGACTCCACTGTTACTTTATATCTCTGGGCTCATTTTTTAGAAGAAAAAGGTTATAAAGACAAGCCTGGAGCCATAAATCTTGACACCGGACTGAAGTTTCCGGAGATAATCGAATTCAGGGATAATATTGCCCGTAGATGGGATATTGATCTTCTTGTTATCAGCCCGGATTTTGCAATAGCAGATTACCCCGTGGCTCAAGACAAGGTGGACTGCTGTCGGGATTTAAAGATTGCTCCTTTGAAACAAACCATCATAGAAAAAAAAGTAAAGGTATTGATAACCGGAATTCGGAACGACGAGCATCCCGACAGGAGCAACAGGGATCAGGCAGAGGAAAAGTCAGATCCGGCATACTGGCAGGTCAACCCGATCTTACACTGGACTGAAATGGATATCTGGTCGTTCACAATCCAGAAAAACATGCCTTACTGTAAACTTTATGAGCAGGGTTATACCTCTCTTGGTTGCATGCCCTGTACCGGAAAAGCTACTGGAAACGAAGAACGTTCCGGCAGAGCCGGGGAAAAGGAGGAAAACCTGAAAATTCTTCGCGGCCTGGGATATTTTTAATTCTTTGCCATCCGGAAAGTCTTTTTTTCCTGATACTGGAAATATGGTTTTCTTTATGGAAGCGAGGAGTTTTAACTGTGGACATGAAATCAATCAATTACGAGGAAGTGTAGCTTGATACGTTGACGGATAACAGTGCTTATTGAGGTACCAAAGGGAAAAGAGCCGTTTCCGGATAAAGCTAATCAAGGATATACCTCTTGGGGTTGACCGGCATGTTGTTCACCAGGACTTCGTAGTGAAGGTGAGGGCCTGTGCTTCTGCCTGTATTGCCCACATAGCCAATATGCTGTCCCCTGGAAACCCTCTGCTTTTTTTCTACAACATATTTCTGCAGATGGGCGTATCTGGTTTTAATTCCTCTGCCGTGGTTTATCACCAGGGTTACGCCGTAAGCACCGTCCCTGCCTGAAAAGCTGACCGTGCCACCAGCAGGGGCATAAATAGGCGTGCCTATGGGGGCTGAAATATCCAGTCCACTGTGGAATTCCCGCCGTCCTGTAAAGGGAGATTTCCGATACCCGAATTCGGAAGATATCCAACCCTGAACAGGCTGGATGGAAGGGGCTCCGGCCAGGAGATCGTTTTGAGTCTGAATTGCCTTGATAATTTCCTGCTGTCTGATTTCCTCCAGTTTTGCATTGTTGCTCAGCTGTTCAATAAAACTATGCATTCTTCTGGTGAGCATTTCCTGGCTGTAGAAAGAATAAGAACCGGAGAGACTGCTTTCTGTCGGTCCTCCGGCAGGATTAAAACCTACCTGATGTCTGGGTTCTATATTGAGCATGGCCTTCAGCCTGTCGTCAAACTCCCTGACTCTGCCCAGGTCATCTTCGAGTTCTTTAATTTTGTGGTAAAGTGAAGTGAGTTGAATGTTTTGGGATAGTGTCTTTTTTTCTGCCTGTTCCAATTGCCGGCTGATGGATTTGTATTTTATGTGTGAATCCCAGAAAAAAATATTTGAACCCAGAAGCACTACAAAAAGGATAGCAGTAAGAATAATAGACCAGCCAGGGATGGATAAAGCAGAGCCGGCATCATTTTTTTTCCTAATTTTTGCCAGTTGATATTTATTAAAAATCATGAATATGGATCTCCACAATAATATTCTTAACAGGGGGTTGAGAACTCCCATTATACTTAAAAATACTAATTAAGCTACAAATTGAAGTCAAGCTGCCATCTCTTAAGGGCGTTAGTAATGTTTTTTTTGTAGACTTTGTTTTTTGAATACAAAAGAGCAAGATTTTCTTCAATCCGGGCTCTTCTTGAAGTTGTGGCGGACGGACAGGGATTCTCCCAGACAGGAAGTTCCCATTTTCTGGCGGCACTGGAGATGTATTTTTTTTCCACCGTCAGGAGAGGACGGATTACAGTCAGATCACCTTTAAAAAAAGATTCCTTGGCGGAAAGACCTTCCACCCTTCCTGTTTGAGTAAGGTTCATGAAAAAAGTGGCTACAAGATCGTCGGAATTATGACCAAAAGCCAAGTGAGACAGTTTGTACTTCTGACACAGGTTGAAAAGTGTTTTTCTTCTTTCCCACGAACAAATAAAGCACGCAGACTTGGTGTTTCCGGGCTGATGAGCTTCAGGTCCGATCTTTGAGACTTCCACATGTGAGGCGACACCATTTTTATCCAGCCAGTTCATAAGGGGAGAGTGGTTTTCCGGATCAAAACCCGGATTGACATGTAAAATCATTAATTCAAATTTAAAGGGAACAATCCTTTGCCGAAGCAGAAGAACCCGGGTCATTACCCAGCTGTCCACACCTCCCGAAAGAGCTATCCCAATCCTTGATCCCGGTTGGATCATGGCTGCCTGCTGCATCAATTTGCCGCATCTGCCCAGACAGGTTTTCTGGGCAAAATTAAGTTTTTTTCTGAAACCCATGTTTTTCCCGGCGTGTTTTTTTTGTGTAGTTATCTCAGTAGCGATTTTAGCTGCCAATGAGGAGTTCATGAAGAATATATCAGCATTCTTCCAGGTTGAGGGGCCTATGAATATTGACAGTCAGCAAAAAGGATATAGTAAGACTCTTGTTTATTCTCAAGTGAAAGTCTCAAGATGATTTTTTTTTCCTATCTCCGAATTTTACCTTGACCTGTGTTTGTCCAATCAGATATATAACTATGTTTTTCCATAACTGATTTTTTAATATTTTATATACGAGGTAAGTATGGCCAGAATTACCGTAGAAGATTGTCTGGAACAGGTAAACAATCGTTTCCTTCTTGTTCAGATGACAGTTAGACGTCTTAAGCAGTACCGCGAAGGGTATGAACCTTTGGTAGAGAGCAAAAACAAGCAAATAGTCACAGCGTTGCGGGAGATTGCCGCCGGGAAGGTGATACCTTCCAAGTCCATCCAGAAAGCAGGGGTCAAGGTTGAGTAGAATGGCTGAAAAACGTGATTATTATGAAGTCCTGGGAGTTTCCAGGCAGGCCGGGGAAGAAGAGATAAAAAAGGCGTATAGAAAGCAGGCCTTTAAATACCATCCTGACAGAAATCCCGATGATCCTCATTCAGAGAATCTGTTCAAAGAAGCGGCCGAAGCTTACGAGGTTCTGAGTAACCCCGATAAAAGGCAACGGTACGATCATCTTGGCCATGCCGGCCTCAATAATAATGGATTTCAGGGTTTCAGCTCAACAGAGGATATTTTTAGTTCTTTTTCTGATATATTCGGTGAATTTTTCGGTTTCGGCACCCGTCAGTCAGGTCCAAGACCAAGGTCCGGGGCTGATCTCAGGTATAATCTGAACATCTCTTTCCGTGAAGCGGCCAAAGGTACCGAAGTCGAACTTGAGTTGCCTAAAAGAGAAACCTGCGGACGATGTGACGGAAGTGGTTCTGAACCGGGATATTCGGCTGAGACCTGCGCCCATTGTCAGGGTCTTGGGCAGGTACGCCGGTCCCAGGGGTTTTTCCAGGTGGCTATGCCCTGTCCGGTTTGCAGGGGCCAGGGGGTGATTATCGCTCATCCCTGCAATGATTGCTCAGGAAGGGGTATTGTTGTCGTCAACAAGAAAATCAAAGTACGTGTACCGGCCGGAGTCGACAATGGAAGCAGGCTAAGGATTAGTGGTGAAGGAGAACCAGGCGAGTACGGGGGTTCTCCCGGTGATCTTTATGTGGTTGTCTTTGTTGATGATGACGAGATCTTTAAAAGACAGGGGCAAGATCTTGTTACCAGTGTGGAAGTGACTTTTGTTCAGGCTATTCTTGGAGCAAAAATCGAAGTGCCGACTCTTGATGACCCGGTATCCATGGAAATTCCCAAAGGAACCCAGAGCGGAAAGGTTTTGCAGCTTAAGGGTCTTGGTCTTCCTCATCCAGGTTCATCACACAAGGGTGATCTGCTGGTGCGGGTACATGTTAAGACCCCTACAAAAATTTCCAAAAAACAGGAAGAACTTTTGCGTGAGTTTGATCGTCTTGAAGGACAGAAAACCGGCCATAAGGTAAAGAGTTTTTTTAAAAAAGTAATGGGCGAGTAGGAATTTGTCATGAATAAACCTAAATTGTCCCATCTGGATAGTAGCGGCGGAGTGGTAATGGTGGATGTGGGTGATAAGCCCGATACACCGAGGAAGGCTGTGGTTCAAAGCGAAGTGCTGCTTTCCGCCGAAACCTTCAGCATGCTGAAGGAAAAAGCTCTTCCCAAAGGGGACGTCCTGGTTACCGCCAAGATCGCCGGCATAGCCGCGGCAAAAGAAACAAGCCGGCTCATACCACTTTGCCATCCTATTTTCCTGAGTTTTGTAGATGTACGGTTTCGTCTGGAAGAGTCAAAAGCCATGATAGTTGTCGAGGCTGAAGCCAGGACAACTTCTTCCACCGGGGTTGAAATGGAGGCATTAGTAGCAGCCCAGGTAGCCTGCATGACTATTTACGATATGTGTAAGGCGGTTCAGAAGGATATTGTCATTAATAACTGCCGTCTTATTCATAAAAGCGGCGGCCGGAGCGGCGTTTACGATTCACCTACCAGTTCATCCTGACCTTTACACCCGCATCATTCATATATTTCTTGATTTCCGGGATGGTATATTCCCCGTAATGGACTATTGAGGCAATAAGAGCAGCTGAAGCCCTTCCCAGGGTTACTGCGTCGACCATGTGACCTGGATTGCCCGACCCGCCTGACGCTATCACCGGAATCCGGATGTTGTCCGCAATCAGCCTGGTGAGTTCCAGTTCATAACCGTTCCTGGTTCCATCCGCGTCAATTGAGTTCAGGCAGATTTCACCCGCTCCCAGCCTTTCCACTTCCATTGCCCACCACAGAGCGTCGATACCCATATGCTTTCTGCCCCCATGGATGACTATTTCATATCCTGAGGGAATGGTCCGGCTTTTTTTAACTTTAAGGACATCCATTCCCACAACCACGCACTGGGATCCGAACGCTTCCGCTCCCTGGGAGATTATGCCCGGATTTATTACTGCGGCTGAATTGACAGAGACTTTTTCAGCGCCCGCAAGAAGGGTCGCCCTCATGTCTTCAAGGGAGCTTATCCCCCCTCCCACCGAGAAGGGTATAAAAATGGTGGCTGCAACTTTTTCAACCACCTTGAGCATTATGCCTCTTCCTTCTGCCGAAGCTGTAATATCGTAGAAAACAATTTCATCAGCTCCCTGTTCGTAATATTTTCTGGCTGTTTCCACCGGATCGCCGATATCCACATTTCCTCTGAACTTCACTCCCTTGGTCAGGTGACCGTCGCGCACATCCAGGCAGGGTATGATTCTTTTGCTGAGCACTATAAATTCTCCAGACAGTAAATGTAGAAGTTGGAAAGAATTTTAAGACCGGGTTTGCCGCTTTTTTCAGGATGAAACTGCGTTGCCCAGAGTCCGGGCCGTCCGAATACGGAGCAAAAGTCAAGACCGTAATGGGTGATGCCTATCACGTAATCCGGGTCAGGAACGGGATAATAGCTGTGTACAAAATAGAATTCGGAGGTTTCAGGAACATCTTTAAACAAAGGGCAGTCCTTTTTCATATGGATGTTGTTCCAGCCCATATGGGGAATGTTTATGAGCTGACCGGATTCATCATAAAGTTCTTGTGAGAATTTATCGCATGTTCCGGAGATAAGACCCAGAGTGGAGGTTTTGTTTTCCAGGCTCTTATCAAGGATGATCTGACATCCCAGACATATTCCGAGCATTGGTTTGCCGGACAAGACCAGGGATTTGATCACTTCATCCAGCCTGTTTTCCCTGAGATTACGCATCGCCGAACCGGCGGCGCCCACACCTGGAAAAATGATCCCACCGGAGGAACTCAGCACCCGAGGATCACTGGTTATCCGGTTTGGAATTTCCAGGTGATCAAGTGCTCTTTTCACACTGGTCAGGTTTCCGGCCCGGTAGTCCAGAATGGCTATCATCAATTATCCTTTGTTTGTTGTTGATACGTAGAGTCGAAAGTATGCCGCCGATTGAAGTTGTTTTTGGTATTTTGCTGTCAATATTGGTGATCAGGTAATTTTCATCAGGAAAACAAGATGTCCGGAAAGGCCGGTTACCTTATCTGATCTTCCCAGTCCCTGGTTTCAAACCAGTATTTTTTCCTCTGTTCAAGCCATCCCTGTGCCTGGACGAATCTGATCCAGTTGTCCAGGAAATTGATGGTGTCGTAATCTCCCTTTTTCACGGCAAATCCTATAGGCTCTCTGGCAAAAGTATCCTTAAGGGGCAAAAAAAGCCTTTCCGGATGAAGTGTCGCCTGGTAGGCGGGAAGAGGAGCCGAAGCAATAACCGCGTGAACACGTCCATTGAGCAGCTCCTGGATGGCCTGGGCCTCATCGTCAAAAAGCTTGAGAGCCGCTTCGGGCAGAAAGTCTGCTGCCGCTGCAGCGGCAGTGGTGCCAAGCCTGGCAGCCACCGTTACTCCGGATCTATTAAAATCTTCCAGGCTGGTAAATCCTTCGGCTTTTTTCTTGTGCGCCACAATGGCCATTCCAGTGTAGTCATAGGGCATGGAAAAGTTTATTTTAAGATTTCTGTCAGGCTTGATGCCCATGCCCCCGATAATTATGTCGAATTTTCCGGTAAGCAGGGCAGGGATGATTCCCGACCACCTGGTGGGTATGAATTCCACCTGCACCCCCATGTCCCTGGCAAGCCTTGTGGCCACATCTATTTCAAAGCCGATGAATTCTCCTTTTTTGTCCTGCATGGCCCATGGAACAAAGGTGGACATGCCCACTCTCATTGTTCCTCTCTGCATGATCCGCTCCAAAGTGCTCTCCTGGACAAGTTGAGAGCGGATCTGCGATGACAGGGCTTCATGGGGTGTAACAAAGAGGATAAATAATAAAAAGAACAGGAATTTCATCTTATCTCCGTGATTAAAATAACCGAATTGTCATTTCAGGGTCTGGAAAGGTTTTTGTCGCCCTGAATATTTTTTTCCAGAACAGAAACAATAAAGGTGATGGTCAGGGCCACAGCCAGATATATTAGTGCGACCGTAAACCATATTTCAAAGGTTAAAAAGGTATTTGATATTATAATCTGACCCTGCATTGTCAAGTCATAGATGGCTATGGTGCTGACCAATGCTGAGTCCTTGATCAAAGAAACGCTTTGATTGGTTAGCGGGGGAATGAGAAACCTGTATGCCTGCGGTATGATTACGTGAAAATAGGTCTGAAACCTGTTAAGACCGGTACTCTGTGCGGATTCCCACTGTCCCTTGTCTATGGATTGGATCCCCGCCCTGATTATTTCCGAAGCATAGGCACCTTCAAAAAGACTAAGGGTCAGGATTGCCGTCATAAAGGGTGATATTCCCAGGATGGGTGAAAGGACAAAGTAGTTGAAAAAAAGCTGGATGAGCAGTGGAGTGTTGCGGATGGTTTCCACGTAGACCCTGGCAGTGAGGACGGCTACTACTGAATTGGACAGTCTGAATATTGCGGTGACAAGTCCGAATACCAGGGACAGAAAAAGGCTGATAAAGGTAATTTTCAGGGTTACCCACAGACCCTGCAGCAAAGGACCAGGAATGAATGCTCCCTGATCAAAGGTAAACAGGAATTGTTTAACCCTGTACCATTGCCAGTTATAGTGGAGCTTTTCCGAACCTGCAGAGATCAGCCAGAAGATAAGACTCAGGATTACCAGGAACTTGAGTATATCCCGGAAACTTTGTGAGGCCAGGATTCTGTAAAGCCTGTATACGGCTTCTGAATACATCTATATAAAATATTTGTTTGAAAAAATACTTCTCACGCGCAAGCTTCAACATATTCATTTCTAAGTTCGTCTATCAGTTCCTTTACTGAAGCAAGTTCCTTTATCCGGTAGGCTGTCTGTCCTGCAAAGGCGAACCCCTTCTCCAATTTACCTTTCTGAGCGAAATTCAAGGCCGAGGCGATGCAGTAGGGGCTCTTGGTATAATCACAGGTGACTATGCAATGATACGGACATTTGAAAGGTTTTCTTTTGCCTTCCTCAACATCGCTTAGGAACTCGTTGCGAAGAGCTCTTCCAGGCATGCCCACCGGACTTTTTATCACCATTATGTCTTCCTCTTTGGAATCAATAAAGGCCTGTTTAAAGTTTATGCTTGCGTCACATTCATGAGTGGCCACAAACCTGGTACCCACCTGCACTCCTGACGC
>SKKD01000127.1 GCA_007121655.1 Desulfonatronovibrio sp. | reverse complement strand
TACATGAGGGAATTTTTTTGTATGCCGTAGATAATTATGAATAAGCTGGGTTACTTTGGCCATAATTTAACCTTTTAATATTTTTTTGAGTATTTCACCTGGAGTAATAGTCTGCCCGTCGATTCTGTTGATCGTGCCGACCTTGCTCTGACCATTATTAACCCTTTTGACTTCACGGGAAATCTGTCCCATGTTCATTTCAGGTACCAGAACAAAAGAACATTGCCTCAACATTTTTTCAACGATGGGTCTTGGGAAGGGAAAGAGAGTCTTGAGTTTTAATAACCCTACCTTCTCTCCCTGTTCCCTGGCCATTTGTACTGCCATTTCCGCTGCTCTGCCCACACATCCGTAGGCAATGATGCAGGTCTCCGCATCTTCACACTGAATTTCATCAACTATCTGGATATCATAAAAGAACTGGTCAATTTTTCTGAAAAGCCTGGATATGAAGCTTTCCACTTCCTTTGGTTTTGACGTCGGGTAGCCATGGTCATCGTGGGTCAGGCCGGTCACATGATACCTGTACCCTGAACCCAGTGGGGGCATGGGTGAAACCCCCCGCATATTGTCTTCGAAAGGCATATACCACTCCGGAGGCATGCTTGGAAGGAGGCGGGAACATACATAAAGATCATCAGGATCCGGAACAGTGATTTTTTCCCTGGTATGAGCCGTAATCTCGTCCAGGAGGAGAATAACCGGGGTTCGATACTTTTCGGCAAAATTAAAAGCGGTCACCGTCATTTCCAGACACTCCTGCACGTCTCCCGCGGACAGAACAATAATGGGATGGTCGCCGTGGGTACCCCACCTGGCCTGCTGTACATCTCCCTGTGCCGGACTGGTGGGCATCCCGGTGCTTGGTCCGGCGCGCATTACATTAACTAGAACCAGTGGAGTTTCCGTTATGCTCGCGTATCCTATATGTTCCTGCATCAGGGAAAAGCCAGGGCCCGAAGTTGCGGTCATGGCCTTGCGACCGGCCAGAGAGGCTCCTATAACCGCTCCAAGACCCGCAATTTCATCCTCCATCTGAATAAAAACCCCTTCCTCCAAATGGGGAAGACGTCTGGCCATTTCTTCGGCGATCTCAGTGGAGGGTGTAATAGGGTAGCCGGCGTAAAAATCGCAGCCGGCCAGGAGGGCTCCCTCGACAACGGCTTCGTTTCCCAGGGCAAAAATCTCAACCTGCTTTTTCTTTTTTGTTTTAGCTGCCATATTCATCTCAAGATTTTAAAGTTCAGGGTTTAACGCAAAATTTAATTTTTTATCACATATTTAAAATAAAATACAAGGGGTTGAATTTGATACGGGCGTCAATCTGTTTTCCGGTCATTCTCTGCCGTGACTTCTTCAGCTGAGGGCATAGTATCCGCGGTTCTTAACCGGTTTTTCTTCAGTTCGTTTTTCGGCTGAACAAGAATGGCGAAATCCGGACAATGAATTTCGCAAAAACCGCAATTGATGCATTCTTCTTCATGTACAACCTCCGCCTTGCCCTGATTGCTGAGCCTGAGCACACCGGACGGACAAAAAGTGGTGCATATTCCACAGCCTTTGCACCAGTCTTTATAAATCTTGACGCTGGTTTCTCCTTTTTTCTTAGCCATACATCACCTTTTGACAAATTAAATTTAAAAAATGATACAGGTATATCCACGTAACAGCTTTCAGCTTCGAGCTTTTATCTTTCAGCTTGCCTGACATGGGGAATAATATTATACACGGCGAACCGATGATTCGGAACCAATCAATTTTTCAAAAAACTTCGTTCAACGACAGCTATTACTTTATGGCTGATCAATTGACAATATTATGAAGCAAAAAAAATATTATATTCAGGACCTCTCCCCCGGCAGGCAGTTCGAGGACATGCTGATCGTTATCCAGAGCCGTCTGGATCAGGCCAAGAACGGTCCATACTGGCAACTGATCCTGCAGGACAAGACCGGCTCAATCCCGGCCCGGGTATGGAGCCCTTTAAGCCAGAGTTTTCAAAAAATCAAACCCGGACAGATTGTTCATATCCGGGCGGGCGCCCAAAGCTTTCGTGATCAGCTTCAGCTAAATATTGAAGCCCTGGAGTTTGTGTCAACCCAGGAAACAAGTATCGAGTTTTTTTTGCCCGTTTCAGAAATCCCTCCCGAAGATCTTTACAGGAAGTTGATGGAATTTCTGCGCAGTAAGGTTGCTTTTCCTCCATGGGCAAGACTTTACAAGAATATTCTCGGTCATGAGGAAATCAAAACAGCCCTGATTAAAGCCCCCGGGGGCAAGTCCATTCATCACGCATACATAGGCGGCCTGCTTGAGCATACCCTGAGCGTTTGCAGAATATGCGACTCTGTCAGTCAGCTTTATCCTGATCTGGACAGGGATATCCTTATGGTAGGCGCGGCTCTGCATGATCTTGGCAAGTCCAGAGAAATCACCCCGGGGATAAGCAGAGATTATTCTGATCAGGGAAAACTCCTGGGACATATTTACCTGGGTCTGGAGATGATTCAACCCTTTTTAAGCCGGGTCAAGAATCTATCTCCGGAAGTCATCATGCATCTCAAGCATATTATTCTCAGCCATCACGGCGAGCTGGAATTCGGGTCCCCCAAAAGGCCTAAAACCCATGAGGCCTTTGTGCTTCACTTCGCCGACAATCTTGACGCCAAGATGAATACCCTGGATCTGGCTCTCAAGAAACCCCCCGAAGATCAGGAGGGTGACGACTACTGGTCCGAGTATCAGAGATCTATGGGCAGATATCTGTACAAGCCGGTAAAGACCCCCAGACCTGAAAACAAAAAAAACAGACCGGGCAAAAAGGACGGACCGTGTTTATTACCTTTGAAGGCATAGAAGGATGCGGCAAGTCCACCCAGGCCGGTCTTTTAATCAAGTTTCTCCGGGAAAGGGGGAAAGAGGCGGTATTGACCAGGGAGCCCGGCGGGAGCAGACTCGGCCTGGATCTCAGACGTATTCTCCTGTCCATGGAGAATCAGGATTTATCAGAGGAAGCAGAGCTTTTTCTTTATCTTGCTGACCGGGCCCAGCATGTGCACAGTCTTATCATACCATCACTTATGGCCGGCAAGGTAGTAATCTCGGACAGATTCACCGACTCCACCATTGCCTACCAGGGGTACGGCAGAGGCATTGATACCGGCTTCCTGGACCAGCTGAACAACATGGCGGTCAAAGGAATTTTGCCCGATCTGACCATCCTTCTGGATCTGCCCGCGGAAATCGGGTTAAAGCGGGCCCAAAGCAGAAACACTCAAAAGAATCTGACTGTTTCCGAGGGCCGTTTTGAATCGGAAAGCCTGGAGTTTCACCAAAAGATAAGGCAGGGCTACCTTGACTGGGCAGCCCGGAACAAGTACAGATTTTTGATTGTTGACGCCACCGGTAATATAGACACGATTTTCAGGTCAATCACCGGCAGGATGGAAGATTTTTTAGCAAAAAGTTTTGAAAAAAAACATTGACAATGCTGCGGACAATCTTTACATCAATCTTTCTCACATTGTGGGGGCGGGTAGCTCAGTTGGGAGAGCATCGGCCTTACAAGCCGAGGGTCACAGGTTCGAGCCCTGTTCCGCCCACCATGTGATTTCCAATATGCGGGGCCGTAGTTAAGCTGGTTATAACGCCGGCCTGTCACGCCGGAGGCCGCGAGTTCGAGTCTCGTCGGCCCCGCCACAAAAAAACAAAGCCCGGATGCTAACCCATCCGGGCTTTTTGTTTTCCGCCCATCCGGGTTTTTTTGCGGCCTTTTATTTATTGCGGTACCAGGCTGACCATACTTTTCCATTAACAAGCTCAAAAGGGGTGTTAATGCCAAAGACCAGGATTGATATTGATGATATAAGCGTGGATGTGATTTTTAAAAACATCAAAAATATCCACTTGAGTGTAATTCCTCCTGACGGGATTGTCCGGGTATCCGCGCCCGGGTATCTAAAGCTTGAGAGCATCCGTGAATTTGTCATTTCCAAACTGAACTGGATCAGAAAGCAGACAGACAAGCTGAAATTCCGGGCCCGGCAAACTCCCAGTGAATTCCTGGAAGGGGAGAATCATTTTGTATGGGGAAAAGGATACCGGTTGTCTGTCGTGGAAAAAAATCAGGCCCCTTTAGTCCAGCTTGAGCATAACCGGATGATACTCACCCTTCGCCCTGGAGCTGATCAGAACAAAAAGCGGGCAGTGGTGGATGCATGGTACCGGGATGAGATAAAAAATGTCGCACCCTCCATTATCGTCAACCGGGAAAAGAGCATGGGGGTTAGAGTGGAAAAATTGTTTGTCAGGAGGATGAAAACCAGATGGGGAACCTGCAATGTCAGAAAGGGGACAATCAGGCTCAACACTGACCTGGCCAGAAGGCCCCTTGAATGCCTGGAATACATAATTGTCCACGAAATGACCCATTTACTGGAGCCAAGCCATAACAGGCGCTTTAAATTACTGATGGATAGCTTTTTGCCAGGATGGCGACAATACCGGGATATGTTGAACAGGTCGCAGGTCGGTTAAAAGGAGTATGTAAAATGAAAAGGATGGTTGTTATCAGTACCGTGGAGTGCACAGGATGTGAAGCTTGCGTGGAAATTTGTCCGGAGGTATTTGTCATGGATGAAATGGAACAGAAGGCCAGGGTAATCAAGGATACCGATGAGCCTGAAATTCTTATTGAGGAAGCCATTAAAGCCTGCCCTGCAGAGTGCATTCTATGGGAGGGGTGAACTGGTTGTCGGCCCGTTAATATTTCAAATTATTGTGAATAGTTGATGTTCAATGATATCCATGAAAAAAGTAATATATAATAAATATGGTCCTCCGGAAGTATTGGAAGTGGTAGAGGCTGACCCGCCGGAACCATTGGCCGGGCGAGCCCTGATCAAGGTTGAAGCAGCCGGAGTAAACCCCGTTGACTACAAGATTCGAAACGGGAGCATGAAGCTGATCATGCCCGGCAAGTTTCCCAGAACCCCAGGTGGCGAAATAGCAGGTACAGTGGAAAAAACAGGGCCTGGATCTTCATTTTTCAAACCTGGAGACAGGGTTTTTGCCATGATGGGAACGCCTCAGGGAGGATACGCGCAATATGTCGCCATTAAAGAAAATCTGCTTTGCCCCATTCCTCAGCGTTTGAGTTTTGAAGAGGCTGCAGCGATACCCCTTGCCGGTCTGACCGCCCTCCAATCTTTAAGAGACAAAGGAAGAATAATTAAAGGGATGCGGGTACTGGTCAACGGAGCATCCGGTGGAGTCGGTTCATATGCCGTCCAGATAGCAAAGGCATACCATGCACACGTCACCGGGGTCTGTTCAGCCAGGAACGTGAGTTTTGTTCAGGATCTGGGTGCTGACGAAATACTTGATTATGAAAAGGTAGATTTCACCAGGATGGATAATGTGTATGACATAGTGGTGGATGCGGTGGGCAAAAAAGATTTTTCCAGTTGCAGGAAAATCCTTAAAACCGGGGGAGTCTTTATTTCTACCCTGCCACACCCGATGATATTGTTTCGCCAGGCATTAAATTTTCTTTTCTCTAAAAAAGCCTATTTTGTTATCTGTAAATCACGTGCAAAGGACCTGGTTTTTCTCAGCAGACTCGTGGATGAAAACAAACTTAAACCATGCATAGAAAAGATATATACAATTGATGACGCGGCTTCAGCGCATCACCATGTTGAGAGCGGAAGAGTCCGTGGAAAGCTGGTTCTAAAAATGTGAAGAGTCCAAGACCGGCGGATTAACGAGCCGGGCTTGGACTTAGATTGCGATCAGGTCGGAATCTCCTGGACGGAGTGTTCCTGCGGTTTCCTGGTTGTTGAAGCTCAGGTTTACGTTGATTGCTTGATGAATTCTTCAATTTTAAGGGCCGGCATGCTTAAAAGCTGAACCGTACCTCTGGAGCCCAGTTCAACAGACATTTTCAGGATGGCTTCATTATCCGGCGCCTCTACAATGTTGACAAAATCGAATTCACCCATCACTGCAAATTGTTCCTTTACCTTTACCCCCATTTCTTCCAGCTCCTTGTTGACCTCCATGACCCGTCCCGGTTTCTTTTTCAGGGTCTTCCTGCCTTCATCGGTCAGCTTGCTTAAGATTACGTAGTAACCCATGTTGAACCTCCTGTATGGTTTAAGGTTTTGGGATGTTGCTTGTATTGTCAGGCATGATGAATCCGGTAACAGATTACAAATTATCTCCTCGACTCCAGAATAATACTAGCCAGTTCCATTGCAGCCGCCTTCGGAGACGCGGCAGAGCAGATGGCCGAGACCACGGCTGCCCCGTTCATGCCCGAGGAAATAATCTCCCCCAGGTTGTCCTTATCAATCCCCCCGATGGTAATCAGAGGCCTTTCGGTCAGCTGTCTGGCTTTTTTGAGGCCTTCAATTCCGAATGGCTCGGTCGTATCAGTTTTGGTGGGAGTGGGAAAAACAGGACTTAGGCTCAGGTAGTCAACAGCATCATTTTTCGCCTCATGGATCTGCTCAAGGGTGTTGATTGAGACCCCCAGAATCTTGTCAGGTCCGATCATCTCCCTTACCACGGAACAGGGCAGGTCACTCTGGCCCACATGAACGCCGTCGGCACCAACTGCCAGGGCCACGTCTACCCGGTCATTGATTATCAGTGGTACACCTGTCCCTTCCAGCTTTTTTTTGATTGCCCCGGCCAACTGAAAAAAATTCCTGGCATCAGAATTCTTTTCCCTGATCTGAACAATACTCACTCCGCCGGCGACCGCGTCCATGACCACATCCAATATGCTCCGGCCAAGACAAAGGTGCTGATCAGTAACCAGGTAAAGGGAAAAATCAATTATTTTCATTACAACTTTTGAGCTGCTGATACAATGGTTCGCATAAACGCCGGCAGGTCATCAGGCGTCCGGCTGGTAATAAGGTTTTTGTCCACGACCACTTCCTCATCAGTCCAGTTTGCTCCGGCATTGACCAGGTCATCTTTAATGGCGATAAACGAGGTAACTTTCTGTCCCTTGAGAATCTTGGCTGAAGCCAGCATCCATCCCGCATGGCAGATGGCCGCCACTATTTTACCCTGTTCATACATGTTTTTGACCAGATCAACCATGGCTTTGTCTCTGCGCATATGGTCGGGAGCGTAGCCTCCCGGTATGACCAGAACTGAGTATTCAGCAGGGTTAACATCCTTTGCAGCCAGGTCTGATTTGAAGGAGGTGCCCTCCTTGCCCTCATACTTTTTACCAGCCTCAGGACCTACAATAAACGTGTCAGCACCTGTTTCTCTAAGCCGGTAAAGGGGATAGATAAATTCATAGTCATTGTACATTTTTTCAATTAGAATAATGGATTTTTTGCCTTGCAGTTCCATATAACTCCTCCTTGCTTTGCTAATAAAATAGTATTCAAAAAGATTAATGGCAAGGGATCAGCAAAAATTGAGAAGGAAAGGCTTTTTTAGTTCAGTAATTTTCAATTACAGATTTAACTGCAAAATGTCACGGTTCAGGTAAATCTGAGAAAAGGTGCATTATTAACTAACTGATAATGCAGGGTTTCTAAGCTACGAGAATGACTAGCATGGTGAATTCAGCTATTTGCAGGGAAATCGTTTCAGTTGTTCAGACGGAAAAAGTCTTCGGGTACATCCCCGAAGACTTTTTGTATATGAGTTTATAACCGTCTTGTGCAGAACCGTTTACATGTTGGCTACGGCTGCGCTGATAACGGGTTCAAAGAGGTCCAGAATGAAGGCGGGATAAAGTCCGAGAAATGCCGAAAGTACTACGATAAAAATCAGGGGTAAAGTCATGGAAAGTGGTGGATCCTTTATGTAATCCTTTTTGGCCAAAGCGTCCGGCATGGTGCCGAAAAATATCTTCATGGTGAAATAAAAGGAGTACCCCACAGTGAGCAGTATGGCTAGAAGGCCAATGATTCCTATGGTTATGCTGAATGTGTCAGCCCGCTCAAATATTCCGTAAAACAGGATCACTTCAGCCGGAAAACTGCTGAATGGAGGCATGCCCGCCAGCATAAGTCCGCCGCAAATAAACAGCATCGCAGTTATGGGCATTTTATTGGCCAGTCCCTTCAAGTGGTTTATGTCCCGTATATGCGTTACGTAAACCACGATGCCGGCCGTGGAAAAGAAAACAGTTTTGGCCATGATGTGGCTCAGGAAAAAAAACAGTCCACCCTCAATGCTCGCGGCAGTCATGGCTCCTATCCCCAGCATGGAGTAGGCGCACTGGCTGATTGTTGAACATGCCGGAATCCTCTTTATGTCGGTCTGGGCCAGGGTGAGCAGGGAACCATAAATCATTGTGATAAGTGCCAGAACCATGATTGGGGGGCCAAACCACATAAAGTCATCCCACAGGGGCAGAACCAGTATCCTGACAATAACGTAAGCTGCTATGTTGGCGTAAACAGCAAGCAGGGCGGCGATGCTGGTGGGGGTATTGGAGTGAACCCACGGCATCCAGACGTGAAAAGGTATAATGGCGATTTTGGCGAAAAGCCCCAAAAGGATTATGGCTATGGCCCAGAAGGCCATGGGGTTGCCGGCCATTCTGTGGATCTCATCGATCTGGAAAGTGCCGATCTGGGAGTAGATGATTAGAATGCCTGCCAGGACCAGAACCGCGGAAAACATGCCCCAGAGCAGGCACATTGTGGCTACTTTTACCCGTTCGTAATAACCGTAGTACGCCAGCAGAAAATAAAGAATGATGGTCAGTATTTCCAGAAAGAAGTAAAGGACGATCAGGTCGGCTGCAAAACTTACTCCGGCGAAACCTACAGGAAAGAAAAGGAAAAGATAGAAAAAGCAAACATAGTAGCTTGTTTCCATTCTAGGGCTTACGCCTTCATAAATGACCTCAACCCGGTGATCAACGTACTTTATGGAGTACACGCACAAAGCCAGGCAAAGGATATTGCATATCAGGGCCACTGCCACGCTCAGCCCGTCAACCAGAAATGTAAGTCTTATATCAGGGTTGATCAACAATGGGTAATCAATCTTAATGGGGTCTCCCTGATATATGCTGGACAGCAGCACAAGCAGGAGGCCAGTGGTGTAGGCGAGCCCGATAACGGCCACCAGTCCCGCCTGTTTTCCCACCTGATATCTAAGCAAGAAAATGAACAGGGCGATGAAAGCAGGGATAAAGATTATCTGGAATAGTATCGAAGGGATCATGTCAACATCCTTATCAAGGCCAAAAATAAAATTACTATGGTCAGTGCAAGAATATAGGCTATGTTAGTGGACATATCCCTTGCATCGGCGCGAATAAAGCTGAGCAGGTTGTTTCCTCCTTTTACAACAGCCCTGGGCAATCTGTAGTTGATGCCAACATCAAATCCTTTTTCAAATCTGGCGGCGATGACTGATGAAGCAAAGCGTTTAATTCCATCAGCAAACAACCAGAGATAAAACCTGTCAATATACCATCTTTGCCAGAAAAAAGTATGCATGGTCCTGACAAACCGGGAGCGTTCATAAGGTACAGCCGGGTTCCACTTCTGGGTGACATAGAACATGTATGCGGGAATAACTCCGATTAGTACGCTGCCTATGGAAAAGGCCACCACCATAGACTTGGGATACGAATAAATATGTTCCACGGTGGACAGGGCCAGACCCTTGACCAGTTGTATTTCAAAAAGACTATTCAGGGCGTATTCGGCTTTCAAACCCAAAATGCCAAAGATCACTATCCCAACTGCCAGTGCTCCGCAGGCGAAGGTCTGCGGGAAGTAGCCCTCACTTACATGGTGACCGGGTTTGCTTGTTTCTTTCCGCATGTGCTTGCTGGAACTTCCGTGAAAGACCATACCCACAAAGCGCATGGTGTAAAAGGCTGTGAATATGACAGTCACTACCGCTACCGCGAAGAGCGCATAGTTATGGGATTCCAGTGTGGCCACCAGCACTGCTTCCTTGCTCCAGAATCCGGGCAGCGGCGGCACACCTATCAGGGACAGTGCCGCCAGACCCATGAATACCCAGGTATAGGGAAGATATTTGCGCATTGAGCCCATATCGTGGATGTAGATTGAATGGGCGGCATGGATTACAGTTCCAGCGCATAAAAACAGGCAGGCCTTGAACATGGCGTGGCTCATGAGATGGAAAATGCCTGCACTGTAGCCCTTGACAAGTATATCCTGACCAAACCCCGATACGCCCAGTGCCAGCATCATAAAGCCGATCTGACTTACCGTGGAATAAGCCAGAACCTTTTTCAGCTCCAGGGCAACGAGACCCTGGCTGGCGGCAAGAAATGCAGTAATGGCGCCAATCCAGGCTACGATGATGAAAAAGTACATGGCCTCTTCGACCCCTCCGGTCCAGTAGGCGTAGTAAAAAATCGGGATCAGTCTCGCAATGAAAAAGACACCGCTTTTGACCATGGTGGCGGCGTGGATCAAAGCTGATACCGGGCCTGGGCCGGACATGGCCTCAGGAAGCCACTCGTGCAGAGGAAATTGAGCCGACTTGCCTACAGGGCCTGCTATGAGCAGGATGCTGACCAGAATGATCATGCCGGGAGTAGCGGCCATTGCCGGTATCCATTGCGGGGCGGTCTCATAAAGTTCAAGTACGTTGAGAGTTCCGGAATAATAATACATGATGAGCAGGCCGCCGAGCATGAGCATGTCCCCCACGCTGGTGGTAACCAGGGCCTTGAGACCACACTCGGTCGGCTTATCAAATTTGAAAGGTTCCGGTCCGCCGATCCAGTATTTCCTTTCATCCCGGAAATAAAAGCTTATTAGTCCGTAGCTGCATATTCCTACCAGCTTCCAGCCGATGAACACTATGATCAGGTTGTTTGCAAGTACCAGGAGGAGCATGCTTCCAATAAAGGCATTCATGAGCATCCAGAAGCGCATTATGGATGGGTTGCCCTTCATGTAGCCAAGACAGTAGACCATGATAAAGAAGCTTATCACTGCTACCACATTGGCAACGATTATGCTCAATGGATCAAGAAGCACTCCGAAGCTCAACTGCATTGGAGAACTCATCCATACCACCATGGACTCCAAGGGGAGCTTTTCAGCGGTAAAAAGAGCGGGCAGCAGCATTAATGCTGAAACCGCGGTCAGAAATGAGAAAAAGACAGCTCCGTAGTCCCTGAGTACAGGGTTTATGCGCGCAAACACCGGGGTCAGCATTACCCCGAGAAAGGGCAGAATCAGGCAGAGCCAGGCAAGCTGGATTTCCAAGTTGTTCCTCCTGTAAGACTAAAAATCCGGAACAGCTAAACTAATTACCTTGTCTATTAATACGCCGTTGAAAACGCCAACCAGGATGATGCCGACAGCAACTATCAGCACCGGCAAAAGCATTGATATGCTCATTTCATTTCTTGGCATCGTCTCGTAAATTTTGGGCCCTGCATCCTTGTCTTCATCGTTCAGACCCAATTTTCTGGACTCACCCTGGATGATCATCCTGTCATCGTACTTTTCATAGGGCCTGAAAAAAGCGATGTTGATGAACCTGAACAGGTATACAAGACCCAGCAATGTGCTTAAAAGAATGGCTCCGACAAAAACCCAGGCTCCAGCTTCAACAGCGCCCAGAATAAGATATAATTTGCTGAAGAACCCGCTGGTGGGAGGGATGCCCACCATGGACATGACCGCCACTATAAAGGCAAGGGCAGTAAAGGGCATGACCAGTGGAAATCCGCGCATGCGGGCCATGTTGAGGGTGCCCATATTGTTGTATATGCCTCCGGAAGACATAAACATTACCAGTTTCATCATTGAGTGATTGAGAATATGCAGCAGGGCACCGATAAAAGCCAGTGGGTTGGCCAGGGTAATGCCGAGAGTAATGTAACCTATGTTGGCTATGGAGGAATAAGCCAGCATGCGTTTAATATTGGGCTGGGCGATTGCCAGAACTGAACCTGCCACAATGCTCAGGGCGGCTATCCAGCTGAGTATGTCCAGCAGGGGGGGGAATTCGTAGATGGTCAACACCCTGATCAGTACATATGCTGCAACCTTGGTCCCTATGGGGGCGATCAAGGCAGATGCAGTGGACGATGCGTCAGTGTATGCATCGGGTAACCAGTGATGGATGGGGAAGATTCCCATTTTTATGATTATGCCCAGAATGATCAGCACCAGTCCGGCGATTACAGGACGAACGTATTCAACATGGGGGAGAATATTGGAAACGTCTGCCATGTTCAGAGTGCCGGTGCTGATAAAGATGAACACCACGCCCATCAGATAAAAAATAGCTCCGGCTGTTCCCAGCACCAGGTATCGAAAAGCTGATACCGGAGCCCGTTTTACACCTATTGCCATGAGCCCGTAGCTGGCCAGAGCGGAAATTTCCAGAAAGACAAAAAGGTTGAAAAAGTCTCCGGTGAGGGCTATGCCGGCCAGGCCGCCCATAAAGAGCATACTCAGCCCGTAGAAACCCATTGTTTTGTCCGGGAGTTCCTGGACTAGGTTGGTGCGGGAGTAGATCATGACCAATAATGCTGATGCGCTGATGATTACGCAAATGAAAGCGGACAGGGAATCCATAACCAGCTCTATTCCAAGGGGAGGCATCCAGCCTGCCAGATGATAGCTGATGGGACCGTTGGTGATGACTTCCTGGAGGCCCATCAAGCTAATGCCGAAGATGGATATAGACGCAAGCAGGGCAATGAAATAACTGAGGCCGGACCTGAAATAATCGACCATGGGTATGATCATGGCGGCTACCAGATAAAGGACAGGTATGAGCGCCGGTGCGTTTTGGGTAATCATTTTTCCTCTTCCATCCGAGCCAGAAGTTCGCGTTCATCCAGGGTGTTGTAGTTTTGGTAGATTGCAACTGCCAAAGCAATGGATACACCAAGGGTGACCACGGCTACGACAATGGCTGTCAGCATCAGAGTGTGAGGCAGGGGGTTCAGGTAAAGATCCGGATTGTCAAGGCTGATGGCCCTGTCCAGGATTGGTACGGTAGCGCCTTCTTTAAAGGCGGACAGAATCCAGAACAGTATTGCGGCGCTCTGGATCATGGACATGCCCATGATTTTTTTCATCAGGTTTCTTTTCATCATCATGGCGTAAAGACCAATGACAAAAAGAAGCATAAGAAAAAAGTATGCGTAGTAGCCTTCAATTATTTCCAGCATTTCCTATTCCCAAGAGATCGTCGTAAATGGCTATCAGGCCGGTCATTACAGCGATGGTTATTCCAATTTCCACAAAAAGTATTCCGTAATACCTTAGATCCGCGGCTTCCAGCCATTGAACGGGAAGGTAGGCATAGTCCATGAAATCACCTCCCCAGAGTATGGCCACCAGCCCTGTCCCGGCAAAAATAAACGCCCCCAGGGCGCAAAGAGCCACGGTTGACTTGCTGGTTACCTGGGCCTGGCTGTGGGAGGCACCTATGCCCAGCCTGAGCAGCAGGACACCGGCTGCCAGAAGCACCCCACCCTGGAAGCCTCCTCCTGGTCCGTAATGTCCATGAAAGAAAACATATATTCCCAGAAGCTGGATAACAGGCGCCAGCCCTCGGGCCGCGATTTCAATGATGGGACTTTGGGTCTGACTTATCATGGCCTTCTCCTCCTCAGGACGAAAAAGCAGGTCATGACCCCGGCGAAAACAACCACCACTTCTCCAAAGGTATCAACGGACCGGTAGTCTGCCAGGACCACTGCTACCATGTTGGGGGTATGGGTATCTTCGTAGGCGTGCTGAATGTAGTAAGCCCCTGCCACTGGAGTTCCAACCGGGCTTTCCATCCTGCTGGCAGGCGCATCGATCTCACCGCGCGGAGGCATATCCAGAACGGTGTAGCAAAGGATTGATCCCAAAGTTGCCAGTAATAGAAATTGAAGCAGTTTCAATCGTAACTCTTCCTTGTGGTTTTAAAGATGGCCACTACAAAGAAAATACCCACAACGCCGGCGCCGACTACGGCTTCGGTAAATCCGACATCCACGGCACCCAGAGAAATCATTATCAGCGCCACTGTGAAACTGTAGATGGTCAAGGTAACCACCGCGGCCAACAGGTTCTTAAGAATCAGGGAGATGACCGCTGATACGATAAGAATAATGAAAAGCAGGAATTCTATCTCCCAGGGCATGGCTTAGTCCTCTTTTTATTTTTTTGTCCAAGGCTTGACCCCGTGCAGCAGGGCCCTTCTGGTTAGGGCATGCGCGGCCACCGGGCTGGTCAGAGACACAAAAATGGCCACCAGTATAAGCTTGAGACTTGTGATGCTAAGGCCGGTAAAAAAAACAAGACCCAGAACGAAGAGCATTATTCCCAGGGTATCCACCTTGGTTGCCGCGTGAGCCCTGCAGTATACGTCCGGAAAACGGTTTATGCCTATGCTGCCCACCAGCATGAATGTTACGCCGGCCAGCAAAAAGAATACAGCAAGGACATTGGCTATAAGTTCCATGATCAGGGCCTCGTCTTGGATTTTGTGGTAAAGTATCTGGCAACGGCTATGACCGCGATAAAATTAAGAACCGCGTATCCCAGGGCAATGTCCACAAACATATCCACTCTCCCGTAAATCAGCCCGAACAGCAGAACCAGGGTTATGATCTTAACGCCCACAGCTGCCGCGCCCAACAGGCGGTCAAATACGGTGGGTCCTCTCAGTACGCGGTAAAAGGGTATGAGCAGGACCACGACCAGGGCTGCGGATACAATGGTAAAGAAGGTATCCATTATTTCTTTTCCTCATCCCGTTGCAGGGCTTTCTTGGCCTCCAGGCCCCGTTTGGTGATGGAAATGTCGGTACACATTTCTTCAGGTGTGCAGCTGTCAAGGTAAAGCTGACCCACCCTGGATTCCATGTCACCGCTGACCAGATCCTGTTCGACCTTGTCCACGATGGCGTGCACGGTGAAATAGTCGCCCCGTATGTCCATGGTTAGAGTTCCCGGAGTCAGGCTTATGGAGTTGCCCAGGATCACCTTGGCCAGGGAATTGGGCAGCTTGGATTTAAACCGGACAATCATGGGATTGATGGGCATTTTGGGATGCAGGGTGAGATAAGCTACAAAGAAGGCGGACATGACAATTTGCCACAAAAGCCATGGAATATAAGTTAAGAGTCGTAAAATTTTGATGCGCTGGCCGGTAAGTATTTCACCGTTACTCAGAGGGATATGGCGGATTTTGGAATTGAGCCAGACAACAAGGGCTACTGAAACGGCTCCGTAGAAGATAGGTTCGAAATAAAATCGCCCGCTCAGGATCAGCCACAGGGCCATCAGAACCAGGGCTTGGAGCAAAAGGCCTCTGTATTTTTTAAAAAAGCCGGTTTGAACTTGTTCTGTTCCTGGATTCTGAGTCATGTTTCTTCCGCTGGATAAAAGTTCGGGCTCAGACGAATAAGAATAAAGCTCCAAGGCGACAACAACTGGAGACCTTTTAGATTTATCCCTGAAAGGTGTCAAGAAAAAAAATAGTAGTTTATAAATTTTTTCAGGAACATGTGCTTGTCGGATCTCATTTAATACTGAATTTTCCCTTTTTTCAAAAACATATTGATTTCCGGGAAATAGTTATTATTAGGTAGTTAATATCTGTTTGCATCAGCGGATATGTGCGTCCAGTTCAGATTAATATTGCAGAGATCTTATTTCAGTCCGGACCTGCAGGGTTGTACTCAGGAACAAAAGTGGATCTACCCGATAACAGGTCTTAATGTGCGGTTCATTAATTTTTTGTCGGGAAGTTTTATTTTACTGTGAAAACTGATGAACAAACAGCAACAATTGAAGTTGTGGCAAAGGAGTTAGCAGATGAGCACGGAAAAGTTTAAAGCATGGGTGTGTACCGCTCTGGAAATGGAAGAGAAAGGCAAGGTTTTTTATGAAAAGGCTGTGTCCAGTTGCGAACAGGGTCTGGGAAAAGAGGTTTTTACCATGCTGCGAGATGATGAACTCAAACACATCGAAAGAATCAGGGAGATTGAAAAGGCCCTTGATAAGGATGAAGATCTTGTTCAAGTTTGCCGGATTGATGAAGAACAGGATGATTTGAAAAAAGTTTTCAGGGATATGGCCGCCAAATCCCAAAAAGAAACACCCTGCACATACGCGGTAAAGGCCTTGCAGACAGGGATTGATTTTGAGCTGGCCCTGATCAGATTTTATGAAGAAGCCCTGCGGGGTGCTGAAGAAGACCTGGAAAGAGAGTTTCTCAAGAGGATGGTGTCCGAAGAAAAGGGTCACTATGTTCTTTTAAGTGATCTGAATTACTACTACGAAGATCCCGAAGGCTGGGCCATGGAAAAGAGTGGATACGAACTGGACGGAGCATAGAACGAAGTTCAACGTTCATCGTTTAAAGTTCATTGTTCAACCCTGTAAGAATCAGGAATTTGGGGATTCAGGGATTGAGGAATTCAGGAATTTGGGGATTCAGGGATTGGGGCAAGAAAAGTTCAACCCTGAACTTTGACTGTGAATTCCAGTTGAAGAAACAGGCCGGGAGGAATTGATGCGAAATGAGTTGAATATATTGATCGGCGGCGAGGCCGGTCAGGGACTGGTTACCGTTGGAGAGTTGCTGTCCAGGGCCCTGATACGAGCCGGCTACTTTGTCCACGTTACCCAGAACTATATGTCCCGCATTCGGGGAGGACACAATACCTTTGCAATTCGTGCAGGTGTAAATAAAATTTTTGGTCCGGTCCGGGGCATAGACTTACTTATGGCCCTTAATGAGGAAACCGCCGAGCTTCATTCGGAGGAACTTAATGACGACGGGTTGATTCTTATGGATAAAGATATCGAGGGCCATGCCGGCCTTATCCTTGTCGTCCCCTTTGAGGATCTGGCCGGGGATCCCCTTTTTGAAAATGTTGTCGGACTGGGTGTGTTAAGCGCCCTGACAGGTCTGGATCAATCAAAGCCGCAGGGGTGTATTGAAACAATCTTCAGCAAGAAAAAGAAGGAACTTGTTGAAAAGAATCTTAAAGTACTAAAAGCTGCCTACGCCTGGGCGGAGGAAAAAAAGATTGATGAATATCAGCTGGTCAAGTCCAGGAAGAAACCAGGGCTTATGCTCACGGGCAACGACGGCGTATCTCTGGGAGCCATGGCCGCGGGTGTAGGCTTTTGCTCTTTTTATCCCATGACTCCATCCACGGGGATCTCCATGAATCTTCAGGCACAAGCAGAGGAAATGGGTATTGTTGTTGAACAGGCCGAGGATGAAATAGCAGCGGTTAACATGGCCCTGGGGGCTTCTTATGCAGGTGCAAGGTCCATGACTGCTACATCAGGAGGAGGTTTTGCCCTTATGGGGGAAGGAGTCAGTCTAGCCGGAATGACAGAGACTCCAATAGTCATAGTAGTGGGACAAAGGCCCGGTCCTGCTACCGGACTGCCTACAAGAACCGAACAGGCAGATATTAACCTGGTCCTGTACGCCGGGCATGGGGAGTTCCCAAGGGCCATCTTCGCTCCGGCAGATCCTGAACAGTGTTTTTTTCTGACTCACAAGGCCTTCAACCTGGCTGAAAAGTCTCAGGGGCCGGTCTTTATTCTGACGGATCAGTATCTGGCGGATTCATACCGAACAAGTTCTTCGCCCGATCTTTCGGTTGTCTCCCACAAGATGGTCCGCCCCGGAGATTCCTGGGACAATCCGGATGAATACGAGAGATACGCAATTACTGATGACGGCTGTTCACCAAGGCTTGTTCCCACTCTGGGACCTTACCTGGTGGTTGTGGACAGCGATGAACATACTCCCGATGGACATATAACCGAAGATTTTAATGTTCGGCGAGAAATGACAGACAAAAGACTCCGCAAGGAAAAAGTACTGAAGGAGGAGATTGTAAAGCCCGGCTATTTTGGAGCGGATAAACCCGAAACACTTCTGGTATGCTGGGGCTCTACCCTTGGACCTGTACTGGAGGCAGCAGATGCCCTGGATTCCGAAAAGACTTCAGTGCTTCATTTTTCCCAGATCTGGCCACTTAATAAAGATCATTTTGTAAATTATTTTTCAGCCCCCAGAAGGGTAGTTTTTGTGGAATCCAACTCTTCCGGACAGTTCATGGCACTGATTAAAAAAGAAATTCAGCTTGACGGTGCAGAGGCTATACTGAGGTACGACGGTTTGCCGATGGACGCAGAATATATATTGAATAAACTGGACTAAAGATATAATTGTCTTTAAAATAAAAGTGGAATCGGAGAATAATTATGGTTTCAATTGATGATTTTGGAACATTTGAAACGGCATGGTGTCCAGGATGCGGCAACCATTCCATACTTAAAGCCTTGAAGAATGCCCTTGTAAAATTAAAATTAAAACCTCACGAGTCTATCTTTGTATCAGGCATAGGACAGGCAGCCAAAGCCCCTCATTATTTTAAAACGAACCTTTTCAACGGATTGCACGGAAGAGCTTTACCTGCGGCCACAGGGATAAAACTGGCCAATCCGCGTGCGACCGTTATTGTTCAGAGCGGAGACGGATGTACTTATGGAGAAGGAGGGAACCATTTTCTGGCGGCCATTCGCAGAAACATAAATCTCACTCTCCTGGTCCATGACAACCAGATTTATGCCTTGACCAAGGGACAGGCCGGCCCCACTACTTCTCAGGGGCATAAGACCAAAGCCCAGCCAAAAGGAAATCCTTCCGAAAATTTTAACCCCGTGGCCGTGGCTGTAGCCATGCAGGCTAATTTCGTTTCCAGAGGATTTGCCGGAATGATGGATCAATTGTCCGACCTGATTGTCCAGGCGGTTCAACATCCTGGCTTCAGTCTGGTAGATATCCTGCAACCATGTGTAACCTTTAACAAAATCAACACTTTTTCCTGGTATAAGGAGAGATGTTATGAGCTTAAGGATCATGATCCGGATAACTGGTTAAAGGCCATGGAACTTTCCCGGGAATGGGAAGAAAAGATACCCCTGGGAGTAATATTCAAGGGAAACAAACCCAGTTTTGAAGAAAAACTTCCTCACCCCACAGGAAAGCCCCTTTATTACAATAAACCCTCAAAGGAAAAAATCCAAAAGGTGGTAAATAGCTATGCTTAACAAGAACGTATTTTCGCAGGTGGTTATCATGTTGGTGGCGGCTTTGTTGTTTTATCCTGCAACCTCCATCTCCGGCAGCGTTCCGGCCACAGGGGACATATTTCCTGCCGAAGATCTAAAGGCTCCCGAAGAAGGAACTTATCGGCAGTACCTGGGACTGGATGCTGACAAGGAAACATTTAAGCTAAAGGATATCCAGGCTGAATTTGCAGTTGTTCAGATATTCAGCATGTATTGTCCCATCTGCCAGCGGGAAGCCCGGGAAGTCAATGAATTATACAATTTGATCCAGGATAGTGACGCAGCTGACAAAGTTAAGCTTCTGGGTATTGCCCCCGGCAACTCCGCTTTTGAGGTCAGTGTTTACAGAGAGCAGTATGACGTTCAGTTTCCTTTGATTCCCGATGGAGAATTTGAATGGCACAAAATCATGGGAGAAGTTGGAACTCCGTACTTCCTGATTGTCGATCTAAGCACCGGAGAAATTTTGGAGGATCAGCTGGGACCTTTCGGCACAGCACAGGACTTTTTTGAACTTATCGAACATATCCTGAAGCACGTTGATTAGGATAGCGGAGGAGATATATTATGTTAAAAAAAGTATTTCTTATAGTTTTTTGTATGGCCTTTGCATTATCCGCAAATGCATCCGATTTTCGGGAAGATGTTTTCTATGTCGGCGAACTGAAACCTGTTGACAGCGAGATAAAGGTTCAAGTAGGAGACGAGGCGCCCGACTTCAGCCTGCCTGCCGTGGATGGCAGCAAGGTCACCCTGTCGGACTATCAGGGTGAAAAAAACATCATGATCTCCTTTATACCTGCTGCCTGGACACCGGTCTGCTCTGACCAGTGGCCGGGTTACAACCTGGCCGGGGATCTTTTTAAGCAGCTTGACACCGTAATCATCGGCATAAGCGTGGATAACGTGCCGACTTTATACGCCTGGACCAGACAGATGGGTGATTTCTGGTTCCCGGTTGTATCAGATTTCTGGCCCCATGGTGAAGTTGCTGAAGAGTACGGCGTATTAAGGACGGACGGCACAGCGGAAAGGGCCATCATTATTGTTGACAAACAAGGCATTATCAGATTTGTCCATGTGGAGGATATTAACTTACGTCCGGAGCTTGGAATGCTGATAAACGCCCTCAGGGAACTACAATAGTTTCAACCCTGAATATTTTTGGGTTGAAAGCACAATATCACAATTCTGATCTTCAGCCGGAACAGCATGTTCCGGCTGAAGTCCCTGGTATAGAAAATATCGGTAAATGATAAACAACTTTTTTTTAATCCATCCCTGATCAGCGAACATTTTTCTTATCTTAATGTTTGCAACATCAAAAAATTTTTTTGGTCAGGTTTTCTCTAAGCTGACCAACCTGATTCAAAGAGCTTAAGGTTTTGAAGACATTTTTCAGTTTCAGGCTGAAGCGTTTTTTTCGCTTCTGGTATCTGAAAATCACCAGGCTCCGAGAAAATCCTCATTCAATTGCAATGGGTTTGTCGATAGGGGTGTTTGTCGGGTGTCTGCCTATCATCCCTTTTCAAACCTTAACAGCTTTGGGGGGGGCCTTTTTTTTCAGGTGCAGCAAGATTGCCGCGGCGTTGGGAACATGGATCACCAACCCCCTTTACGCCCCCTTTGTATACTATGGTCTTTACCTTGTCGGCAGAATGATCATTCCTGTAGGCAAAAAAGAATTCGATCCGGAAGATCTTACACTGTCGACGCTCATAAATATAGGCTGGGATTTTTTCTTGCTGATGTTTTTTGGTGGAATTGTGGTGGGCCTTGTTTTATCTTTTGTCACTTATTTTTTGTCAGTCAAACTTATTAAATTGTATCACAATAACAGGGCAAACAGAAGGCGCATTAAGCGTCTGAAGCGATTATGATTTTTCGGGCAAAAAAAAGTCTGGGCCAGCATTTTCTCATAGATGATAATGTCTGTCGAAAGATCGTGGCCGCGTTGGATATTGTCCCTCATGACAATGTCCTTGAGATTGGTCCGGGGCAGGGGGCCTTGACCAGACCAATACATGACAAGGGTGCGCAGGTTTATGCCCTGGAGAAAGACCTGGAACTCTGCGGGACCATAAAGGAAGAGTTTCCAGGCGTGAACATTGTTTGCACTGACGCTTCAGCTCTTGACTGGTCAAGGCTTGACTACCTGCCCAAGCTCAAGATAGCCGGGAATCTGCCCTACAACATTGCCTCAAGGCTTTTATGGGATTTGGCTTCTCAGGTTAGAAAGTTTGACCGGGCTGTGTTCATGGTTCAAAAGGAAGTCGGTCTAAGAATTGTTTCCCCGCCCGGCTCAAAAACTTACGGTGGTCTTTCTGTATGGATTCAGTCTTTTTTAAAACCGGTAATTCTTTTCAGGGTATCACCCATGGTGTTCAGACCAAAACCAAAGGTGGATTCGGTTGTTTTAAAATTTACTCCCCTTAATAATGAAATAAAAACATTTTCAAATCAAAGCCTGGCCAAAACCATTAAAATCATGTTTCAACACAGGCGTAAGCAGATTGGTACTATTTTAAGAACATACTGGAATGATGAACTAAAATGTTTTCTTGAAGAGCAGGGCTTGGAACCCAGGCTAAGGCCTGAAGACCTGACACCGGGCGATTTTCAGGGCCTTTCCGCTAAACTTTTTTTTAAAGATTAGAAATTTTGTCTTGACTTAGGCGGAGAAATTTTGTTTGTGCTATACATATTGCTTGCATAAAGGGCTTGAAACCAATAACTGAGTTTTATAACCGCATAAGGATTTAAGCCGATTTACAGGTAGTCTCTTTTGCAGTTTTGAGTATATACTTGTTTATGAATGAGTGAGCGATTTTTTGTTTAACTTTTGAAGGAGGAATTGACAGATGACTAAAGCCGACTTAGTATCCAAAATTGCGGATAAAGCAGGTCTGACCAAGAGTGGTTCTGAAAAGGCCTTGAATGCTTTTCTGGAGTCCGTGCAGGACACTCTGGTGAGTGAGGGCAAACTTACCCTGACCGGATTTGGTACTTTTGCTGTTGAACAGAGAAAAGCCCGCAACGGACGAAACCCCCGCACCGGCGAAGAGATCAAGATTCCCGCCTCCAAGGTGGTTAAATTTCGGCCTGGGAAAATCCTCAAAGACGCTGTAAAATAGCTATTGTTGCAAAAGCTTGCGGAATAATTTTTCAAGCTTGTTCCAGGAAAAAGAGGGCTTTTTGCCCTCTTTTTTTCGTGCCAGAGCTTTATTGCTTGCCAAGATTTTTTTAAATGTATATTATTAGAAATTAAGCTGATGCCGGAGTATATGTTGAACCAGGTCCGATGAGTCAGAAAATCTGACGTTCATCATAATTCAAGCAGGATCAGAATGTAAGGGAGGTGAGTCTTAGTGCCGGGAGTTACTCTTGGAGAAAATGATAATTTTGACTATGCATTGCGCAAATTCAAAAAGCAGGTTGAGAAAGCGGGTATACTTTCTGAACTGAAGAAAAGGCAGCATTATGAAAAGCCCAGTATTCAGAAGAAGAAAAAGGAAGCCGCTGCCAGAAAAAGATTAATGAAAAAAATGCGCAAAATGCAGATGATGTAATTATGCAGCTTACTGAGCGTATCGAAAAAGACTTCATCCTTGCTTACAAGAAAAAAGAAAGTGAAAAAGTGGCTGTCTTGCGAATGATCAAGGCAGCCCTTAAGAATAAGCAGGTTGAACTTAAAAAAGATCTTTCTGATGCTGAAGTACTTGATGTACTCATTAAGGAAGTTAAACAGAGACAGGAATCCATCCGTCAATTCAGCCAGGCCGGCCGTCATGATCTTAGCCTGAAAGAGCAAAATGAGCTGGAAATTATCAAGTCCTACCTGCCATCCCCTCTCACAACCGGCGAAATGAGGCAGATCGCCGCAGAAGTAATCACTGAGCTTGATGTTAGCGACGCCAAAGGCATGGGTCTGGTTATGAAAGCCATTGCCCAGAGATATCCAGGCCGGACTGATGGTCGTGAACTTAGCGCAATAGTCCGGGAGATGCTCTCAACCTGATCCTTTTTTCAGAAGTTATTTCAGTCTCAGAGCCTGCTTCTGTTTTTACAACATATTTTCAGCATTTTAAAAGTTCAAAAGGCCTGGGAACGGCCTGGATCAGTTGTCTGCCATGGAATCTAGAACTATCAATATGCTGGAGTTTTCCAAAGTTCTTCAGCGTTTAAGCAACGAGGCGGTTTCCCAGCCCGGAAAACACGCCTGCCTTGGAATTTCCTTTTTTGAGGATCCAGGGAAGCTGGAATCCGAACTCATCCTGCTCAGAGAAATAATCTCATGTTATGATGAATACGGGCCGGCTCTGAACTTCTTTCCCGACATTACTCCATATTTCAGTGATCTCCTTCGCCAGGACGCAGTTCTGGATACTGAGGATCTGTGGGATATTTCAGCATTCTTGAATGAAGCTGATGGATTCTCAACTTTAGTAAAGGAAATTGATCCTGAGAGGTTTCCAGTACTCAAGGCCATGAACGCGGAACTGGCCTGGCCGGAAAAGTTTATGGCCGCCCTTAAGAGATGCCTGGGGCCCACCGGTGAAATCAGGGATGAAAGTTCTCCAGGACTATATTCCATAAGAGAAGAGATCAGGTCCATCAGGCAGCTATGCGCAAAAAAAGTCAATGAATCCCTGACCCTTTCAAATATTTCCCACTATCTTCAGGACGAATATCTGACCATATCATCGGACAGATACGTTTTGGCCTTAAAGGCTAATTTCAAGGGCAGGCTTCAGGGGATTATTCATGATTATTCCCAGACAGGAGAGACCTGCTATTTTGAACCCTTTTTTTTGACTGATCTGAACAACAAACTTCAGAAACTCAAGAGGCAGGAACGGGAAGAGTTGCGGGCTGTCCTTAAATATCTTACTGCTTTATGTCATGAATCTTTGGAGAATATAAAAAAGATATTTCAGTGGCTGGTCAGAATGGACTTTGTCCTTGCCAAGGCAAGATTCGCCTCCAAACTTGGGGCCAGGCCGCTGAAAATTTCCGATAACGGAAGATTAAAGCTTAAGAATGTCAGACATCCCATACTGGCTCTGGGTGGATTTAATGTAGTCCCCATAGATATTGAACTTGAGCCGGGACAGCACGTGCTCATTGTATCAGGTGGCAACGCAGGCGGAAAGACTGTGTGTCTCAAGACCCTCGGCCTGGCAGCAATGATGGTGCTTTGCGCTTTGCCGGTCCCGGCGGATGAAGGCAGTTCAATACCCATGTGGAATAAAATTTTTGTGTCCATGGTTTCAGAGCAGAGCGTAGAAGAAAACCTGAGCACATTTACAGCTCAGATTCATCACTTTAGCAGATTCTGGCCAGTACTTGATGAAAAGACCCTGGTTATCCTTGACGAGTTTGGGGTGGGCACCGATCCCAGCCAGGGGGCAGCCCTGGCCCAGGCCGTTGTGGACCAACTCCTGGAAAGGAAAGCCTGGGTGGCAACCGCAACCCATTTTCCCGCTTTAAAGGCTTACGCTCTGGCAAGAAAGGAAGTCCGTGCCGCTTCCGTTTTATTTGATGAAGAAACCAAAAAACCGTTATATCGCATTGCCTATGATCAGGTAGGCTCAAGTCTGGCTCTTGATGTAGCCAGGGAGCAGGGCCTTCCTCCTGAAATTATTTCCAGGGCTGAAAAATATCTGCTGGTGGATGGACAAAAACAGGATGAGATCTTTGAAAAATTGAACAGGCTGGCCGTTCAAAGAGAAAAGCAACTGGAAATACTTCAAATCAAAGAAACCGTTCTAGAGGAAGAGTTAAAGAAAAAAAAGAAAGAACTTATCAGGCAGGAAAAGGTTCTTTTAGAAGAGATCAGGTCTACAGCCCGGGAAATTCTAAGCCAATGGGAATCCCGGAAGATCGAACGGAAAAAAGCATTAAAGGAATTGTCTTTACTTAAAGACAGGCTGGGGAGGGTGCGGGATGAAACAGACACAGATCCGGCAACTCTATCCTGGGAAAAAATTTCGCCCGGAGATAAGTATGTGTACAAACCCTGGAACAAGCCAGGCATTGTGCATGAAATAGATGAGAAAAAAAAGCAGGTAAAAATAGATCTGGGGGGGATTTCCCTTTGGGTTGAACCGTCTGCGCTGGAACCTGGTGGCGGCGAAATGCCGGTCTCAGGAACAAGCGCATCTTCTTTCAGGTCTTCCGGCAGCATTCCCTTAAGGTTGGATGTAAGAGGCAAGTACCCTGCTGAAGCTTTGCTTGAGCTTGATTATTATCTGGATCAGGCAATACTGGCCGGGAGAAAGAGCCTGGAGGTCATACACGGCAAGGGCACCGGTGCCTTGAGAACTGCCGTGCATGAACACCTGACGAATAATCCGGTTGTGGAGAGGTTTAAATGCGCACCTGAAGAATTCGGGGGAGGGGGGATGACTGAGGTTGAACTCAAGTAAGTGTTGCAGGTGCTGAACGATAAAAATTAAAATTGTAGCCGGTCTGGACAAAATGTTTCTTTGTCTTACTTATCACAACTGATGTTCGTTTCCCAGGTTTGTAAAGGTGTTCAATGGGAGGCATAGATTCCAACAGTATCGCTGAGATTAAATCCAGACTTTCCCTGGTTGATATAGTCAACAGGTATGTCGAGCTCAGACCTGTTGGAGACAGATGGACTGCTCCATGCCCTTTCCACCAGGAAACCAAGCCTTCTTTTACGGTGAGCCCTGATAAGGGCTTTTATTATTGTTTCGGTTGCCAGGCATCTGGTGATCTTATTGAATTTTATAAGAATATTAATGGCCTGGATTTTTCCGAAGCAGTCAGACAACTGGCCCGTGAAGCAGGGATTGAAATCAGTGTAAATGCTCCGGGACGAGACAGGGAAGAAAGAAACAAGGTCAGCATATCCCAGGAAGTCAATTCTCTTGCAGGTAAGTTCTTCTTAGACGTTTTTCGGTCAGGGCAGGGTGAAAGCGCCAGAAAATACTTACTCTCCAGAAAGATTTCAGAAGACATGATCGGGGAATTCCGTTTGGGCTGGAGTCCGGGCGGATGGCAAGCCTTGACGGACTTTTTGGAAAAAAAAGGTTTTTCTCCAGATGACGGGGTTCTGGCTGGAGTATTAAGCCGGAATCAACAAGGAAAAATTTATGATCGATTCCGGTCCAGATTGATTTTCCCCATAATCAGTCTCTCCGGGATGGTAGTGGCGTTTGGAGGGCGAATACTTGATGAAGGAGAACCCAAATACTTAAACAGCAGTGAAAGCCCTGTCTACAAAAAAGGAGATCATCTTTACGGCCTTTTTCAGGCCAGAAAGTTTATCACCCAGACCAGACAGGTTTTTTTGACTGAGGGTTACCTGGATGTAATCGCCCTGCATCAGCATGGTTTTACAAACAGTTGCGGGATTCTGGGCACTGCCCTGACATATTCCCAGGTTACAAGACTGGCGGGGCTTTGCAAAGAAGTGATCCTGCTTTTTGACGGAGACCGGGCAGGCCGAAACGCCGCCTTCAGAAGTGCTGAAATGCTTCTTGGGGCCGGACTTGGATGCAGAGTTCTGACTTTTCCGGAAGGTGAAGACGCTCACAGCCTGCTCACGACTAAAGGTAAAACTGGCTTTAGCGACCTTCTGCAAAGGTCCGTTGACGGACTTGATTATTGTCTTAATATGGTTGGCAGCGAAAAATCGCCGAGGGATGTCATGAACTGGGTAAATCAGTTTATGAGTGATCTCAGGGATTTTTCTCTGAAGACATATTATATTCCCAAAATTGCCGCAGTGCTGGGACTGACAGAAATCGAGCTTAGAAAAAATTTGGGGAATAAAGCATCCCAGCCGGCAACGGGTACTAAAGCGGAACAAAGAACAATGGGGCCTGAACAAAGGGACAGAGAGATACTTACCTTTGCATCGTGTTTTCCAGAGTTAAGAGCCGAACTGGAGCAAAAAAATATTGATTTGGTTTTAAGTACCGAATGGGCCAGAAGATTCTGGGATAAAATAAAGGATAAGGATGATAAAGATGAAAACCTTGGCCTGGATGCTCATGAATCGGATTTTTACGTCCGGTCCAGATTACAGAAAGAGTTATTAACACAAAACAGAGATCTGGTTTTCAGAGAATTTGAAGAATTTATCAATCATGCTTCTCTGACTATGAACAGACAAAACCTGAAAAAAGCCCTGATAAGGGCTCAACAAAATAATGATTACCATGAAATCAAAAGAATTCTTGGACTTATACAAAATATTTTTTAATTTGGCTGCTGGACAAGTTCAGCCCGCCAACATTATCTGAAGGGGAGGATAATGCGAAGCATTAAAGATGTTCAACAAATAAAGATACTTATTGCCGAAGGAAGGAAAAAGGGGTTTTTAACCTTTGAAGAAATCAACAAGGCTCTGCCTTCGGACGTAACCAGTCCTGAACAAATCGAAGAGATAATTGCCGTTTTTGATCAACTGGATATTGCCATAGTTGATGGGAAAATGGGCAAGCCGCTGGCGGTTGTTCCGGAAGATTCCGAATCAATTTCCGAAACCATGGCCATCAACCTGGAAAAACTTGAAGATGTTACAGATACTCTTTCCAGGAGCAGCGATCCTGTGCGGATGTACCTCAGGGAAATGGGGGCTGTTGGTCTATTGGACCGGGATGGAGAAGTGGTTATTGCCAAAAAGATTGAAGCCGGGGAAATGGAAGTCCTGTATTCCCTTGTTGAAGTCCCGGTGGCTGTGGAAGAACTTATATATGTTGGAGACGACCTTAAAAGAGAGAAAATCAAGCTCAAGGATGTGGTCAAGACCATTGAGGAGGATGATCCTTCCGAAGAGGAAATGAATCAGCGCGAAAGGGTGATTTCCCTGCTGGAAGAAGTTAAAAATATCTACCGCAAGCGCAGGAGCGTCTATGAAAAGCTCAACGACTGCGCCAGGGTTGATCGCAGGGTGTGGGGAATTCAAAACCGGATCATGGAGTATAAAGACGAGGTGGTTGAATGCCTGCGCAGCATTAAGCTTGAAAAGACCCTCATTGACCGGATCATAGAGACAGTTGGAGATTACGTGCGGCAGATGTATAATTGTCAAAGGGACTTAAGCGCATACATCCTTTCACTGGGTCTTTCCCATGATGAGCTGTTCGACCTGCTGGGAAAACTGGACAGGCGCGAAATTAATCCGGTTGCCGCGGCAGACCGACTGGATATGACCATTGAAGAGCTTTTTTCCTTCAAGGAAATGATCTACGGCAAGACAGAAATATTGGAAAGGCTTGAGCAGAAGTGCATGCATAGCGTCCACGAACTGGAAGAAATCCTGTGGAGGGTAAAAAAGGGCAACGATGACGCCCTCAGGGCCAAGCAGGAACTTATCCGGGCCAATCTGCGGCTGGTGGTCAGCATCGCCAAAAAATACACCAACCGGGGTCTTCAATTTCTGGATCTCATCCAGGAAGGCAATATCGGGCTTATGAAGGCGGTAGATAAATTCGAATACCAGAGGGGTTACAAGTTTTCCACCTATGCAACATGGTGGATCAGGCAGGCCATAACCAGAGCCATAGCAGATCAGGCCAGAACCATTCGCATACCGGTGCATATGATTGAAACCATCAATAAACTTGTGCGCACATCACGGTACCTTGTCCAGGAACTTGGTCGCGATCCCAGTCCGGAAGAAATAGCCGAGCGAATGGATTACCCCCTGGAAAAGGTCAAAAAGGTGCTTAAAATCGCCAAGGAGCCAATTTCTCTGGAGACACCCATTGGAGATGAAGAGGATTCAAGTCTTGGCGACTTTATTGAAGACAAGAAAGCAGTGGCTCCAGCTGAGGAAGTGGTTAATTCCAAGCTTTCCGAACAGATAGCCCAGGTACTCGCGGAACTTACTCCCAGGGAAGAGCAGGTACTTCGCAAACGATTCGGCATTGGCGAAAAATCAGACCATACCCTTGAAGAAGTGGGCAAGTTGTTCAACGTGACCAGGGAGAGGATCAGGCAGATTGAAGCCAAGGCTCTTCGGAAACTGAGACACCCGGTGCGCAGTTCATGTCTTAAAACCTACTATGAAACATAGGCTTGGGAAAGGTCTGTTGTCGGTTGACGAATGACAGAGTACCGGAGGTCGGCCAACCGGTGAATCAGTAAGCTGTTGAGCCAGTGAGTGGCCGTAAGGCATTAATTAGAAGAAAAGGCCCAAGCAAGAAAAGAGCGGGTCTCCTCACGAAGCAATCTATATGCGTTAAGAAAGTACATCAGGATCGGGGATGGTCAGTTAAACATAAGCCCGGAGGAAAGGAAATGCGTATCACTCTGAAAGTGTTTATTTGTGTTGTCGCCCTTTTTCTTCTAGTCACCTCCCTTGAGGCCAGACAGATCCGGGTGGCCTGGGTGCCGGACGGTGACACCCTGATCCTGACAAGCCGGGAAGTAGTCAGGCTCAAAGGCATCGATGCTCCCGAAACCGGATACGATGGCGGATCGGACCAGTATTATGCAAGAAAATCGACCAGGGGACTGGAAAATCTTGTTATGGACAAAGAGCTTATTCTCAAAACAGGGCAGGATCCACAGGACCAGTATGGCCGAACCCTTGGCTACGTGTATCTTCCTGACGATGAGAATATCAGCATAATTATGGTAAGGGAAGGATTTGCCTTTTATTATCCCCACCAGGATCAGGATGAGGTTATTTCAGCCCGCATTCTCGATGCCCAAAAAGAGGCCATGAGAAAAGGCCGGGGATTATGGCCGGTAATCCTGAGCATGGAAGAGGCAGAGCTGACATATGCCGGAAACATGAGAAGTAAACGCTTTCATGTCCTGGAATGCGGATACGGCCAGAGAATCGCGAAATCAAACAGGATTATATTTCCATCTTTACACGATGCTTTTTATGAGGGATATGCTCCGTGCCGAAGGTGCACTCCCTGGCCTTTGGCTGCTCATTGATGTTTTCGTATGAGTGAGCTTTATTTTTAGAAAGATGGATTTAGTTTAACAATATTAAAGGAGAATATTATGGATAACTGGGTTTCAGTGGCAAGTTTTGATGAAATGAATGCATTGGTAAAT
>SKKD01000199.1 GCA_007121655.1 Desulfonatronovibrio sp. | reverse complement strand
GATCCCTCCTGCCGCCCCGAGAATTATATTTGTTGAGTCCGTTGTTCTGCTGAGTATAAACAGCTGCATGAATTCTAAAAAAAAAGAGCCGATAAATACTCCGATAACAGCGCCCAACAAAGACCATGCTCTAACCCTGACCAGAAACCATCCAACCGGGATCCATAAGAAAATCGGCTGTAAATTGCTTAATAGTGATGAGAATCCGGTCCAGTTGCTGAAAGGTATTAGCAATATCCTGCCATCTTCAAGTTGAGCATACAATGGTCCAGGCCTAGCGCTCAGATCAAGAGGCAGGGCATGCAGAAACAGTATAATACTCAGATAACACAAGAGAAGAAAGTTTTCAGCCTTGGCATGTTTATCCCGGAAGATCAGTGCTTTAACCATTGATCTAGTGTATGGGCCTATCCACAGCCAGAGCAACACTCCTATTAACCCTCCGGCAGTCTGAGCTAAAATATCGCTTAGCAAGGTCATCCTTGCGGGCAGGAAAAGCTGGAAAAACTCGGCTGTAGAGGCAAGTACAACGCTGTATAACAGGGCAACGGGGATAAGTGCCAGGACCAGCAAGCTCTTTTGGTGATAAAAAACGGCCAGAAAGAGAAAAGGTCCAGGTATCCCTATAATTACATTTGCCATAAAGTTTGCTTTGGAAGTAGTTCTTGTGGGGAAGAGCAGAATGTCTTTAAACTTGCCCCATGCTTCGGGCAATGGAACATATTCAAATCCAAAAGGGATAATACTGCCGTAAATGATAAAAAAAGCATGCGCCCCAAGCAGGGCGGCAAATAATATTTTGATTTTACGGTCCTGGTCCATAATATTATTTATTATAAATTTGTTTGATTTTGTACGCGTTGCTCATGATATCCTGGAACCAGGTAATATAGATGACTGCATTCATGAATTATTAATCCTGATGAGATAAAATCAAAGTGTTTTTCTCACTTAGATATATTTTTCGGTTCATTTTATTATTGGGAATTTCTGGAAGCATTATTTTTATTGCCGTGCCTTCCATGCTTGAAAGCTATCTTGTGAAGCAGGAACCACTTGAAAAGGCTGATGCCATTGTAGTGATGGCCGGAAACCCGGAGCAAAGGCTTCCATGCGCGGCCGGTCTTTACCATGAAGGAATTGCTCCCAGGATTTTGTTGACCAATGATGGAGTTTTTGCCGGCTGGTCACGGGAATACCAGCGGAATCTGTATCTTGTGGAATGGGCCAGGGAAGATCTGCTTGATAAGGGGGTTCCCGGGAAAGACATTGTCCTGCTTGGCTATACCCAGAGCGGCACAATTCATGATGCCCTGAACACCTTTGAATATGTTTCGGCTCATGGAGACATTACGAGTCTTCTGGTAGTTACATCTGATTATCATTCACGGAGAACTCTTTGGACTTTCCAACAGATTTTCTCCGAAGACGGTGTAGAAATAGGGGTTTACCCGGTGGAATATTCGAATGACGAGGGCTTTGGACAAAGGCTGCAGACGCTTCTAATGGAAATGATTAAGCTTGTATATTATTGGATACGATTTTGAGTGAATCACTAATCAAATTATTATAACCAGTAATTTCATCTATAACAGCGTGTTGAAAAAGTCCTTGCTCAGCAGTGTGATGCATTTAATCTGAGCTTCCTCAGAAGAATCCGTATCTAATGGGGCGGCGAAAGGTTTAATCCTTTTATTTTATATAAAAGCGCCCTGTAGCTGATTTTGAGTATTTTGGCGGTCTCTCTGCGGTTCCAATTAACCTGGAATAATACCTTCTCGATTGCTTCCCGCTCTACTTTTTTCACAGCCCTATCCCGAACTTCTTTTAATGGTGGGATTGATTCCACATCATCATTGGGAAGGAGGGAGGAAGGGGGTTTGTCTTCATATTTTGGAGGCTGGATAGTTTTAGAATTATTTTTGCGGGAGCTTGCAACTATTTCTTCTTCAAGTTCCCGGAAATTTTCCAGAATGCTCAGTCTGTTCAGATAATTTTCCAGTTCGCGCACATTTCCGGGCCAGTGATATTCAAGAAATAAATCCATAAGACTTTCAGGAATTTTAATATCAGGTGTATTATGCTGCTCCCGGATTTTTCTAAGAAAGTACTCTACCAGAAAAGGGATATCATCTTTTCTTTGCCGCAAAGGAGGAATATGTATGGAGATTGTGCTTAAACGGTAAAACAGATCATCCCTGAAGGTGCCACGGGTAATTTCTCTGTCCAAATTCTGATTTGTTGCGGCGATTACCCTGGCCATGACCTGAATTTCCTTTTGTCCCCCGACTCTGTGGCAACACTTATCCTGAAGCACCTGCAAGAGTTTTGCCTGCAGCTGAAGAGGAAGCTCTCCGATTTCATCAAGAAAAAGGGATCCGTCTTCAGCATGTTCGAATAATCCTTTTTTCCTTTTGTCAGCTCCGGTAAACGCTCCCTTTTCATAGCCGAAAAGTTCTGATTCCACCAGTTCTCCGGGCAAGTTGGCGCTGTTTACCTTGACAAAAGGCTTACTTGAACGGGCGGAATAATAATGAAGCGATCTTGCAACAAGCTCTTTGCCTACTCCGCTTTCGCCGGTTATCAATACATTAAAATCCGCGTCACTTACTTTTCGGACTAGTTCATTGATTTTATTAATAGACTGACTCTGGCCGATGAATTTGGGTTTGGGAAAAGACATATATAAATTACCTTTCGGACAAGTTCATTGATTGCGCTGACAGACGACTCAGGACGATGAATTATAGTTTGGAAAAGACATGTAATTAAAGTGGTGTATATTTTCGAGTTGTCAATAAGAATGAAAAAGATTTCCATAATTTTCCGATATTATTTACATAAGATTGATGTTTTCGGATTGTTGAAAGAAAGTTATTTCCCAACCGGCATCAATTTTCCGTACATCTATCG